>NZ_LBNA01000021.1:0-35534 GCF_001005515.1 Acinetobacter sp. Ag2
AAACAATGACCATATGGATTGGTATTTATATAAAATCAGGCACTTAGTAGAAAATATGTTCTGTAGATTAAAGCAATTTCGAGGAATAGCCACACGATACGACAAGTTAAAACGGAACTATGAAAGTTCTGTTGCATTAGCTTGTATATTTTTATGGCTCCCCTTGTAGGTTAAATTATGAACCATAAATGTCAACAGACCCTAAAAATCCATACGAAATTTAATTTCAACCAAATGAAAACCAAATTGACTTTTTACAGGTCCATGTAGGATATGTTCAGCCGCAGTAAATACCAATTTATCAATCACAGGAACAAGCTGTCCTTTTTTCACTTCACCCAATTCACCACCACGTTTAGCTGAATTACACATTGAATGTTGTTTCGCAATTTTGGCAAAATCAGCGCCATCATGGATCTTCTTCTTGAGCTGCTCTGCAAGATCTTTGTCTTTGACGAGAATATGTCGAACGATTGCTGTTTTCATTTCATTTTTCCTCGTGTCTTTTTAGGCGTATCTTTGGTTCGCTTAAGTGGTTGGCATTGGGGGCAAAAAACACTGGCTCTTTGTCCAAGTTTTAGATTTTCCAAAGTCGTTTCACAGTTGATACACATTTCACCTGCGCGACCATATGCCAACAAAGTTTGTTGAAAATAGCCATTTTCACCCATCGCATTGCTATAATCTCGTAAAGTTGACCCACCCAAATCAATCGCTTGCTTTAGGATTCGTTTAATTTCAATCACCAAATTTTGAACTTGTAGCTTTGATAAGCTTGACGCAGGTTGGGCAGGGTGAATACCCAAATTAAATAAGCTTTCAGTTGCATAGATATTTCCTACACCAACGACGATATGGTTATCCATGATTGCAACTTTTGTGCCGACATTTTTATTTTTTAATTTTTCAAACAAATATTCAGCATTAAATTCATCACTTAAGGGTTCAGGACCTAAAGTATCAATAAGTTTGCTTTGGCTTTGTTCATTCAGCCAAATAATGCAGCCAAATCGGCGTGGATCATGATAGCGCAATTGCATATCTTCAAATTGAATGATGAGGTGATCATGCTTTCTCATTTCATCTGACTCATCACAAATTCTAAAGCTGCCTGACATCCCTAAATGCCAGAGCATTGTATGACGTTCGAACTCAGCCAAAATATATTTGGAACGACGAGTTAAACCAATGAGTTTTTGACCTTGAAGTTGCTGAATATCTTCGGGAATTGGCCAACGTAAGCGAGATTCACGGACTTGGACATACATCACTTTCTGATCGATTAAGGGAACTAAGCTGGTTTTAGTTGTTTCAACTTCAGGTAATTCAGGCATGCATGTGTCGTATTGGGATAAGAGCTCATTATTGTATGCAAGAATGGGATGGCTTTAAAGTGTGATACTGTTAGTCCTACGACTTTAGGTTGAACCCATAAGATAAATCGCAGAATGACACGTTAGCGTGTTTGATAAGCTTTTGTTAATTAAAATAAAGTTTATTGATAAAATAAAGTTTTCCGATTGATAAAAAATATCTGATAGTTATATGTAAAAAAATGTGTAAATTTCTAGTAAATAATCTCTATAAATAATTTGGATTCTCCATAGTATTTTAGGCGTGATTGTGATTTTAAAATATGATTTTTATATTAATTTTATAAGGATCAAAAGTTTGAAATTAACAAAATTATCTGTATTCATTCTGCTCCAAATTAGGCTGCCCCATGAAAAAAATTGCTTATCCTTTATTGGCAATCTCTACTTTTACCATGATGTCTGTTGCATCGGCTGAAGATGCTTTTGACCTGCATGGATCAACCATGACAGGGGACTGGAATGGTACACGTACTGAGTGGGCTGAAAAAGGGATCAAATTCGATGGTACGATTGCCATGGATGGTTCATATCTCGCTGATGGTGGTTATGATGCACATCAAGCACTAACCTTTGCAACCCAGTTTGGTCTTGGAACTACTTTGGATATGACGAAATTAGCAGGTTGGAGTGATGTTACGATTCGTGCTTTAGTCACAGCACGTCAAGGGGAAAGCACATCATTAAGAGGGATTCAGGCACCTGATGCACCACAATGGGCAAACTCTCAAGCCAACTGGGGACGAGGTAATTCAGGAAGTCGTTTGAGTGAGCTCTATATTGAGAAGAATTTTAAAGAACAAGGGCTCAGTATTCGTGTGGGTCGAATGGGTTTGGGGACTGAATTTAATACCATGGCTTGTGATTTCCAAGGTAATGCATTCTGTGCTGCACAAATGGGGAAATGGCAAGGTAAGCTTTGGTATAACACACCCGTTTCACAATGGGGCGGACGTTTGAAGTATCAAATCAATCCTGAGTTATTCGCACAAGTCGGTGTTTTTGAATACAACCCAGACAATGCTTTGGAGCGTCAAGGCTGGAACTTGGATACCAAACATGCTGATGGTGTAAATATTCTTTCTGAGGTGGTGTGGTCACCAAAGCAAGGTTTCAATGCTTTACCTGGCAGTTATCGCTTTGGTACGCTTTATAATACTGCTGACGAGGCAAAAAATCAGTACGATGTGGCTTATAAAGCAGGAACTAAGGCTGAAGATCGTACATATGGCGGCTGGATTGCCTTTGAACAGCAATTGACCTCAGTAGGTGAGGGCAAACGAGGTCTACATAGCTTTGGTAATTTTACTGTACATGATCGGACGACAACAGCCGTAAGTGATTCACAACAACTGGGTTTAAAGTACTATGGACTATTTAAAAGCCAACCCAACGATATTCTAGGCTTAGCCGTCAATAGAGTACATTTGAACGATCGTTATACGGATTATGTGAATAATAGTCGCTTAGGCACAAATTTAAGACAGCTGAATGAAGATGCAGAGTATAATGTTGAGTTAAATTACTCATATTACCCTGCCAAATGGTTCATGCTTCGTCCTTTAGTGCAGTATGTGGTGCATCCTGGTGCAACCAATCAGGTCGACAATGCATTGGTCATTGGCTTGGGGTCTAAAATTATTTTCTAAAATTATTTTCTGCAATCACCCGAGGAAACCTAGATGCAAAGAGTGAAACATTTAAAAATTAATACCACACTACTTTGTTTAACAGTCTGTATTTCCCAGAACATCTATGCTGAATCGGAATCTCAGGATTCCACTCAGCAACTCCCCACCATTAAAGTTGAAGCAACACGCTCAGACACGAGCATACTCAATACGCCTGCATCTGTTTATCGTATAGACCAACAACAAAATCAAAATAATATGGGAGTGAACCTCACTGAAACTCTCAAAGGCATTCCGGGCTTACAGCTCAATAACCGTGAAAATTATGCGCAAGATTTACAACTGTCCATGCGAGGCTTCGGTGCACGTTCAACCTTTGGTGTCCGTGGTATCCGTTTGTATGTGGATGGTATTCCTGCAACCATGCCCGATGGACAAGGTCAGACGTCAAATATTGATTTAAGCAGTTTGGATCATATTGAAGTACTGGGTGGACCTTTTTCATCACTCTATGGAAATTCATCAGGTGGGACGATTCTAACCACGACCAAAGAGGGAACAGGACGCGATTCGATTGAGTTAGGATACTCTGGTGGAAGTAACAATAAAGGGCGTGCTGATATTGTTTTACAAGGTGGTGCCGATAAAGCCAATGAGCCAAGTTATGTGATTAGTTCTTCGTATTTTGATACTGATGGCTATCGTGATCATAGTGCAGCAAGAAAAACCTTGAGTAATGCTAAACTCACTTGGGATTTGGATGATGGCTCAAAAATTAATTGGATCACCAATTATGTAAATATTCATGCGGATGATCCACAAGGTCTCAGTCGGGATCAATGGAAGCAAAACCCTAAACAAGTGAATGATAGTAAAAATATCTATAATGTGCGCAAAGATATTAATCAGACACAAACAGGTGTTAATTGGACCAAGCCCATCAACGACCAAAATGAAATTTATTCAATGGCTTATTTAGGTCATCGAGAGGTCACACAATATCAATCTATTCCGAATACTGCTCAAAAGAATCCTCGTCATGCAGGTGGTGTTATTGATTTCTCTAGAGATTTTTATGGTGCAGATTTACGTTGGACAGGTAAAGAGCTTTTGCCCAACACGCGTATCAGTTTAGGGCTTGCTTATGATGCCATGAATGAAGATCGCCAAGGATATGAAAATTTTGATGCCAATGGTCAATATGGAGTAAAAGGTAAGCTACGCCGTGATGAACGAAATACTTTATGGAATTTAGACCCTTATCTTCAGGCGTCTTGGCATTTTTTACCAACTGTACGGCTAGATACAGGATTGCGTTATAGCAATGTCCATTATGAATCTAAAGATCATTACATCACAAGCTCTAATGGCAACGATAGTGGGCAAACAGATTATAAAAAATTACTTCCATCAGCTGCTTTGACATGGGAAATTACGCCTGAGATTAGCAGTTATCTCAGCTATGCCAAAGGATTTGAAACACCAACTTTCACTGAAATGGCTTATCCAACCAGTGGAACTTCAGGGATAAACTTTGCACTGAAACCTTCGACCAGTGATAACTATGAACTGGGTTTAAAGGCACAAAATCAATTGGGTAATTTCACGGCTGCAGTTTTTCAAAGCAATACACGAGATGATATTGTTTCTGCCGGTTCTGTGGATGGTCGAGCGACATACCAAAATGCAGACAAGACATTGCGTCAGGGCGTTGAATTGTCTTGGAATAAAAAATTATGGAAAGATATTACTGCACAAGCCAGTTATAGCTTCCTAGATGCAACATTTGATGCCGATATCCCAAATACAGATCCGAAAAAAGTCATCCAAAGAGGAAACTACATTCCCGGTATTGCTAAAAATCAAGCCTTTATTGGACTTGGTTGGCTTCCAGAAAGTGGTTTAAATGCTGGGGTCGATGTTCGTTATATGGATAAAATCTATGTTGACGATCTCAATACAGATACTGCACCAAGTTATACAGTCACCAGCCTAAATGTCGGTTATATCTGGAAAAACAAAGATTGGAAAGTCCGTAGTTTTGCTCGAGTCGATAATCTATTCGACAAAAACTATGTGGGTTCAGTCATTGTAAATGATGGTAATGGGCGATTCTTTGAACCTGCAGATGGTATTAACTGGAGTGCCGGTTTGAGTGTCACCATACAATTTTAATTCGCTGGGAAAGTAATTTATGTCTGCTCAACCGAAGTTATTTGAATCCATTCAATTTGGCTCGCTCGCACTGAGCAATAAAATAATTATTGCACCAATGTGTCAATATTCTGCAACTGATCAAGGTGAAATCACGTATTGGCACGAACAGCAATGGGCAAATTATGCTTTGTCAGGTGCAAGCTTGTGTATTGTTGAAGCGACTGCGATTCAAGCAGAAGGACGTATCAGCTATGCAGACCTTGGTTTGTGGAATGATATTCAACGAGATCAAATAAAGGCTTTATTGAATAAAGTAAAAACGATAGCGCCAACGCCTTTTGGCGTACAACTTGCACATGCAGGTCGTAAAGCCTCAACGGATAAACCATGGTTGGGGAAAGGGCAAATTGCAGCAGATCATGCGCATGGTTGGCAGACAGTTTCTGCCAGTGATATTGCATTCAACATTGAAGATGTTGCACCACACGCATTAACGCTTGATGAAATACAAATCATCATTGGTGATTTTGCTCAGGCTGCAATCCGTGCTGTTGAGGCAGGTTTTTCATTGATTGAAATCCACGCAGCCCATGGCTATTTGCTACATCAATTTATGTCGCCATTGTCGAATTATCGTACGGATCAATATGGTGGCAGTTTTGAAAATCGTATTCGCTTAACTTTAGAGGTTTTTCAAGCCATTCGAAATGCAGTGCCTGCCAATTATCCTATAGGTGTACGCCTTTCAGCAACGGACTGGATGGATGCTGAAAATGGTTGGAACATTGAGTCGAGTATTGGTTTATCAAAAGCCTTGGCGCAGTTGGGAGCGGTCTATATCCATGTATCCTCAGGCGGCTTACATGCTCAACAAAACATCAAGATTGGTGCAAACTATCAAGTGCCATTTGCCAATGCAATTAAACAACAAGTGAATATTCCAGTAATTGCGGTCGGGTTGATTACCGAGGCTGAACAGGCTGAACAGATTCTTCAGCAGGGTGAGGCAGATGCAATTGCATTGGCAAGAGCAATCTTGTATGACCCACGTTGGCCATGGCATGCTGCAGCGAAACTGGGCGCTCACATTTCGATTGCACCTCAGTATTTACGTTGTCAGCCTCATGGAATAAAGGATTTGTTTTCAGCATACTGATGACATTACAGTTTTGTGTAATCTATTATTCTTTTAAAGTATTTATATTCATCAAAGATATATTCTAGGATATATCTTTATTTACAAGTTCTGGAAAAGGAACGGTTTAAATGATTTTTTCGGTAATTTTTCCAGTATTTTTCTTGTTATTTCTGGGTTTTATCTCTGTCAAAATCCAATTAATAAATAAAGCACAGATCATAGCCTTGAGCGCTTTTGTGATCAAAATCGCTTTGCCTGCTTTGCTCCTTCATGCCTTAGCTTCAAAAGATCTGCATGAGATTTGGTATCCAGCATATTTTTTCGTTTATGCAAGTGTCACTTTTGCCTTATTTATTCTGGCTTTCTTCATAGGGCAGAAAATTTTTAAAAATCATTTTACCCATGCCTCAGTGTTTTCATTGGGGGCTTCCATGTCCAATACAGGACTATTGGGTGCTGCAATTTTAACTTTGCTCATCGGCAGTGAGGCCATGATTTATATCTCTTTGGTGGTCATCATCGAAAGTGTTTTTCTTGTGCCGTTAATGTTAACTTTGGCTGAAATTGGACGCCAACGACAAGCTAATTTAGTCGCTATCTTAAAAATAACCTTTATAACCTTACTAAAAAATCCGCTATTTCTATCGGTAATGATTGGCATGAGTTGCGCAGTTTTCAATATACAGATTCCACATCTGTTGGATTCCGTTTTTGCTATGCTTGGGCAAACAGCTTCGCCACTGGCACTCTTTATTATTGGCGGGGGAATGGTGGGGCTCACTATTCAATCCTTTAATCTGCAAACCATTTATCTTGTGGTCTCAAAAAATATTTGTATGCCGATCTTGGTCTATTTGGGCTTTACCCATTTTACGGACTTAGATCAAAAAATGATTTATGCAGGTACATTAATTGCAGCTTTGCCGATGCCTTCGATCTTTGGAATTTTTGGACAGATTTATGGTTTGAATGAAAAAGCACTGACACCGTTGATGATCAGTACATTTTTGAGTTTTATGATTGTGAGTGTTTTGATCGGTGTATGGTGGTAAAGCACACATAAGCGTGTGCTTTACACTTTGGCAGATTATTTTTTTGGAGGTGCTGCTTTTGCTGGCGCTTTAGCTTTCTCAGCAATTAACTTATTGACCACTTCTAGGGATTCTTTCGCTTTAGGCACATTATTTTTTGCTAACTCAGCGAAAATCTTTTGCGCTTCAGGTAAGTTTTGATCAATGATATTGCCGTTGGTCAGCATATTTCCTACAGCCATTAATGCAGGAATATAGCCTTTTTTGGCTAAGTTTTGAATTTCATTGAGACCTTGATTCACCGTGGTTGCATTTTTCTTTTTTAAACCATCTGTAATGTCATAGAGGGCTTTGGCATGAATCGCAGGTGCAAAATCTTTTTTCACTAAAGGATCAAGTTTTTGTAAACCCAACTTGTCTGATGCAGGCGTACCCTCTGCAAATAATAAAACAGCCAATTCTACAGTCGCGTCATCAAAACCTTGAGATGATGATTTCTCTAAGTATTCACGAACTTTCTTTTCATCTTTGCTTAAACCTAACTGTCCTACAGCATAGCTTTGAGCCAACACATAACTTGCAACTGGATAGCCTTTTGCTGAAGCATCCTGATAATATTTCAATGCTTTTTTATCATCTTTGGCAGTACCTTGCCCAGTTTGGGTTAAATAGCCTAAGTTATATAAGGCTTGCGCATTGCCTGTTTTAGCGAGGCGATCTAATTCTTGATAGGCTGCTGGGTAATTTTTTGCTTGAATGAGTTCTTGTGCCTTCGCAAAAGCAGGATCAACATTCGTTTTAGGTGCATCAGCAGCAAATGCTGAAATACAAGATAAACTTAGAAGTGCTGCAATAAGTGTTTTTTTCATTTTGAAACGGTACCTGATTTTAATTTCAACATAATTCCATTTATGGTGTCAGAATGGATTGATGACATTTTTAATCATAATTTGAAAATTAATAATGTAAACATACCAATTGTATTTGTTGGTGCATTTATGTTTTAGATTTTTTGTAGATAAGCATAAATTAAGCATGTTTTAAAGTTATTCTTGCAGAAGAAATGAAAATTATTGCTTCTGCTTTTCGAAAAAATTATTTAACTGCTTTTAACAATAACTCAATTTCACCTGCATCACGTGCACCTGAAATACGTGTTCCATCTTGTAAGAAGAAAGTTGGCGTACCATCTACATTCAGCGTTTTAGCCAAAGCGATATTCTTTTCTACAGGGGTGGCGCAAGATTTGGTTGAACTTGGTTGTTTTTTATCAAGGGTATAATCTTGCCATGCTTGGTATGGGTTTTTAGCGCACCAAATTTGTTGTGAGACATTTTCAGCGTTAGGATGTAAACGTGTGATTGGGTATAAGAATAAATAAATCGTCACGTTGTCGACATTTTTTAATTCTTTTTCAAGATGTTGGCAATAAGGACAATCGGGATCACTAAACACATAAATGGTACGTTCACCTTTGCCTTTGACATGCTTAATGGCTTGTTTTAAAGGTAATGCTTTGACATCAATACTTTTTAAAGTTTGTTCACGTTCAGCAGTTAAATTCTTTTGTTCTTTTAAATCAATCAAATTACCGACAAAGAAATATTTCGCTTCTTCATTGGTATAGACAATACGCCCCCCCATATAAACTTCATAAACATCTTTGATCGGCGAGTTCTGTACCGATTTCACTTCAATTTCAGGATATTTAGTTTTTAAGTTTTGTTCTAATGTTTTGATGTCCGCATGTGCAGAAGTAAAGCTAAAAATACTTAAACTGAGAAGAGATAACCAAATTTTCATGATAAAACTCGAAATAATAATATCGATATTGTGCACTTAATGGTACTCAAAAATATATTGAGATCATGTAATTGAGATTAAAAAATCTCACTCAAACCTGTTGTTCATTTTTTCAAAATGCTGTGAATACCATGTTGTGCCAATTGCTGTTGTAATTGTTCAATATACTGATTTAATTCTGCTTGAGAATCTACATTTAAACTCAACTTTGAACTAAAGTTGAAGTTCATTGAGCGTTTGCCATTGCGTTGTACAATTCGGAAATGACCAATACAGCCTTTTGCATGTGTTGTTCTGTTTATACTAAATTCCACCTGTTGAATCTGCGCTATAGGATAAGCAGTCAGCATCAAATTGCTGACAATCAATTTATGATTTCGAATATAAAATGGGGCAAAATTTAAATTAAACCTTTTAAATAACCAAATCAAAGCACTGAAAATAACAACAAAGATGAGGGGAGCAACAAAACCCCAATATTTGTCCGAGCTGTTCTCTGTCTTCGCCTCAACCAAAGTTGTGTGTTTGGCTTCAACCATCTTCTGTTCATCAATCCACTGACGAATATCGTCTGTACGTGGTTGAGTTTTTAGTAAACTTTGAATGGTTTGTGGGTCACGAATATGATAAACCGTGGCTCGAATCAGTTGGCTGTCACCAAGCTGGTCAAAATAATAAAAAGCATTGCCATTTTTCCATACGCTACCACTGTTATAATTCACATTTCCCAGTTGTTGCCAAGTCGAAACCTGCGGCTCATCTAATTTTAAAATACGGGTTACTCTGGAGGAAGATGAACCTTTGCTACTTCGATATTCACGGGCTTGTAAGTAGAGAAGTTGCTGACCATTCGAAAAAATTGCAGGCGCAATTTCTTTAAAGGATTGTCCTAAAAATGGATTATCCCCAGCACGTACCATTTTTTCTTTATTTACATCAAAATAATAGATGCCAGTGTCGTTATAAAATAACGCATGATTGCTGTGGTCACCATATTTGCTGAGCAGATGATAAGGTGCAAATTGTGGATCAAAAGCAAATTGATTGACATAAACCATGCCATCAATCGGATTGAATAAATAGCTTTGATTGTTAGAGTTCTCTATATCAAGGGTATAAAGCTTTTGATTGTCCTTTAAGCTAAGTCGTGTGTTGTTGAAGTATACGTTCGTACCATCTGCCCTAAAAATATGATTTTCTTCGCCAGAGACTAAGCGTAATTGATGAGAGTGAGCATCTGGAAGTAATTTTCCACGATAATAGGTCAATATTCCGTTACTGGCTGTATCAATGTCTGCATTGACTAGATAAGGTTGATCACCCTGTTCCAGTTTAAAATAAGGATAAAGATAACTTTGTGGTTTTGAACCAATGCCAAAATTTTGTAGTATGATTTGAAAAACTTCTTGAATCACAGATAAATTTTCATTTCGCTCAGTCATCGGTGAACAATACCAAGTCTCTTTTCCATCTGTGAAATAACTGTTGCCGATAGTCTTCAGTTTTTGCGGTTGTACACCTTTTAAAAGGATGTTACCACAGTAGACATTTTTTTGATCTGCGCCAAGTTGTCGGTATTGGTAATGGTCATTTGGCAAATAAAATGTTTTTGCATCTGCTTCGCGAATGAGGTAATCACCATTACTCGGTACTGAAGCATAAATTTGGTTGTTATATTTTTCAAATACTCCCATTTTCTCGCTGGTTGCATCAAAAGGTATGGTATTTGAATCTGGACCTGAACATCTAAATAAAAAGCTCAAGCTCAACAGAAGCCCCAAAGCTGTTAAGAGGAGAGTAATGGTTCGAAGGATAGAAAAAACATTGAAGGGATTCTGCATTATTCACTTTATTTTTTAATTGTGATCAGTCCTCATGACAAGATCATTCTAATTTATTTTTTACCTATTCAGTAGCGAATTTAGTAGAGAATTGTGCAGATTGCTTGTAGCACTATATTTTCATTTAAGGCAAATAAGGCAACATGCTCTCTTTCAAAAGCTCGATTAATGCTTCATCCATGTAGGGATATTCATCCGGAATGTCCAAAACAATCACTTTTTTGTGTTGTAGTGGTTGAGGGAATTTTTCTTTGATGTTTTGTTTGTGCTTTTGCTCCATCACAAAAATCATATCTGCCCAAGCGATATCTTTGAGAGAGATCGTATGTTTGGCATGTTTGCTTGTTCCAGCAGAACGAGTTGCAATGCCATAGCCCACTGCAAAGATACGCTCAGCAGTGGGACTACGCCATTGATTACGACTACATATAAAAAGGCTGTTCAATCAGCGATCATCCAAAACTCATATTGTGCTTGTTTTCGTCTTTTTGCCGAGGAAACACGCGGATATTCAATCCCAAGTTGTTTGGAGCGAGATCTTTTGAGTGATCTATTCCAAAGCATTTTCCAGTCTTTTTCAGGTTTCCACAGGGTTGAGGTATGTCTACAATCTCGACCACGATGTAAAAAATTGACTTTACGTCTCCATGCGCGGTTTCTGTTTATATCGTTTGCAAATAATTGTGATGTAATGTCCATAGGATAAAACTCATGAGTTGATCGGGTTCAGCAGCCGCGATAACACATGATGGAATCATTTTATAAGTATTTATTGATCCAGACAAGTTGTAAGTATGTGCTGATCAGCACTTTGAACAGACTTAAATGAATTGAAACGTTATAATTGTCATTCAATTAGATTGATGAGAAAACCATGTTTATTAAAGCGATTAAGCGTAATTATGACAAAATTAGTCAGGACGAAAGTATTGCTGACGAAGACAAGATTGATGCGCTACTGATCAAGTTAGGTGGTGAGTTTCTTGTGAGTCAAGATGATCGTGTCTATTGCTTTGAAAAAGACGGTTTAACTGCAAAATTTGATGCAAAACATGCCCGTGCTTTTCATTTTAAGGAATATGTCTGCAAGGACATGAATAAACTGTTTCATGGTTTTTAAATAGAATTTAGCCGCTCAGGCTTAACGGTTACCAAGAGCCTGATGCGCCTCCACCCCCTGAACTACCTCCAGAACTTCTACTGCTACCCGATGATGAACTGGAGCTAGAGGAAGATGAGCTATTGCTCGATGAACTTGAGGAAGAGCTTGAATAGGATGATGAACGTGAAAAGGTTGAAGGTGTTTCTTTAAACCATTCCTGATATTCAGCAGGATAATAATGTTGATAAGGCTTGGCTATCGAATAAATGAGTGTCCAAATCAAAAGCAAGATGAATGGACAGAAAATAAAAAACATCAATACGGGAATCCAACTGTTTGGCAGAAGAAATGCCAATATAATTGGAATACCGATCAATAAAACAGCATATTTCTTTGGAATCTTTTCAGGTAAAGTCGATAATTTAATCAGTTTATAGATATTTTGATAATGATTAAATTTAGCGACCAGCCATAGAACGAAAACGTACAAGCCAAAAAGCAAAAAGAAATTTAGTCCTGTAACAATCCAACAAAATAGATGGTGAATAGGCAAAAATATGATTAAAAATAAAGGAATTCCTTTGATTCGAATTTGCTGTTTTTTAAGCGTTTGATAAATTGGCGAAAAATAGATGACTAAAATACAACTCACCATAATATTCCAAATAAAAACAACGAAATAGTTGATGAAGTGCTTTGAGGGTTGGTCTAAGTGTATGACATGCGGATTTTCTTGCTGTGGCGTAGCATAATGATATGTGCTTTGTGCTGTCGTATCAGGAGTAGATTTTTGTTCAACGTCGTGAAGTTTGGGAATGTCTATGGTTAAGTTGGGTGATTGACCAAGTTCATTCTGTGCGAGTGCAATACCTGTATAGTATTCATCATTTTTAAAATGGGGTGCGAGAGTATTTCGAATAATGCGACCAGATTGTATATCTGTTATATCCCCCTCTAAACCATAGCCAACCTCAATTCGCATTTTTCGATCATCTTTGGCGATCAGTAACAACACACCATTATCTTGTTGAGCATTACCGATTTTGATGGTGTTAAAAATATCATTTGCCACATGCTCGATTACCTCGCCGTCTAAAGTGGAAATGATTAGGGTCTGTGGACAATTCGTCTATGTTTGCGACTAGGTGTGTTTTTTAGGCGATTCTAGGCGCGAAATACGAAATTTAGTCATTCTAAATGATGAGAAACACTGTTTCGCAAGGGAACGACGAAGCGCCAAAAAACATGCTAGTCCCCGCTACGCCTTGCGCTGCAAACAAAGCAGTGCTTTGTTCTTGCTCAGGGTTGTGGCTAAAATTATCTCAGGCTACGTTATGAAACTTGAAAATAGTCTCGCTATTCTCTTCATTTCATGCCTTGCCTGCTCAATTTTAACCTACAACGCAAGCCATTTATGAAATGTCCACAGACCCTTATATCTTAAGGTCGATATTTTTTTGTTTAAAAATAACTTCGTTGTTCTGTTTGAGCTTTTCAATCTCAGCTGTAGTTAATGTTTGAGTGGTATCTAAAATATGGTGTTTTTTTAATTCTTCTAGCATTTTTGGCGATAGCGCATGACAGGTAATACTGAGTAATAGACTCAGTGTTAAGAGCATGAACTGTTGATAAATTGCTTTATTGAATAAATACATCTTTAATATTTTTTTAGTCTGTGAGGTTAATTTTAAATGGAGAGGAACATGAGTGAAACAATTTTTACAAATGAATGAAGAGTCCATTTGAATCTTCTCAAAAGCATTTGATTATGTATTCATCATTTAAGTTGTATAATATCAACAAGAAGCTGTTTCTTCGTAAGATTAATCGAGACGTATAAAAAAATGATGAAAATATTCTCAATCTTATTGCTCTATTTAGTTTGTCCAATGGTCGTTTTTGCTCAACAGCCAAAGCTGGTGCCTCATCAAATCAATTTGAAAAATGGAAAGCGCTTTTCTTTAAATTTACCGGCAAATTTTGAAATCATTCCTGCCGCAGAAGGGTTAAAACGCGTTCGCTTTTTTACGAAAGCTCCTGATGGCAGAATGTTTGTCACAGATATGCATGATTTATCGGACAATAAAAAAGGCATCATCTATATTTTGGATCAATGGAATGCTGAAACAGGTCGATTTGGCAAAATAATTCCTTATATGACTGGTTTGAAAAATCCAAATTCGATTCAGTTTTATACAGATGATACAGGGCAAGATTGGTTATATTTAGCTGAAACTGACCAACTCACTCGACGTAAGTTTACCCAAGGTGAAACCAAACCCACGGCTAAAGCTGAAGTTTTAGCTACTTTTCCAGACTATGGCTTAAGCTACAAATATGGTGGTTGGCATCTAACACGGACAATTGCTGTAGGGGGCAATGGAAAAATTTATGTTTCAGTTGGCTCTAGTTGCAATGCATGTGTTGAAAAAGAAAAAGTTCGAGCAACAGTTTTAGAAATGAACCCAGATGGTTCTGAACAAAAGATTTTTGCCCAAGGTTTACGTAATGCAGTGGGTTTAAAATGGATAGGTAAAGTTTTATTTGCCACCAATCAGGGGGCAGACCATTTAGGTAAAAATAAGCCTGATGAAACTTTTTATGCCCTTAAACGTGATGCTGATTATGGTTGGCCTTCATGCTATTCGTCGAATGGTAAAATTTTTGCCGATCCAAAATTCAAACGTTCAAGTGGCTGTAAAAATGTATTAACACCTTACGCCTATTTCCCTGCGCATTCATCTGCACTTGGCTTTGATTATTTTGATCATCCTAATACGGATGACAGTATCAAAAATTCTTTTTTGGTCGCTTTACATGGTTCTACAGATACCTCAATTGGTCATGGCTACAAAATTGCGATTATGCGTAAAGGACAAAAACTTGAGACTTTCATGGATGGTTTTTTAGTGGGAAAAAATGTCTATGGTCGACCTGCTGATATTTATCGAGTTGATGAAAATTCATTTTATTTCTCCGATGACAAAGGCGGTGTAATTTATTATGTGAGGAGGAAATAATCTTCTTCCATCACATGTTAAGCACCTTGACACTTACCATGAACCTGATGCACCACCACCACCTGAACTGCCGCCTGAATCTCGTTCATCATTGGATGATGAACTGCTGCTGGATGATGAACTGCTACTTGAAGATGAATCTTGATGACTATCAAAGGATGAATGATGATTTGAGGTGTAATTATTGTCTGAATTGGAGTTTTTCCGTAGTGCCTGAACTCTTTCAAAAGCCTCCTCGCGTGCCTGTTGTTGCTCTTTTTCTCTGAGATATTGATTGTAGTAAGTTGTTAAATATTGATTTTCATTGCGATGTTTGAACCGATACAAAAATTTTAGATAACGTAAAAAAATTAAAATTAAGCAGATAGCTAAACATTTCAACAGAAAAACTGCAGTTGTAGGAATGAAATCAACTAGATAGAAAATACCTAATCCAAAGATTGAAAAAATTTGAAGCGGCAGGCTATACAAAATGCATTTCAACATTTTATGGCTTTGATCTTTAGGTATGAAGACTGCAATTAAAAATGGTGCATATACTGGAATAAGCACACTTAAAAAGAAACCTAAATTAGCAAGATTTAAATAAGAAAAAATCAACAGATGAATAAATATCTCTACCACAAAAAAAGCGACAAAGGCTGCTAATCCGCCTCCAGTCCCCAGTTTGACAACCAATTTGGTATAGACCCAATACATTGGAATACAAAGCAAAATAGAAAGAAACAGGTAACCATAAAAGCTGAGATTGAAAACAATTTCTGGGTGTTTTGTGGTGATCTCTCTCAATGAAATATTTTGATTGAAAAGCGTTTTCTGGGTTTGAGAAAGACCTTGATAATAATCATTATTTTTAAAATTTGGTGCAAGGGTATTTCGAATCATTCGTCCCATTTGCACATCTGTCAAATCACCTTCCAGACCATAGCCAACTTCAAAGCGCATTTTTCGGTCATCTTTAGACACGACAAGCAACACGCCATTATTAAGTTCTGAATTGCCTATTTTAATTTGATTAAAGACTTGTTCAGCATATTGTTCTATTGATGTATCTCCAATCGTAGGGATCATTAATATTTTCAAATCAATATTTTTCTGCTGATAAAGCTGTCTATTTTGATTTTTTAATGCTTCGATTTGATTGTTGTCTAGGGTAGAAGTCGTATCAACAATATGCTGTTGTTTGAGTTGCTGTAACAGTTCAGGCGATAGCGCATGACTACAGATACTTAAGATACTGACTAGAAGTAATACGATGATTCTTTGAGATGTCATGGTTTGAAGGTATCTATTCATTTTGTTGTATTAAAATTGAGATTAATCTCATTCAGTTTATTCAATGATCAATATATTTCGATAATTGAAGTAGGGGGGAAATTGTTTAAGCTAAATTTTTTTCTATGAATGCATATCTAAGGTCTGAAAGGTGATAATGAAATATCTTGTGCCTTGGCTAAATTTAAAAAACGTAAGAAAATAAAAAATTCAATTAAATTAATACCAATACGCCAAAATTGTTCGTTAAAAATTCTTAGCGTTGTATTGTAGAAGACGAATACATCAAATCCAGCTCCATTTGCACCAAAGCCAGTTTCGAAATAAATAAACAAACCTGAGGTAATTTTGGGAATATAGGCAATCAAAGGTGTATAAAATGCTGGAATTAAACTTAAAGAAATCCAAAACAAGATTTTTAAACCTGTTTGTCTTTTGTCCCAATATTGAAGTGCACCAAACAACATAAAAACCAGTTGAATGTAAATTAAGACATATAAGATGAATACTAAAATATGAAAGGGATTGGTAAAGAGTTGATAGGTAATCAAGCCCAATCCAATGATGGCAGAAATACCATAATATAAAGCGATAAGTTTGTATTTAGGATCGTTAAATTCTAAATTATTCATTTTCATTTTTCCTTTAATGGAATTTGTGTGTTATTTAATATTTTTCTAAATCGATAAAACATAAAAATTTCAATAAAATTAAGACCAAACCCCCAAGGACTATCACCATTCAAGGTAATGGTCGTGTTGTACCCTGCGTGTAGTTTTAAGGTAGAAAAAAATGATGTATCTGTCCATTCAACGAAAAATCCAAATATGATGGCAATATTGGGGATATATAAAAATAACGGTGTGCTTAATAAGAAAATTAAACTAAAACTGATCCATTTTAATATTTTAAGTCCTGTAATATTCAATTGCCAATATTGATAAGCAGCGTAGAGTGTAATGATCAGTTGAGTCAACATCAATCCATAAATCATTTTGGAGAATAAGTTGATGTTATTAAAATCAATGAGATAAATTAATATACATATCGCAAAAAATGAAAATCCACCATAATATAAGGCAATAAATTTATGTTTGGAGTCCTGGAAACTCTGATTCATAGTTATAAAAAAGATAAATTAATATAATGATTTTTATCATTTTATAATAAATTAAAAGATTTTTTAAGTGTGATTTTAATGAAATAGCATAAAGATAACGTTATCAACGCTATCTTTATATAAAAATTAAATCGTTACTGTGGTCTAGCAACATCACCACTCAAATGCTCAGGTAGAGCTAAAACAGTCACGCCCAACTCTTCTAGAGCATCAGGACGGGCAACAACCAGTGCAATATAGCCATTTTCAAAAGCTGCACTGTTCACGACTTGAACGCCCTTATTTAGTTGTTCAGCAGGAGCAGGGGCAGTACCCGTAGCTTGAATAGCATGTAACCAAGCCTTAGGTTTTGCTTTAAACCAAAGACGCGCAATTACTTCCTGACCAAGATAACAGCCTTTGTCATAATTGATACCTTCACGTTGATGCAGGCGTAATTCCTGAGGTTGAAACAAACCGTCAGTCACTTTAGTGATATAGGCTTGACCATTCTGGATGGCGGAAATTTCCCACGCTGCAATATCAGTCTCATTGGCAGAAAAGTCAGTTGTAGAACCATTGAGTATTGGAAAAACTTGCCCAACCAACTCAAGTTTCATTTTAGAAAAAGCACCATATTTTTTGATGTGCTGTGCAAACTCTTCGGCTTGATCTTGTGTGGTCACAATTTCTAGATGTTCAGGATTAATCTTTTTTAACCACAAGCCAAAATGAATTCGACCTTTCAAATCGCAGATAGCCGTATATTGACTAATATTTTCAGCTAAATTTTCAACATTTACAGTAACTTGACCTTGTAAGAACTTGACCGCATCAACACCGATTAAGGTAAAAGAGGAGAAAGCTAGATCGCTCATGAATTGCTCGCTTGTCTTAAATCTAATACTAAAGAATTAATCTTATTTTCCGCTATTTTTCAAAAAAAAGCAGTTTTAGTGCAAATATTTTAATGAAGTTGTTACTAAATATTTCTAAAACCCCTGTTTTTATATCTAAGTTTATGAAATATAAACGATTTGGGAAATGGGTTTTCGACAGTGTACTATGCCAAGCATTAGACACGCAGTACAAAACGATGCAAGAGGCACAAACGCAATGAATAAAAATTATCGTAAACCCCTGCAAGGTACCCAGCTCGAATACTTCGATGTGCGTCAAGCCGTAGAAGACATCCAGCAAGGCGCATATGCAAAACTTCCATACACATCAAAAGTATTGGCTGAACAATTGGTACGCCGTTGTGATCCAGCCATTCTCGAACAGTCACTCAAAGAATTAATCCATCGTAAGCAAGATCACGATTTCCCATGGTATCCCGCACGTGTCGTGTGTCATGACATTCTTGGACAAACAGCATTGGTAGACCTTGCCGGTTTACGTGATGCGATTGCAGACCAAGGTGGTGATCCAGCAAAAGTAAATCCTGTCGTTCCAACCCAGTTGATTGTTGACCACTCTTTGGCAGTGGAATACGGTGGTTTTGACCCAGATGCTTTTGAGAAAAACCGTGCTGTAGAGGACCGTCGTAACGAAGACCGTTTTCACTTTATCGAGTGGACCAAAACTGCGTTTGAAAATGTCGATGTTATCCCAGCAGGTAACGGCATCATGCATCAAATCAACTTGGAGAAAATGTCTCCAGTGATTCAAAATCGTGAAGGTCTTGCTTTCCCTGATACCTGTGTCGGTACCGATTCACATACACCGCATACCGATGCACTCGGCGTAATTTCTGTTGGTGTTGGTGGTTTGGAAGCCGAAAATGTCATGCTTGGTCGCGCATCTTGGATGCGTTTACCTGACATTATTGGTGTAGAGCTGGTCGGGCAACGCAAAGCAGGCATTACAGCAACAGATATCGTTTTAGCGTTAACCGAGTTTTTGCGTAAAGAGCGTGTGGTTGGTGCCTATTTAGAATTTTTTGGTGAAGGTGCGGACAGCATGTCAGTTGGAGATCGTGCAACGATTTCAAACATGACGCCTGAGTATGGTGCAACTGCGGCAATGTTCTACATTGACCAGAACACTATTGATTATTTAACGCTGACAGGTCGTGAAGCGGATCAAATCAAATTGGTTGAAACCTATGCCAAAGAAATCGGTCTTTGGGCATCGGATATGAAACAAGCGGAATATCCACGTGTACTGCGTTTTGATCTTTCTACTGTAACACGTAATATTGCAGGTCCATCGAACCCACATGCCCGTGTATCAACGGCAGACCTCAAAGAAAAAGGGATTGCAGGTGTTGTTGAAAACCGTACTGATGGCTTAATGCCAGATGGTGCAATCATTATTGCTGCGATTACGTCTTGTACCAATACTTCTAATCCACGTAATACGGTTGCCGCAGGTTTATTGGCACGTAAAGCAAATGAATTGGGTTTAACACGTAAACCATGGGTGAAATCATCATTTGCACCAGGCTCTAAAGCAGCAGCTTTATACCTTGAAGAAGCAGGTGTAATGGATGATTTAGAGAAACTGGGCTTTGGGATCGTGGCGTATGCATGTACGACCTGTAATGGTATGTCAGGTGCTTTAGATCCAAAGATTCAGCAAGAAATTATCGATCGTGATTTGTATGCGACTGCGGTACTTTCTGGTAACCGTAACTTTGATGGTCGTATTCACCCTTATGCTAAACAAGCATTCTTGGCTTCACCACCATTGGTTGTGGCTTATGCAATTGCAGGGACAATTCGTTTTGATATCGAAACCGATGCATTGGGGAATGATCAAGATGGCAATCCAATTTATTTAAAAGACATTTGGCCATCGGATGCTGAAATCGATGCTTTAGTGAAAGAGTCAGTAAAACCTGAGCAGTTCCGCAAAGTCTACATTCCAATGTTCGACTTAGGTGTGGCTGAAAAGTCTGAAAGTCCACTATATGATTGGCGTCCGCAAAGTACTTATATTCGTCGCCCACCATATTGGGAAGGTGCGCTTGCTGCGCCACGAACACTATCGAATATGCGCCCACTGGCAATTTTACCTGACAACATTACCACGGATCATTTATCGCCATCGAATGCGATCATGATGGATTCTGCTGCGGGTGAGTACCTGCATAAAATGGGTGTACCTGAAGAAGATTTTAACTCTTATGCAACGCATCGTGGTGATCATTTGACTGCGCAACGTGCAACATTTGCCAATCCAAAATTGTTTAATGAAATGGTGGTTCGTTCTGACGGTACGATTAAACAGGGTTCTAAAGCACGTGTTGAACCTGAAGGCGAAGTGATGCGTATGTGGGAAGCGATTGAGACTTATATGAATCGTAAGCAACCACTGATCATCATTGCAGGTAAAGATTATGGTCAAGGCTCAAGCCGTGACTGGGCTGCAAAAGGTGTTCGTCTTGCTGGGGTTGAAGCGATTGTAGCTGAAGGTTTTGAGCGTATTCACCGTACCAATCTTGTGGGTATGGGTGTTTTACCACTTGAGTTTAAAGCAGGTACAGATCGTAAAACTTTAAAGCTTGATGGTACTGAGCTTTATAGTGTGATCGGTAATATTGCACCACGTACAGATTTAACTTTGGTGATTGAGCGTGCAACGGCTGACGGTAAGAGTGAAATCATTGAAGTTCCTGTAACTTGTCGTCTGGATACTGAAGAAGAAGTACATGTGTATGAGGCGGGTGGTGTTTTACAACGCTTTGCACAGGATTTCTTGGAAGGTCAAGTGGCTTGATTTAATTACATTTCTTAATCCTCAAAACCCTCCTTCGAAAAAGGAGGGAGTTTTCAGTATTTCAAAAGTGAGTATTACTTTGTATGTGATCAATGTGGGGATTAAAGAAAAAAGTAATTGATAGTGTTGTAAAAAGACCCTACTGTTAAGTGGGGTTTTTATTTTTTGGTAATAATTATGATTAAAGATATCAAGTTGAAGTTTGGTAGAGCATTAGGACTGGAAAAAACAATTATAGATGCTTTGCCGATAACAGTATTTGTTGGTCCTAATAACTCAGGGAAAAGTCAGATACTTAGAGAAATATATCAATATTGTATAAGTGGAATGCAAAACTCAAATAATAAAATTATCGATAATATTCAATTCATCGGTATTTCTAAAGATGAAATTGAAAATGCTATAAGAAAAGTTCAACAGGAACCTCACATCAATGAGTTTATTAATCCTGATCACATTTTAGTTGGGCGAAATGGAGAAAGAAATCAAGTTCATTTACCATCGTATAAACATGTATTAATTAATCCTAGTGAAGCAACTAATCAGTTTTGTACTACATATTTGAAATATAAGACATTAACATTGGATGGATACAATAGGATAGATTTAGTTAATGCGCAAGGAGCAGGGAATCTTCAAGATCCTCCACACTTGAGTTTTCAAATGTTGTTTAGAGATAATCAAAAAAGGTATGAAGTAAGAAGAATAATATATTAGGCTTTTGGGCAGTATCTTGTTCTAGATCCAACCAACTTGGGTCAATTATCTTTACGGTTGTCAACAAAAGAGCCACAAGATGAGTTAGAGGAAAGAGGCATTCATGAAGCTGCTGTAGAGTTCCATAAAAAGGCAATACCTATAGATTATGCAAGTGATGGTGTTAAAGCTTTTACAGGAATGGTTACTGAAATGATTGCTGGAGATCCATCAATTCTGCTAATGGATGAGCCAGAAGCTTTCCTACATCCGTCACTAGCATTTAAGCTTGGTAAAGAAGTCGCAGGTATAATGTCGCATTCAGAAAAGAGGTTATTTGTTGCTACACATAGCCCCAATTTCATTATGGGTTGTATTCAATCGGGTGCGCCAGTAAATATAGTGCGTTTGACTTATAGAGATGGTGTTGCAACATCTAGAATTTTGCCAAACATTGATATTTTAAAATTAATGAGAAATCCATTATTGCGTTCGATAGGTGTACTAAGTGGCTTGTTCTATGAGTTTGTAATTGTAACTGAGTCTGATGCTGATCGTGCTTTCTATCAAGAAATTAATGATAGGCTTCTAAAATTTAGCAATAAGGGTATTCCTAACTGTTTATTTCTTAATGCACAAAATAAACAAACAGTTAAGACTATTATAAAACCACTACGTGAATTAGGTATACCTGTTGCAGGTATAGTTGATATTGATATTTTAAAAGAAGGTGGCAAGGTTTGGAGTGAGTTTTTGGAAAGCGCTTCGCTTCCAGAGATTGAAAAAAATGCATTAGCGCATACTAGAGAAGCTTTGAAACAAAAGTTTATTGAATCAAATAAGGATATGAAAAAGGATGGGGGAATAAGTATCCTGAAAGACCAAGATAAAGAAGCTTTATCCAACCTTTTTGATAAACTGGCAGAATACGGTTTATTTGTAGTTCCAAACGGTGAATTAGAATCTTGGTTACAACAATTGAATGCTCGAGGGCATGGTCCAGCATGGTTAATTGATATCTTTGAGCAAATGGGTGAGGATCAAACTTTAGACTCTTACATTAAACCTAGCAATAATGATGTCTGGGAATTTATTTCCAAAATTGGGAATTGGTTTCTAAATACTAGGCGTAAAGGAATTCCTAATTGATGTTTTATAAAAATGGTAGTCCACCTGATAGAAAATATTATGTGATTGTTTTGATAAGGTTTTCTGCTTAGAAATAATTGAAAAATTTTTCAAAACTATCAAATTGACAAGTATCTGATGTAGAAAATTATATGACTTATTATTTTCTATAATTTAACATTTGAGGAGAGGATTTTATGACGATGGAAGAACCAATAACAGCTGAACGCCTTTTAAATGTATTGTCACAAATGCCCGATGATTTTTATGAGGAAGATAGAACTGATGAACCACCTCAAGAAAGAGAAGCAATTTAATTAATTTGTGGATTCTAATTTATGGAAAGTCGTTAACAAGAAAAATCGTATTACTTTTTGAAATCATTTCTTGCAAAAATGACACCATCATTTTTTAAAATAGACAGTAGACATACATTAAAATTTGGCTATACTTTATTCACCATTTCTAAAACCTATGGAGAACAAAAATGGTTACTGCTGGTCAAAAACCTGGAACAGGCTTCTATTTTTGTGTCCAATGTGGACATCGCGTTTACTTAGAAATTGGTACAGATCGTTTACCTCCGTGTACCAAATGCCTTGGCAATCAATTCAACAACAAGAATGCCTAAGCAGCACCAACAAAACAGCTACTCGCAGTTTTAAGAAAAAGCCCTATCATCCAATAGGGCTTTTTTGTTAATTTAATAAAAAGTTTAAAAATATAATGAAAATACAGGCAGAAATATCATGATCGAAACACTTCTTAGCTTATGTATAGGGATTGGTTTAAGCGCAGCCTGCGGTTTTCGTGTGTTTGTTCCACTCTTGGTGATGAGCATTGCATCATTGATGGGATGGTTTGAACCAATGAAAGGTTTTGAGTGGTTAGCAATACCCTCTGTGTGTATAGGCTTGGCTGTTGCAACTGTCTGTGAGATTGGTGCGTATTATATTCCTTGGGTAGACAATGCCTTAGATACCATTGCTACACCTGCGGCAATGGTGGCAGGAACACTGACCACCATGGCGGTGAGTAGTGGTGAAATGTCACAGTTTGCTAGTTGGGCGGCTGCAATTATTGTAGGGGGAGGAACAGCAACAGCAGTACAAATGGGAACAGTTGCAGTTCGGGGATTATCCACAGCAACCACAGGTGGTATCGCAAATCCTGTCGTGTCTACAGGTGAATGGATTGGAGCAATTGTCGTTTCAGTATTATCGCTCATTGTCCCCGTTTTGGTGGTGATTGTTGGAATTCTCTTGGTGGTTATTGCCATCCGTTGGATTAAAAGAAAAAGACAAGAAAGTACAAATCATTCAACCGTTTAAAGATAAACATGATAATTAAAATAATAATAAAAATTAAATACTTAGATTGATTGTGGAAAATCAATAAGAACAAAAAATAAAAAGATTGATTTTTATACAATAAAGGCATATTTTTATTATGGAATTAATAAAGGCATAATTTAATTATGGGTTTATTCGTTTATTTTACGAATAAATAGGGGGAAACTTTATGATGGACAAATTTATTATCAATCAAAATCCGCAAGCCAATGGGGTGTATGAAGTACATAATGCTACTCAAGGTTGTAATTATTTACCCCATATCACTCAGCAAAATCTCTTGGGATTTTTTGCGACTAGTGATTTGGCGCTAAGGCGGGCAAAGATGAATTGGCCAAGAGAAAAAATTAAAGTTTGTATACACTGTTGTTCAGAGGCTTAGAATTTGAAATAAATTCTGCATCCATGTTGGAGCATTACACAACTGCTGCATGGATGCTTTTATTTCGCTATAAAAATATGATGTAGACTCATCATTTAATACAATGATAGGAAAGGAGAAGACCTTTAAAATAGGTGTTTGCTTGAGATTTATTATCCTCAAATTAGAAGGGATATTTAAATGTTAGATATTCATTTTTAGTTCAAACAACATTTTATGGACTGCTTCAAATTTTAGATGAATTGTTGTGATCCATGTTGTATTGAAAATAATCAATTTAAAAAAAATAATGATAATAGCTGTTTTAAAACAATGATATAAATGCTATTAATTAATCATAATATCAACATCACATGGATAGGTGAGAACAATGAGAAAGTTCGATGTCGAAATCAGTTTGCCTGCGCAAGCAGTGGAATCTTTTGAAGCTGAAGATATAGAACAGATTCGGGCAAAATTTTATGCCATTAACTGGCGTCGTTTATTTCTGACTCAACTTCAAGCTGCTGATTCAGATATCTCATTTGCAGTACAAGATACAGAAACAGAATTATATTTGCATATACAGTTAAATACGCAATCGAGTAAAGCCGAGCCTGTCTTCCAAATTGACAGTAATATTCAATTGACTGTAGAAAGTAAGGAGTTTTTAGGATTTTTAACACGCAAAAAGAAATACGATGTGGTGTATAAGAATTTGAATCAAACACAGGTTTCAGAACAACTTAGTCTGTTTTTAAATGGGCAAATTGATGCAATGACAGAACAGTATAGACAATTGATGCACAAAAAAATGTTGCAAGAACATCGTTTAGCCTAATTTTAGATTTACGAAATCTACAAAAATCAGGAAGTCAAAGCTTCCTGATTTTTTTCAATTGCTCTAAATGCAAATACTTAAATAATTAACCAATGAGTAAAATAAACTTGGTGCATGTAAAAAATAAAAAAAGTGAATTTTTTCACAATTTACATTAAAAATAAATAACTTAGTTTTAAAAGTATGATCTGGTTCTCTATGTTTTTTGAAGAGTATTGTTACACTACAAAAAGATTTTAAGTGTATGCGTTTTAGAGTAATGAGCAATTTTGAAATTCACATTCAGTATCCAAATCACACCAGTGAGCATGATATGGAACGGTTCAGCAATCTTGAGATTGCAGAAGTACTGACGAAATTTGAAAGCATCAGTTGGCGACGCCAACGCGTTTTACAATTGCAATTAGAGGGTCTCAGTACGATGTTCAAGGTGATTCATCCTACATCAAATGAATTTTTGACCATAACGCTGAATGCTTATGCTAAAACAGAAGATTTCGAGTTCAAGGTAGAAAGTAATATTACGTTGATTATTCCGCAGCGTGAGTTATTCGGATTAATGACACGTAAGAATAAAGCGCTATTTGCCATCAAGCAGAGTACACTTGAGCAGATTAAGACAAGTTTAACAGCGTTCTTAAATCAGGATAGAGCCACTTTAGAAGACATTTTCACTCAAGTTAAACAAGCTCATTAAGAAAATCAGTATTCAACTGAAAGCATGTTTACATATAACTAAAAAAGTAATGTTGCTGTGTTGGGGCGGAAATGCAAATTTAGAAATTAAATTTGCATTTTTTCTCTAATTCATGCAATAAAAAATCATTTAATTAACCGAGTTGGGAAATTTTTTTTATATTGATTGTTTTAAAGAAAAAATTTCCTGAAAAAGACAAAAATCAATCTATCTTAGGAAAATAATCCCGAAGCAATTTGATTAATATTGTTTTCAAGGATGTAAGGGATCGAAAAGAGCAGATTGCTACCAGTTGCGTATAACGTGCGTGTAGTACTTACCCACAAGGTCTCGATTCGGCTTAGGACGCTATAGATCAAAAGTTTATAGGCAATAGGGTTAAAACTTACAAAGTTTTAATAGTTGAAGTAAACCACAGTTGTTTTCCCGCTCATCCAAAAAATTCAATAAAAATATTTACCTAAAAGTATTTCATAAAATAAATCTATTGAACTTTGTTTCTTATATCAGAAAAAACATCTAACCAAGATACTCTTCATACACAAAGCCACTCAAATATATTCTATGCTTGGTCTTAATCAGGGATTAAAAAGAACCACGATAAGAGTAGCGTTATGAACGAAAAACTTGAGAATCATATTTGCTTTGTGTGTAAAAAGAGTTTTTCCCATCGTGATGTGGTTCCAATGGGTACCATTCGCAAAGTGATTACAGAAGAAATTGCACGAGATTTCCCAGACTGGTCTGCACAAGATTATATTTGTAGAGCTGATTTAACCAAGTACCGTATGCAATATGTGCAATCTCTATTGCAATCTGAACAAGGCGAAGTATCGAGTTTAGCTTATGAAGTGCTCAACAGCATGCAACAGCACGAACTGATCACTAAGAATACTGAAAATCAACTCGATGAAAACTGGACTTTGGGAGAACGCTTAGCAGATAAGATTGCAACTTTTGGAGGAAGTTGGGCTTTTCTAATTTGTTTTAGCTTGTTCTTGGCAATCTGGATTATTGTGAATACTGTGGTAATGGTCAAACAGCCTGCAGACCCTTATCCTTTTATTTTACTTAATCTTATTTTATCTTGCTTGGCGGCTGTGCAAGCCCCTATTATTATGATGAGTCAAAATCGTCAAGAAGCTAAAGATCGTCTACGTTCGCAAAATGATTATCAAGTCAATTTAAAAGCTGAACTTGAAATTCGACATTTACATGAAAAAATAGATCATTTGTTGATGCACCAATGGGATAAATTGGCAAAAATTCAGGAAATTCAATTGGACTTGTTGTCAGAAATGAATAAGAAAAAATAGTTTAGCGTCATTGATGTATGTGAGAGCTGAACAGAAAGGATTTCTATTTTTTTCATACTGAGACTGAGAAAAAAATAGAATTAAATATAAAACCATTTAAAAATTCTTTAATCTCGTACTTTGACGGGAAATTTTTTTAAATTCAGCTGAAAAGACCTCATCTTAGGAAAATAATCCTGAACAGCTTTGGGTATTATGGTTTGCAAGGGTGATCAGGGATCGAAAAGAGTAGATTGCTACCAGTAACGTACAACGTGCGTGTAGTACTTACCCACAAGGTCTTGATTCGGCTTAGGACGCTATAAACCAAAAGTTTATAGGCAATAGAGTTAAAACTTATCTAGTTTTAATGCGTTGAAGTAAACCATCAGTTGTTTTCCCTAACACCCAAAGATTTCTATTTTATAACAGTATTTATCCTCCTATATATCACTTTACCTTTATTACTATTTTAACTACAGCTAAGTAAACAGTCTCTGTTTTTTGTTTAAAAAATTCTGTTAAATCTATTTAAAACATTGGCTTATTGATTATTTTTTGAGTTTTTACTTTGCTAGATTTTTTAATTAATCTATACGATAATGAAATAATAACACAAAGGATTGTGATCATATGATTAAACAGTTGGAAACGTATTTATTTATGAGTTCCATTGTTGTTCGGCGTACTACTTTACTTTTGATCATTATAGTTTTAGGAATCATTGATCTCTCAACGGGCTATGAATATTCTTTTGCTGTTTTTTATTTAATTCCAGTTTCGATTGCCGCATGGTATGACCATAAGTATGTTGTCATCATTACCGTAATTTTATCTGGACTTACATGGTTATATGCCGATTATAGTGCGGGGCATGAGTACACCAATTCGATTATTCCTTTCTGGAATGCTTGTGTGCGACTAGGGTTTTTTAGCGTTGTGGCGATTTTATTACGTAGAATAAAAATGAATTTAAATGAAATGACGCTTATGGCGATGAAAGATCCCTTAACCTTATTAAATAATACACGGGCGTTTAATTTAGCCTATCAGGCATTAAAAAAGAGACATAGTAAAACAGAACAAACATTTGCTGTTGGTCTAATTGATTTAGATGGCTTTAAAACTGTAAATGATACCTACGGGCACAGTAAAGGGGATGATGTCCTAGTCGAGTTTGCGCAGGTGTTAAAATCGACCACACGCCATTCTGATGTCGTTGCGCGTATGGGCGGTGATGAATTTATTGTGATCTTACAAGACATTGATCTAAACGCCATTGAAGACTACGAAAAACGTTTAAGAAAAAGCTTTTTGTTAAGTGGATTAAAACAGCAGTTCGGTATTGATTTTAGTATGGGGATTCGTACTTATGATGAATTACCTGAAAATATTGACGAGGCTACTCATCAGGCAGATCTACTGATGTATCAGTCTAAAGTACATGGTAAATCGCAAACCACTATTGATGCGAAACCTTAACAGGGATTACCGAACAGTTTAACCAAGATGGGTGAGCCCTCTTGCTATGATTGATCTTGTTGGATAATGGCTTGGCTGGCTTCTTTTAAGTGATAAAGCAATTGTCCGAGTAGTACCTCTTTACTGCTTAATGTGACGATGAGCATAGGATGCTTGGTGCATGGTACAGCTGTTAATACGGCTTTGCCATTCTCAGCATCTAAAGTAATACTTTGACAGCCAATCAAATTAATTTCAGATAAAAATGCATTGACCATCGCTAAAATGGAACTACTCACCGCTGCTAGTTTACTGGAGTGAAATTGATAGCGTTTACTCACAGAAGCTAACTCAAAACCATCACTTGAACAAATCATAATGAATTCAATATGATTGACATGGTTGAGTACTTCTTGGATTTGTTGTTTAGCAAATGCAACCAATGCTTCTGGTGCTGCCCGTTGCTCTGGTAAATTCATACGCACCTCTTGATTGGTTATAAGTATTTAATTTCCAATGCTGTAATCAATGTTTCTAAGAGCAACAGTACATCTGCTTTCTTTCGTGCATCGATAAAGAAAACAGGAAAGTTGAGTTGCCGTTCTAACAACCATTGTCGATATTGGTGAGTCGGTTTAGCCAAATCATCATCGATATGGGTGATACCAATTACAATGTTGTCGCCGTATTGTTTAAAGGTGTTGATGTAATAGTCCAACTCTTCTAAAGGTGTCTGTAAACTATGGTCAATCAATAGGATTGTGCCAATAGCCCCTTTACAAATCACTCCCCACATAAAGTCGAAACGCCCTTGACCAGGTGTTCCATAAAGCCCAACTTTATTGCCATCATCAAGTGTGACTTCTCCATAGTCGATTCCTACTGTGGTATTGAGTTTTTTGTGGCTATGTTCATCCGTATTAAAGGCTTCTGTTGCCAATACAGGAACCTCTGAGAGCGATTTAATCGCTTCGGTTTTTCCTGCCCCCATCGAACCTGCAAAAACAATTTTGTATTTTTGAATAATCATCGCGTATCTATCCCTTAAAACTTAAATTTACTCTTTAATTTGTTAAAAAAGCTTTTTAAGATTCCTTTATTTTCAGTGTGTTGTTCTTCGCTCTGTGTTTTGTCGAACTGGCTGTCTTTTGCTGAAATGACCTCCGCATTATGAATGGCTAGATTGGCTGCTACAAAATGCTGAACAGTTGCAACAGGAATGTTGAGTTTATCTGCAACATGTTGAATTTGTGCACCATAGATAAAGCAAGCGGTGAGTTGTAATAACAGTTTCTTATCGAGTTGATTGGGTTGAACCCAAAACTTCAAACGATAATATTTGTCAGCCGCAGGTACAGTAATGAGTTGTGGATTTTTCCAGATCAAATTAAATAACCAGTCTTCTAAGTTGAACTGGCGTTTACGTGAAACCTTAATAAAGTCGGAGGTGAGTGCTGCTGCATAATGTATTGAAAGGTCTGTCTGATACTCATCACGTGTCGCCTCAAGCCAAGCCAAATGTGCATGGTGGTCTATAATGGCAATAGTTCCTAAATGATCACTGAGAATGACTTTGCGGCTGTCCTGTGTATAGAGATCAGCAAAGAAATCAATTTCTTTAATTTCAAGTTGAGTTTCAGTGTCGTCTATAGACAGATCTAAACTGGTTACAGGTGAATCTCCTTGCTGAAGTAATTTGACATTGACCCAATCTTTAAGCGTACATTCATCATAAATAGGGATGCAAAGCAGGTTATCTTGAGCACTTTCTGTGTGTTCACTGTGTTTTGATATTTTTAAATAAGGAATATTTTTATTTTGAATAATATTTTGAATATTATCATTTTCAAAAAACTGCTCATTGATCAAAATACAGTTGATATTTTGATCTGAAACACTTGTCCAATTTATACCAATATGGGGTGGTAAAATTTTTCGCAGCCTGATTTTAAGATCATCTGAGGTGGTTAAACCTAAGCCTGAAATTGCGATATTGATACATTGATTGTTCATAATATCACTTATCTGAGATTAAAAGATTAAAGTGTGTAATACATTTTAACAGTCATCATGTGTTTAAATTAACGCTAGATTTATTCTTTTTCCAATTAAAACATTTTTTTAATGTTTAAATGTATAGCATTTAGTCGTTTTATTTATTTCGGTTTTATCCTCCTTTGTAAATTGTTAATTTTATTTAAAGTTTAGAGAATTTCATCGCTTTAACTTAACACTAGTTATTATTGAAAATCTATCTTAAACCCGAAGATTTTTTTAAATGATTTTTATCAATAGAAGATTAACTTAAAAGTTTTTAGGATTTTGATTATTATTGTGCATATTTAATCATTTATAATTTTATTATTGTGATATTTATCACTTGTAATAATTAAATAAACTTAAATATTTTTTGCATGAAAAAAAGCGATCATTTAGATCGCTTTTAATAAATTTAGATTATCAGTAACATTTAAGCAAAAACTTTGCTGACAGCTTCAAAAAGAATATAGAGCACCACAAGTGCGACTACAGGTTCAGCAACTTTTGCCCAAGTTGGTTGAACTGTTTCAACAACAGTAATTTCTGGGTGGTCTACATGCGTATCAGTAGTTTGAACATTGACCATTTGATTAAACTCCTTCATGGTTTCATCCAATGATATATCTTCTTGCACTGTAGGTTGAGAGCCAATCAGTTCGGTTAGTTCATTTGTTGACCAAACCCAATCTTTTGCTTGACCCGATAAATGTTCAATTTGCCCAATCACCAGTTCTCTTAAACCTCTTTTTCCCAAACTTCCTGCAGTGTCTAACTGTTTTAATTCAGCAAATTGTAGTTCAAGGATTTCAGTTGTTGCTGATTCAAGCATTGTTTGCTCTAAATCAGATTTGTTCTGTGGTGATGTGGTGAGATGTCGTGCAATTTCTTGACTATATAGATGATCTTGCGAAAGAATCTCTTGATAAAGTGCATCATCATCCTTACGCCACAGGCTAATAATCTTGCCTAAAGTGAGCGCATTGATTTCTTCAATATGTGCAGTTCGTTCAACAGCTTGTAGTTGTGATAATAGCTGAGGCTTTTGAATCTTTATCTGCTCAGCAAAGTATTGTACGAGATCAAAAGCCATTCAGTTCTCCTTGTTCTATTCTAAAATGCGTAAGCTCGATTTTTTCTTTGGCGCATCAGTCGTGATTTCTGTTTCATCGCTTTTGTTTGATTTTAAAGCATCTTCTTCGATTTGCACATTGGCATATTCGTCAGGATCAAAGAATAAACCTTGTCCATTTTCACGCGCATACAGTCCCAATACCGCATTCATGGGGATATAAAGATCTTTCGATGCGCCACTAAAACGCGCAGAGAAAGTAATTGCATCGTTACTCATATTTAACATATGAACTGAATGTGGTGCTAGATTAAGAACAATTTGCCCATCTTGTACAAATTGTTGCGGAACATCGGTATAAGGTTGTGTCGCATCAACAAGTAAATAAGGGGTTAAATTGTTATCGCAAATCCATTCATATATTGCACGTGCAAGGTATGGTCGAGTTGGGGTTAAGTTCAATTCTGGTTCAGACATTAGAAAATACTCTATTGTTTTGCGATCTAGGGTTTTGCCAAAAGTTCACTATATCGGCTTTTTTCTTGAAAGGTCATCGATTTCAAAAAAGCGGGTCGGCTAAAAATCCGTTGGCAATATAGTAAAATTGGACGGCATTGCTGTTTAGGCAGCTCAATTCCCATATGTTTTAACCGTACGAAAATTGGGGCTAACATACAATCTAAAATTGTAAAGTTATCAGACATAAAATACGGATAGTGCTGAAAAAGTGGTGTTAAAGATACTAAAGTATCTTTCAGTTGTTGCTGAGCTTTTTTCTTTTCTGCTGCGTTGAGCGTATCTGGGTGGCGGAGCATGGTGTCTGCAAGCTTAAACCAATCTTGCTCAAAACGCCAAATATACTGTCTTTGTTCTGCGCGTGGGGCAGGTGCATCGGCATACAGTTTATTTTGCCGATAACGGTCATCTAGGTATTCAGAAATGATATGGGTTTTAAACAATTTCAAATCGTTTTCAATCAACATTGGCAGTTGATTGTATGGATTAAGGCTTGCTAAGTCTTCATCATCTTCTTCAACGATTATTAAAGTGTGTTTAATCTGCTTTTCTGCAAGCAGAAATCTGATCCAATGTGAACGAAAGTCATCCTCGTGGCTATACAACGTAATCCCTTGTTGAGGCGCATTTTCGACTGACATATTCCAAAAACTAGAAAAAATGAATAGACTAGGATACTAAAAATAGGCAATAAAATCACCTTAACTTTAATAAGCTTATGGTATGCGCTGAATTTAAATCAATATAAGGTCTGGGTCATTCATGAATTTAATAAATAATAGCAGTAAGTTGCTTCTTGCTGTTTTTCTTATGATGAATCTTTCAAATACATATGCAAAGAAACAAATTGTAGATGCTCAAGTGCAGGAAGCGGCTGCTGAAGCTATGGAAGCTGCCGGAGCTGAAGCTACTGTGGCTAGTGACGAAGAAGCCGCATGTCGTGCTGATGATGCTTGTGATGTTGCATCTGCTGTTTCAGGGGATGAAAGGTACGGTGGAATCGAACAGGAGTATGTTGTTAAGGGGTGTAAGGTCACGATTTACAATGATGGACCTGTAAAAATGGTCAATGTAAAGACCAATAAGCCATGTGATGCACCAATTCCGAAAGACCATAAGTTTTCTAAGGAAACTCGAACTTATCAGGAAAATGGCTGTACGATCACAGAATCAAAATATGCCGACGGGATTGCCGATGCTGTCATGGACTGTTCTAAACGAGATAAAACAAAATAACTGTGAAACTTTGAATAGTTTTAATCCATAAAAAAACCTCGGCAAATGCCGAGGTTTTTTGTCCGATTCGGTAAACGAATTAACGTTTAGAGAATTGAGGACGTTTACGTGCTTTACGTAAACCAAGTTTCTTACGTTCAACTTCACGAGCATCACGAGTAACGAAACCAGCTTGACGAAGAGCAGGTTTTAAAGTTTCGTCAGAAGCGATCAACGCACGAGTAATACCGTGACGGATAGCGCCAGCTTGACCACCGATACCACCACCAGCAACAGTGATGTAAAGGTCATACTTTTCAGTTACGTCTAAAAGCTCAAGCGGTTGACGAACAACCATACGAGCAGTTTCACGACCGAAGTACTGTTCAAGAGTGCGATTATTGATTACGAGTTTACCAGTACCAGCTGATAGGAAAACACGTGCAGTTGCGGTCTTACGGCGACCTGTACCATAGTTAGTAGCCATGTGCTGTATCCCTTAGATGTCCAAAACTTGTGGCTGTTGAGCAGTATGAGGATGCTCAGTACCAGCGTACACTTTCATTTTCTTGATCATTGCATAACCAAGAGGACCTTTTGGCAACATGCCTTTTACAGCACGTTCGAAGATTTCTTCTGGTTTGTGAGCAACTAATTTTTCGAAATTAGTTTCACGAATACCACCAGGGAAACCAGTGTGGCGATAGTATTTCTTATCAAGTGATTTGTTACCAGTCACTTGAACTTGCTCTGCATTGATCACAACGATGTAGTCACCAGTGTCAACGTGAGGCGTATAAGAAGTTTTGTGTTTACCGCGTAAACGACGAGCGATTTCAGTCGCAAGGCGACCTAAAGTTTTGCCAGAAGCATCAACAACGTACCAGTCGTGTTGAACTTCAGCAGGCTTAGCGCTGAGAGTTTTCATTAAACCACTACCTATTATAGTTGGTTTGGACTATGGAATCTGTCCAAACAAAAAGGAGAGCAAATTCTAGCTGAATTGAGATAGATTCACAATCGAAATATTGAATTTCAAGCGCATTATTATATTGAGTGTTGTTAAAAAAAGCAAAGCTTCTTTTTACCTTAAATACTGAGGTATATTGTGTGATTGGAATTATAAAGAAATTGATCAATAATTAGCACTTAAATCAAGAAAAACACAAGGCAAAATGAAAATAATAAGTTCAATAATATTGCTATTACTCTTATGGGGAGCCGGGAATTTTACGCGAAGTTCTGCTCAGACCGTTTGGCAAGATAAAGCGCATGTGTTGGCTAAACCTCCAGAAAAACAGCATGAGGAATTAGATACGATTCTCGATGTGAAGTGGATGACTGCTGATTTTACTCAGGAAATTGATGATGCCTTTCCTTGTGAGCCTGTTGGTATATTGGTTCAAACACAAAATATTGAGATCGGTCAAGAAATAGATGTGGTAATTGAGTTGAAAAATCGTCGAGATCATCAAGCTGTAGAATATACTGTGTACGGAAAAGTTGAACCCGATCATCACGTTAGAATTATTTTTGATCAACACATTGACCTGAATAGCTGTGAGAATGCAGAATTTGAGCAATAATCAAACCGACTTTTGGATTTTGAAATACCTGTGTGTATCAATGGCAGGATTGATCAATATTTTTTAGGGTGTGTTGACACTTTT
>NZ_LBNA01000044.1:0-87941 GCF_001005515.1 Acinetobacter sp. Ag2
ATGGATTCTTGCTACCTTTTCATCCAATTTTAGAATGAGGAGCGGAGCTCCGCAAGCGCAACCATCAATAGCGTTTCATTTCTCTTGATCAATAAAATGAAGGCGATCAATAGATTGTTTGATGATCTAAAGCTTGCACTGCCACGCTTTACTTCTAAAGTTTAAATTGTTTTGCGTAGGGATGCCTCACTTTTCAGAGATGAATAGTGACAAAAATCTTTCGTTGAGCGAGCAGGCTTATAAAAAACTCCGACCTAATAAAATAAAAAGTATCACAATCAATCTTCCAATTACGCTTTTAATATGTTCAAATCTTAATCACAATATTTCATGGCTTTATTCTTTGATAAATTTAATTGTGTATGATGCAGTAACACACAAGAATAATTACGAAACTCGTATTCCTTAATCATTTTGTCCTGTATGAGCTCAATCCGAATCTGGGTTTCTAAATAATCTTTGAAAAAATCTACCTGATTCAAACAAAACATATATTTTTGCTGATGATTCTCTAAGTTGTGCAAACTTGATTGATAAACTTTGCTTGTCAACACATCGTTTACATTTCCGTTTGCATATAAAAACACAATATCAAGCCTTGAGAAATCGTCAGAATTGAAGATGGCTTGGGGCTTCAGCGCACATATATTTTGATTCACGCGTTCATATTTAAAATCTTGGATATATTTCTTTTTACATCCCTGTACAATCAAACAAGAACTTAAAATTATAATCAAACCACAATATTTCATCGATGACCTAAAAAACAATCAGTTGATATAAATAAATTGCTGATTGGTGAGTGGAACTAAAACCTGTTTAGCATAAAACTCATTGAATATCTGTGTGGTAATATCTGAAAATGGTTCATCTTTAAAATGCGGTAAAATTGAAAAATTGATCAATCCCAATCCTTGAATATCCTGTAAATAAGGTGCTTTTGAAGCATCATCCATTGTTCTGATATATTCTAAATCTTGTCCCAATACGATAGAGCCAGCGGAACTGCCTATATAAGGTTTTCCCTGATTGATCAACTTTGAAATGACTTTGTCAGCCTGAGATCGTTTTAATTCTTGTAAGAGATAGAAGGTATTCCCTCCTGAAACAAAGATAAAGTCATTCCGATTTAGCGTCGCTTCAATTGACTGGATGTCTTGCTCATCTATATATAAAACGTCAACCTGAATGCCTAGTTTTTCAAAGGCTTTTTTATCATCTTCGACATAAAATGTAATTGATTCAGGCTTACTTGCAGTCGGAATAAATGTAACAGACTTACCGATTAGAGGCTGATCAATATGCTGTGCAAAATCCAAATAAACATCCGCAAAAGAAGCTGCTAGAAAAAGGTTTTTCATGATGAACGCTCTATTTTCAGGTTGTATTAAAAAATATTGTTAATTTTTAAAATAATTCAAAATCTTAAATGAAGACAATAAATCTAGATATTCAAATCAGTCCAACTTTATCATAGCACAGCACTGCGACGGATTTTATGTAAAAATACAATGCTCAAATCAGTTTCTCATTCATATAGCGCCAATAACGTTTGGGAACATATTGAATATGAAGTTTGATATTTTTACGTGCCGAAATATTGACACTATTAAAATAGTCTTTCCAAAGTTGGTCATAAAGGATTTCATCGTCATCCAGTTCAATACTAAAATCCTGACTGGTCCCCTTAGCAATATTTTGATCAATCTCAAATACATTCATACTGACTTGATGAATATTTTTTAAGTCATAATAAATGCCAAAATTCCGCAACTCATCATAAATGAGCCAACGTTGATCTTGATATCTTGTTTTGAAGTGCCTTTCAATCAATGGAAGAACATTGAAATCAGGACGTACCAAACTTAAAAATAATTCATCTTTACACTTTTTGAAACGGACAAAAGCCTCCATACGGTGCTTCTCACGCCCCACTTGTTTCGCCCATTTAGAAACTGCAAGTACATCTACATGACCATAATCAGCATCGACACGTCGATGTGATGAAAACACGTAGATACTCAAATTAAATAAATGTTGAAATGCACTTTCCTGCTCAGATAAAAAAGTATAATAAAAATTACGCAATGTATTAGATGAAACCTTTTGCTTAAATGCCTTCCACACGCGATCAGCATGAATTTCATTAGACTCAACAAAAATCGTTTCATCCAATAAACTGGATTGAAGACTATTTTGGCTGGCTATCAAGACATCCAGCTCTTTAAACTGAAATGCACGAAACACACAGCATAATAAGCCAGTCATCGTTCCATCAAAAATATACTTTGCCATTTAAAATAAAAGGTCCAACTGTGGTGAAAGTTGTTGCGTATATTTTGATTGACCAGTTTGTAATATTTGGTGACGAATCTGACTCGGTGATTGATCCTTTACAAAGGCAGGCGTATCAGCACAACGGATAAAATGGACAGCACGATTATATGCAATACCCATTTTCTTAATTTGATCGATATGAATCTTCCCAAAACGTCGAGCCTGAATAATTTTTTTGGCTGAACGTACACCGATACCAGGTACGCGCAATATCATACGATACTCAGCACGATTGATGTCTACAGGAAATTGCTCAGGATGTCGTAATGCCCAACTCAGTTTGGGGTCGATATCCAAATCTAAATTCGGATGTTTTTCATTGACAATTTCTGTTGCCTCAAAACCATAGAAGCGCATTAACCAATCGGACTGATACAGACGATTCTCACGTAATAGTGGCGGTGCAGAACCAACAACAGGCAATGCTTTTTCTTGATCATTGATTGGAATATATCCTGAAAAATAGACCCGTTTAAGCTTAAATTCTTTGTAGTGATGATCTGCCATGAGAATGATATCTTGGTCTGTTTCATTGTGTGCTCCCACAACCATCTGTGTGGTTTGCCCTGCCGGCACAAACTTCGGCACAGACTTTATAATTTTTCTCTCATCTTTAAACTGAATTAATCGATCTCGTACAATGCCTAAGTCTTTTTGCACTTCTCCATGAGTTTTTTCTGGTGCAAACTTTTTTAGCCCTTCTTCGGTCGGCATTTCCAAGTTAATACTCATACGATCAACATAAAGCCCAGCTTCATGAATGATTTCTTGTGACGCACCTGGAATGGTTTTAAGGTGAATATAGCCATTAAAATTTTCTTCCAGGCGTAGTTTTTTCACCACCTGCAACATACGCTCCATGGTGTAATCAGCAGATTTAAAAATTCCTGAACTTAAAAATAGCCCTTCAATATAATTTCTTCGGTAAAAATTAATGGTTAAATCCACGACTTCTTGCACAGTAAATGCCGCTCTTTTGACATCATTTGAGCGCCTAGAAACACAATAAGAGCAGTCAAAAATACATACATTGGAAAATAAGATTTTAAGTAAGGAAACACATCGCCCGTCTTCGGTATAGCTATGACAAATACCAGAACCTGTATTTCCAAGCCCTTTATCCTTGTTTTTACGTTGACTTCCACTGGACGAGCATGACACATCATACTTTGCAGCATCTGCCAAAATTTGCAATTTTTCTCTGATACGTTCTGTCATGACTTAAACTCAATTTTACCAATGAATTTTAGTCATTATATAAACTCTGAAGGCTGTAAAATATTGATCTAATCATCATCACGACATGAGCTGACGTATAAATTATAATCCATTATTTTTACAGTAAATTATCAACACAAACTTCTAAATAAAAACTAGAAATATACAATGAATTTAAAACATTTAAACATTGCCCATTCATGTTGATGGGCAAATCTCAATAGTAAAGTCAATGTTCTTCTAAGCTTGCGCTGAAAGTGGCAGTCCAAAGATTCGATCAAATGACCAGTTAAAAATAAATGTATAAATAGGGATAATGACAATCAAGGCCGCATCCAACAGGAATGCATCAAGAAAACTGATTTTCATCCACCATGCAATCAAGGGGATTAAAAATACAATTAAGATCAGTTGGAAGCCAATAGCATGAACAATACGACGTTTTACCGTACGTTGACGTGAAAGTTGACGTTTTTCCCAAGCCTCAAAAATAAGGTTATAAATAAAATTCCAACTCACAGCAATGGTCGTAATAAAAATCGCCAATGGACCCGTATGACTCAATTGAGTCCCTGAAAGTAATGCAAGACCTAAAGATGAAATTGTCAATCCGATGATTTCATAACTACTCACATAAATCACTCGACGTTTAAACCCTTGCATAAATCAATCTCAATTTTTGAAGAAAGGCTATTTTAATTTCAGTTATAATAATAGATAAAGATAATAGCTTTCAGTTGAGCTGATACCAAACTATGAATTTCACCAGTGAAAATATTGAATTGTTTGTCAAAGTCATTGATACAGGTTCTTTTTCAGCTGCCGCTCGTGCCCTAAATAGGGTTCCATCAGCAGTAAGCATGGGAATCGCCAATATTGAGGCTGAATTAGGCTTACAACTCTTTGAAAGAACACCAAGAAAAGTCATTCCAACAGCAACTGCACTGGCATTAGCTCCACAAGCTCGCATAATTTCTGAACAATTAAAACAACTCAGTAAACATGCTTATGAACTTTCTTTAGGTCTAGAAAGCATATTAAAAATAGGTGTGGTATCGGATGTAAATAATCAGAAGCTTTTGCGTGCAATTGATCAACTCGCCTGCAAATATCCTTTATTAAATATTGAAATCATTACTGCGCCCCAAGATGATATTTTACATTTATTGTATTCTGAGCAAATCAGTATCTGTTTGGCAGGTTCTGGGCAAAATATTAAAATACAAGAACATTTGCAATTGGTTAGTTTGGAAACCGTCGTTGCAACTATTTCTGCTCAACATGATTTAATCACTCACTACAACCACCCTATTTATATCGAAGATCTGATCAATATTCGTCAAATTATTGTGGCGAGTACCGATTTAGATATTACTGACTTAAGACCAGTAATTGGTGCATCTTACTGGAGGACCAATAATCTACAAACAGCTATTGATATGGTTGAAACAGGTTTAGGATGGGGAAACTTTCCATATTCACTGGTCAAACCATATATTGAGGAGGGGCGTTTAATTCAAATTAATTTTAAAAATACTTATAACCAACTTTCTGTCCCGATTTATTTGATTTGGCTAAAAGATAAAGCACTCCCTAAAGCTACTCGAGAACTGATCGAATTGATCAGACAAAGTTTAGATCAGGATAGCTGCCATAATGCTTAAATTTAACGATCAAATATAGCCTTAAATAAAGTTGAGAAGTTTCTAAATTTCATCCTTCAATTACATGACTTGTAAGTAAATTTACAATAGATAATCCACATTTATCCATCATTAGGTATATTGATTGAATGATCAAAACAGATAAGGCTTTGTTATGAATAATAAATTAAGAGTATTTACCTTAGTCAGTGGAATTGCATTACTTAGTGTTGCTGCACTCGCTCATTCAGAGCATGAAAAAATCCCAACAGCTAAACATATCAATCTAAATAAATACTTGGGGCAATGGCATGAAATCGCTCGCAAACCCCTCTATTTTCAGAAAAAATGTGATTATAACGTAACTGCTCATTATTCATTAAATGAAAATGGAAGCATTAGAGTGGATAATACTTGTTATAGTCAAGATGGAAAACTTCAGCAATCGATTGGGGTCGCTAAAGTACAAAATGCGCCTGTAAATTCAAAATTAAAAGTTACATTTTTACCGAAAGCTTTACGTTGGTTACCTGTAGGACGCGGTGATTATTGGATTCTAAAAATCGATGAAGACTATCAAGTGGCTTTAGTCGGAACACCTAACAAAAAGTATCTTTGGTTACTCAGCCGTTCTCAAAAACTAGATCCTGTAGTTGTTGAAGAATATTTAAATTATGCACAACACTTAGGCTATGACTTAAAAGATTTAATTTACACCAAGCAAAAATAGTAAAGACTTGGAAAATTTATAAAGGCATGCTTGTTAAAACGGCGAATGAACAAAATTTCAAGCATTGAATTTTTATTCATTCAACATCAGACCCGATTTTTTGCTTGAATACAATCAGTCTGACCATAAAAAATTTGACTTGGCATGCTCAGGACTTACAATACGCCTTTTAGATTTCCAGTATTACCAAAATCATGTCAAACGATCAAATCGAAGCACAAATTGTTGACTTAGACAATTTGCAAGAACACCGCGAAATTGTGACGTTTATGCGCAGATCGTCGCCGCTCAATACTTCACAACGTACTGCACTTGAGCAACATCGTGAGTTAATTTTGGAATACCCTGTTGGCGACTTGCGACAGCATTTTGAACATCCGGAACGCCCACTGACTGTAGAAATTGGTTTTGGTATGGGGCGTTCTTTAGTGTTGATGGCAAAAGCCAATCCTGAGCGTAACTTCGTTGGAATCGAAGTTCATGTTCCCGGTATTGCGCAGTGCGTTTATGAAGCAGGCATGGCAGAAGTCAAAAATCTTCGTGTTTTAGATGCAGATGCAATTCAAGTGCTTCGTGAAATGCCTGATAATAGTATCAATACTGTTCAGCTTTATTTTCCAGATCCATGGCAGAAAAAACGTCATTTCAAACGTCGTTTTGTGTCACATGATCGTATGCCATTGGTGGAAGAAAAACTTGAAATTGGTGGTACTTTTCATGCTGCAACAGACTGGGAACCGTATGCTGAATGGATGCTTGATGTCTTAGATAATCGCCCCCGCCTAGAAAATCTTGCGGGGAAAGGCAACAGTTATCCTCGTCCAGAATGGCGCCCACAAACTAAGTTTGAACGCCGTGGAATTGAATCAGGTCATAAAATCAATGACTTTATTTTCAAAAAAATCAATTAAATCAGAATTTCTTCTCCATCAAAAAAGCTGTAACAATCGTTACAGCTTTTTTTACGTCTTTTTACATCGTTAAGCTCGATACGGACTTGAATTTCGGGCTCAGCACATTGTTCTGTAGTTTTGTTTGCATGTATTCAGCATATACAGACAATTTTTCATAAATGTGCTCAGAATAAAACATATCTTCAACTAAATTTTGCGCTCGATAAATATCATAAAGCCCTAATAAAGTTAAAATCCTCGCATTCATTTCAGAGAATTCTCGGCATAATGCCATATGCGTAGCATCTTTATATTTAAAAAGCAGTTGTTGCATATTTAAGTCATCTGCTTGGTATTGAAATGAGCTCTGCAGTTTATGATCCTGTGGGCGAATCAGAAAAATTCTAATTCTGAAATAACGCTCAATTTCATATAGCCCCTGGATGTCGATTGGATAATCTGTAATTAAAAAAATGGTCTGTATTTCAGACAGTGTCAGCGCTTTGAACAACTCAAAACAAATAAAATCCTGCTCGATTAATGCTTGATCCTGAAAATCAAGACGTAACTTTAAGCTTTCTAGGACAGTTTCATCTTTTTCAGTTAAATTTATGGTTTTTTCAATTTGATAATAAGGCTTGAGTAGACTTTGAAGTTGGTCTGTTAGTGGCGAGGTGTACAAAACGGTTTGATTTAAATTTGCCAAAATAAACGGCGCAAACAAATAGGCAAAGTCTGTTTGATTGGTGGTCATTTCAGATTGGATAATCAATATATGTCTTTTTTCAGAAAACTCACGCAAAACTTTGGCACGTAATAATGTTGCTTCAAAGTTAACGAATTTCTGATTTAAATGATTGATCACCGTCGTTGAACAAGCATGATCAGATAAAAACTGTGTAAGCACATTCAACTGAGCTGTCATAAACATTTCTCTAACTCACTTTCTACCACCTCAAGTAACAGTATTCTGAAAAGAAATCATAAATAAATATAGTCACAAATATTTATAAAAAATATATAACAGATAGAGCTAAAACGATGTGATCTGTTATAGTTATTTCACAACTTGTCTTGAATAATGTCATGTATAAATCCGAACAACTGGCTCATAGTCTTAAAGTATTGATTGAAAATGGGACATGGAAAGCACATGAAAAACTCCCTTCACTTCGACAGCAAGTTGAACAATCTGGATTCAGCCTAATTACCGTCATGAATGCTTATCAAGAACTTGAAGCGCAGGGTTTGATTTATTCAAAAGAAAAGTCTGGTTATTTTGTCGTTGAGCAAACTTCTCAACACAGCCTACCAGTACATGTCGTCAATGAAACGATAGAAATCAACTCAGTGGTATTTAAATATTTAAAATCGATACAATCTGAAAATATCATCCCACTGGGTTCCGCATTTCCAAATAGCCAATTGTTATATTCAGCCAAGCTTATTCAATCACTAGGACAACTTGCAAAGCAACGGCGCAGTTATGAACAAACACCCAGTTTACCGCCAGGAAATTATCAACTGCGTAAAACTATTGCACAAAAGTATGCCATGCAAGGTATCCCAACTGATCCCTCAGATATTGTGATGACTTCTGGTGGATTAGATGCCTTAAATCTTTCATTACAAGCGCTAACGCATGCTGGAGATTACATTTTATTGCAAGAAACCATGTTTTATGGCGCATGGCAAGCAGCTGAACGTCTCGGTTTAAAAGTGATTACCATTCCTGAACATGCTGAGCATGGTATTGATTTAGAGGCTTTTGAACAAGCTATTCTTAAATATCCCATCAAAGTTTGTATGATGATGTTGAATAGTCAAAACCCCATTGGTTTCACTGTAAGTGATGAGATTAAACTCAAGCTCGCCAAACTTCTGCATACTCATCAAATTTATCTCATTGAAGATGATGTCTATGAAGAACTCTACTATGGTCAAAAAAAACCGCTCCCAATGAAATATTTTGATCAGCAAAACTGGGTTCTACACTGCTCGTCTTTCTCTAAAACTTTGGGGGCAGGTTTTAGAATAGGTTGGGTCTATGCAGGAAAATTTTCTGAACATATTCAACACACTCAATTAATGAGTACACTTTCAGTCAATTCATTTATTCAAAATGCCTTGGTCGAATATTTATCTCATCGCCATTATGAAAAACATCTAAAAACTTTACGCTCAACTTTACAACGCTATAAAAAACAATACTTTAATTATCTCAAAGCCCATTTACCGGCACAATGTCATGTGAACTATTATCCTTCAGGGTATTTTTTATGGATTGAACTACCCGAACAAGTCAATAGCAATGATGTCTATCATCAAATGTTGGAGAAAGGCGTCAGTATTACACCGAGTAATTTATTTAATATCACAAACCAACAAAATAATTTTATTCGAATCAATTGCTCTTTTGAATTAAATGAAAAATTTATTCAAGCACTTAACCATTTAATTACTATCATTGAAGCAGCACTAAAAGACTAATTTTTATAACAGATGAAAAGTTTCGCTGTTCATCTGTTATATTTTTTTTCTAATTTTTTGTATCTACGCGATATCAAGTTATGTCGTCATAATTCAATCATATTAAGCAGAAAGAGATTTTGCGATGAATGATGACAAAAGCCCTAAAAAACCACAATATGCGGATAGTTCTATTTCGGACAAAGCCTTTAAACGAATGATTATCTGGTTTTTTATCTATTGTAGCCTATTTTGCATCGGAGTCATCGTCACCATTGGTGCAGATCACGCTGCTATCATTAAATGATGAGCCATTTTAGTAACCAAGTTATAGCAAACACTCACTTTACTCCAGTGAGTGTTTTTTTTGTATTTGTTGACTAAGTAAGCTATAGACACAGCTTAGATCCAGACGTCCTTGTTGTTCCAACATATTTTGATGCATTTTTAAAACGTTCCTATCACCACGCATTGCAGGTCCTGTTTGCATAGCTACGGGATCATTCTGGGTCGCTTTATGTGCGGTTTCTAAAATCAGCGGATACAACAAGTTAAAATCAACATGTTGCGCATCAACCACTTGTTTTGCCATGTCATAACAATAATTACTAAAGTTACATGCAAATACTGCTGCCAAATGTAAACTTAAACGTTGTGCTGAAGTATAGTGATAGATACGCTCACTTAGGCTATTGGCTAACGCTGTCAGTATTGCCAAATCCTCAGTTAATTCAGTTTCAATGAATAAAGGTGTCGTTTTCCACTCAACATTACGATCAAAACTAAATGTTTGTAAGGGATAAAAAACCCCTGATTTTTGATGAAACTCGGTCAAAACTTTCAAATTGGTACTACCAGAAGTATGTACAATCAGAACTTCAGTCAGCTGAGAATGAACAGATTGAATCACTTGTGCAATGGCTTGATCACTGACAGCAATCACCAATAGATCAATTTTAGGATCAATATGCACTAGCCGTTCTATCGCTTGTGCATTTACTTGAGATGCTAACGTTTCTGCGTGGATTAAATCACGACTATAAATCTGTACAATATCATGTTGTTCTGACAATTTTCGTGCAAAATGAGTCGCAACACGACCTGAACCAATGAAACTAATACGCATAGCAACATCTTAAATTTAAATTGGCTTACAGCATGCCAATAAAAAAGGGATGAATCAATTCATCCCTTTCTTTATATTTCAGAAAATTGATCTGAATATATTTAGTTTAATTTAACGCGTTATTGAGATAAATAATACGTTCAGCAGTTCGCTTATTAAAACACTTGGTATATTGCATTTCTTTATTTTGTTGAGACATCGCATCATCCCAATATTGGCGTTGTTGCTGATAGGTTTCAACTTCACTTTCAGGCAGTTCACTATAACTTTTTTGTGAAATCACTTTACAATCTACATCACGCTTTTCAAACCACTCTGCTTGATCTTGCTTGAGTTGTGCCTTCGCTTCTTCCGTTAAACTGTCCCAAGTTTGATTTAAACGATCAACTTGTTTGGCTTTTTCTTCATCAAGCTCTTTTTTACGGATATCCATGGCTTTCTGTGCAAGCTCAGTCTGTGCCGCATTTTCGATCTGATTTTCTTGCTGACGTTCACGTATATCTTTATTTTCTTTAATATAAGCAGCATATTGCACAGCTTTGACAGACACAAAACTGACACCTTGAATAATTGCATCTTGATTTAACACATCCAGCGTTAAACCATCTTGATCTGTTTTAACCACATTATAATTAAATTTGCCTTTTAGCTGATCATTACCGAGCACCAGTTTAGACTCGCCTGCTTCGATATATTCTCGAAGTGTACGATAACCTTCACCTTCACATTCTTCGCTACGGCAATCTTGACCATATTCAGCATAGGCATTTTCAGCACGCTGTTGTAAGCCTTTAGGAAATTGTACAACCAGCTGACTTTCGCACTCTAACTGATTGGTTTTGGTAGAATCATTACTAAGAGTGCGTACATTTTTGACTTCAAATTTCAGACCATTATTGATTTTTTGCAATAATGCTTGGTCTGCTTCATAACCTGAATTGGCAATATTGTCTGAAACTTGACGTAAATATTCATCTTTTAAAAATTTCTGAATTTGATCAATATTGCTTTGGTTGGTACAACTCCACTCAGCAAGTGCGGTATTGTTGTCATCTTTTTTCTTTTTAAAATAATCACATCCTGACAATAGCAAAGAACTTGAAAGGGCTGTAATTATAAGTAAAGGGCTAAAGGATTTATTCATTGTTTATCCAATCATCTTTTTATCTGCGCCATTTAAACAAAATTTGATGTGATTTTCGAGCAAAAAATAAAAAAGCTTCTTTGTCCAGAAGCTTTTTTATTCATTTCATTATAATGAGAATCTTAAGGTGTGGTTGCACCCACCACTTCAAACTCAATGCGACGATTTTTAAATTGCCCTTCTTTCGTCGAATTATCTGCAATCGGGTTATCCTGACCATGCCCTTCCGCAGTAAGCTGAGAACTATGAACTCCCTTTTCAACCAAATAAGCGACAACGGATTTCGCTCGTTTTTCTGATAAGGTTTTATTTGAGGTTGCATTCCCGACATTATCAGTAAAACCTTTGACCACAAGTTTTGCATCAGGCAGTTGTTTTAACAAACTCGCTGCTTTATCCAAAATGGCTTTATTGGCATCAGGAATACCTGTAGAACCAGTTGCAAAGTTAATCACCTGAAGGTTTAAAGCTGCGGCAATATCATTGACATTCGCAGAGTCTACTTGAATATTTGACAATGCTTGATCAGCTTGTGAATTACTTGTATCGACATTTGCTGTCGCATCCGATGCAGCGAGATTCGCAGTTGATTGGTTTGCTGTAATATTTACATTTGGAATAATACCTTTTAATTCATCAGCCAATTTTTGTGCTTGAGCCAAATCTGGAGCTTGAATAGTAAATTGATCACCCATCCATGCCAATGAAATATTTGGAATTCCTTTAATTTTTGTTAAAACTTGATTGATTGCATTTTGATCTGGCAAGTCACCTGCATAAGCTGTATTGGCTGTAATTTGACACTGATCTGCTTGACCAAAAACAGAGGCAACAGCACCTTTTAATTGATCCAACAAAGTTTGGCTACTGGATTGTGCTTGGCAATTTGCCAGCTTACCCTGAGCATCAGTAGAAAGCTGAAATTCAGCAGCTTGTAAATCTACAACAGCCTGTGAAGCTGAGCTTCCTGTTGTAGATTCGCCAACTACAGCAGGTTTACTGCTACATTGCTTGAACAATAATGCAGCTAAACCTGCAATCACCAATAAAGCAATGATGGGCAACAACCAATTTGATTTTTTTGGCTCATCTTGAACTGGGCTTGAGTTAAGCGTTGGAACAGGTGTAGGCGTGACAATTTCAACGGGTGCAGGAGCAACGGGCTCAACAGGTGGTATGACCGTTTCTGCAACAGGCACAGCTTCTGCATTGGAAGCGAAACCTAAGCCTCCAACGCTGAGCCCAAGTGCTGAAAATAAGCCCCCAGCCCATGCAGGCAACGCAGCCTGAATATTCTCCCACTGCGCCTTAATCAAATCGAAAATTTCATGTTTATTGTCTGAGCCTGCCTGATCTGCAAGCAAAGATAATGTGGGAGAAATAGCATGATTTAATGTGTTTTCAATGTCTTGTGCAGGTGCATCCCCCCGAACCAGATCAAGAAATTGGCTTACCGTTTCTGGACGATAACTAAAAATGTCAGCGAGCCGTGGATTCAGATTTTGCTGAAGTGTACTAATCAGTTCAGGTTTGGATTTAAAAATAGTAAGAAGGATGGGAAAAAATGCGCTTAACGCACCGATTTTTTCATCTTGAAACTGTTGATCATGTTGTAAAACTTTTGTTGTCACTTGTTGTTTTAAAAGCTCAATAATATTCATAATTCTGGACACTCCTATATCATTGTTGTGTTTGTCGCATTAGAATCACTTATTGATCGTTTTTTATTCTAGTGGTTAATTTTTGATATTTATAATATCTTTTTGTAGCAATAAATGTTTTATATCTATAAAAAAAGCCAGCTTATGCTGGCTTTTTAAACTCAATAGAAGTGAACACTTTCCTATATTAAGCGATAAACGTAGCAACAACTTTACCCAACATTTTTTGATTAATTAGTGGTGTATTTTTCCCATTTGAATAAATGTTGTCTTTGCTCACTGTCCATTCCATGTCTGGATCAACCAATGCCCAACCTGATTCTTTCACCCAACGTTCAGTCATGTTGGCAACTTTTGCAGGTGCAGATGTCACTTTTTCAACCCATTCTAAAGGTTCAAATAAACCTTCACGAACCAATTGAACGCCAAAAGACACATAGGTATCAAATGCACTGATACCGGGCAAAGTTTCAGCAAATGGTGCTAATTTAGCCGAGCCACTTAAAGGTTCATGATGCGTACAAATCGCATCAATAATGCCCTCTTTTACTCCCTTACGAAGTAATTCCTTATCTTGTTCAGCACGTAAAGGTGGGCGTACATGCGCAAGAGAATTAAAACCATCAATCAATTGATCAGTTAAATGCAGTTGATGCATGGCAACATCCGCTGTGACTGGCAAACCTTTCTGCTTTGCGATTTTGATCAAATCGACAGATGCGCCACTCGAAAGTAAGCCAAAATGCGCTTTAACGCCTGTGGCTTCAATCATTAATAAATATTTTGCAATAGCAATTGTCTCTGCAAGCGCAGGAATCATTGGTAAACCTTGACGTGAGGCGACAAAACCTTCGTGTACACATCCGTCTTTGGCAATTTGATGCTCTTCAGGATAGAACACAACGGTCATATCCAAACCCGCGGCGTACTCCAGTGTACGAAGTACCACATCATCATTTTCAAAGGTCGCATAGGCATTTGAAACAGCTGTACAGCCACCCTTTTTCAACCCCGCCATATTGGCAGGCTGTTTTCCGTTTAGACCTTGTGTTTGTGCGCCAATCACCTGTAAGTGGATACCGCCATCCAACATGGCTTTTTCAACCAAACCATGAATTAAAGCGCCGTTATCTTGCACAATCGGTTGGGAGTCAGGTGGCGTGAACACATGTAAAATGCCATTTTCACGAGCAGCTTTACCTTCTGACTTTAGTGTTCCATGCTGTTGTTGACCCGGCTCACGTAAACGCGCGCAAAGATCCACCATAGTCGGCATCAACCACTTCCCTTGCCCATCAATGCTTTCGACAACGTCATTCGAGGACTCTACAAGTTTTCCATCTTTCAGATAAACAGTTTGTAGGCGGTCAGTTTTGTTGATGGGGTCTAAGACACGTACATTTTCAATTTTTACAATACTCATGACTTTATCCTCTACCTTAAACTGCAATCGCGTCTAATAAACCTTTTTCCTGCAACTGACCTTGCATTGCCAGCGCCAAAACAGCCATACGAACTGCAATACCGTTGGTCACTTGATGAAGAATCACCGATTGATCCCCATCCGCAATGCTGGAATCAATTTCTACACCACGATTCATAGGTCCAGGATGCATCACGATACAATCTGGTTTTGCCAAAGCAAGGCGTTCTTTGTTCAAACCATACATTTTGTAAAACTCAGCTTGTGAAGACAAAGCGGGTGAATCAATACGTTCATTTTGAATACGTAAGGTAATGATCACATCGCAATCTTTAACCCCTTCATCCATTTTATTGAATAGACGTACACCTTCACCATATTCATCAAAACCATGAGGCAATAATGTGTTTGGGGCAATGACACGGATATCTTTACAGCCGAGCGTTTGTAAAGCAGCAATGTCTGAACGAGCCACACGAGAATGTTTAATATCGCCAATAATTGCGAGGCTAATATCTTCAAAATTCTTTTTAGTTTCACGGCGAATGGTCAACATATCCAACATTGCTTGAGTTGGATGTGCATGACGTCCATCACCTGCATTGATAATAGCAACATGAGGACATACAGTTTCTGCGATAAAGTGAGCAGCACCTGAAGAAGAATGACGCACCACGAAAATATCAGCTGCCATTGCTTCTAAATTCCAAAGTGTGTCACGTAATGTTTCACCTTTTGAAGTACTTGAACGTGCAATATCAATATTCAGTACATTGGCTGACAAGCGCTTTGCAGCAGCTTCAAAAGTGGTACGGGTACGAGTTGAGTTTTCAAAAAACAGATTCATCACTGTACGACCTTCTAAAAGCGGTGTCGTTATCAGTTGATTTTGATCATTTATAAAAGAATGGGCTGTATCTAGAATTTTAGTGAGGGTTTCTTTAGAAAGACCTTCGATGGTCAGGAAATGCTTTAAGTTTCCATCATTATTGAGTTGAATCTGGCTCGGTGTATGCAATGCCGCCAAGTGCATGAGAGATTCCTTAGAGGTTAAGTTAACGTATTATACAGATTTTCCTTTTCTTTGGCAGACGAAGTTTTGGGCAAATAACGCTAAAAATATTGATCAAATTTTAAATTTGATCAATTTCAAATCAGACTGCTTCACATCCATTTGCAATAGCTTTTGTTTTAATTGTCTGATCAGTTCAATATAGTCTTGGTCGGATTGATCTTTTAAAAGTTCAAGATAACTGTCTAATCTATTCAGTGCTTTATCTCGCCATTTAAACAACTCCTGAATCGGATGATATTTTTCAGGATCTACATGGGTTAGGTCATATTCCAATATTTGGCTATTTGTTAATGCCGTATCAAATTCTTTGACTCGTTTTAGACAATTCAGCGTATCTTCTAGTCGAAAACGGATTTCATGTTCACACAAAAATTTTAAATGAGCTAAATCATGTTGCTCTGCAAAATACTGTGCTAGTGGTAATGTAAATTCCTCATAAGGATACCAACGACCATGTGCGCACGAAATCAATTCTTTAAACTTTTTATTGTCCAACCATTGTCGAAAAACTGCATCTTTTGCCAGTTTATAATCTGCCAAACGTCGCGCTGTTTGAGCGAATGATTCATCTGCTGTACCTGAATAAATCATTTGATGTCTTTTTAAATATTTGCTGATTTCCGTATTAAACTTACTATAACTCAAAGTCTATACTCTATGATTATTATGATTTTTATCAGCTTATAAGTTGAATGGGATATTTACTGTTTCAAATGCGTAAAGCTTTAAGCCCGACCATCTTTATACTTAAAGCTTTTAATTTTGTATTATCTCAATGCACCAATATAGTGATGAGAAACTTGTGCACGATATATTTCTTCTTCCGTTGCACCAGAAACATAGCCTTCTTCAGATGCTGAACCCTGTTCTATCCGGTCAACGGTTGTATCTAAATCTGGTTGTTCTTGATCAAGTAAATGCTGTAAACGTAAAGCATGTCGATTGAGCTCAGCATCTTGAGTTGCTAAAGATATATCAATGACATACTGCGCATAGCTTTTATTGTCAACCAAATACATCACATCTATGACGCGCCCTGTTACACGTCTAAGTCTGGTTAAAATGAGTGTTCCAATTGAAAATGCATCTGCATGTGCAATAAATCGATTGTTATTGACTGGTTGCATAAAAATCCCCTGTATTCATTTAATTTTTTAACATCAGCACACTGACCAATACGATGAATAACTAAGCAATTTATATACCAATTTTAAATTCTAACAGCTGTCATCTTTTAAAAAGTTCAATCAATCAGAATCTTTAAGTCGTTGAATCATGATTTGACCGACACATCTAGGTCCTTCCAATAAATTGAATAATTGCCCAATGTGTATATGACGTTCATCATGATCAAACAAAAACCACATTTCTGCTTCATAAGGAGACATTGCATTCATTTTAAGCGCAATACTCCAAGTATTGATCTTATGCTTGTGCAAAATCTCTGTTGTACAGTAATAAACACCATGTTGTGGGATATGCTGACGTCCACCATTCTCAGGTGTATACCAATCAATCAATACTTCAAAGACTTGCTTTTGTTTTAGCATGACAGGTTAATTATTTTGTTCACTGATGAATTCCAAGTTACCACGTTGTTTGCTCTCCATCGTCATCGATCACATCAACCTGAACATGTTGACCGAATAAAGCCAAAAAAGCTTTTATTTCTTGTCTGAGTTGATCATTCATTGCAGATATTTCCAATAGAATTTGGGATGCTTCAAAAATCAAACGAACATCATATTCCCATGCATTTTCTGTCACTGTGGTTGCTTTTAAATAAACAATATTTGATTGGAGGAATTGATAGCTCTGCAATTGCTGAGCGATTTGAATCACCGATTGGCGATTTATTCGATACCAATCTTCAGGCTGAAAGGTGACATAAAATTCAGCTGACATGTCCAAGCTCTCTAGATAATGATCTTATAAAGCAGGTGAATGATAAAAATATGTCCAACACATTTCTATTGAGATAAAAATAAGTACCAATCCCATCGCTACATTAAAAATTCGTGCGCGATTTCCTGTGTTTAAAAAGTTTGCTAATTTTTGCCCCACAACTCCCCACAGCACTAATGATAAATAACACACCACAAAATAAATCAGCACAAAAATCAGCAAAGCATTTTCGATTTGACCTGTTGAAAACAAACCCGTACCTGCTACAGCCGCAATCCATGCTTTTGGATTAAGCCACTGCATCAATGCACCTTGCATAAATGTGGGAATTTTAGTTTGAGCATGGCTTTGGGTAGAAATCGTTGTGCCTTCTGCGCGCAGAATATTTAGCCCAATCCATAACAGTAAAACTGTACCCAATACAGTAATAATATCCAATAGCAAAGGATAAACCACGATGATTTGATATAGACCAAAACAGACTGATGCCAATAGCAAAGTAAAGCCAATTGTTGCGCCTGAAATAAAACCAAAGCTGCGTTTAGCGCCATAATTCATACTGCTGGTTAAAATGGTTAAATTTACAGGTCCTGGCGATATGGACATCGAAAGTGAAAAAATGAACATTGAAAGAATAAGACTCAGCATTTTTTTAAATTTCTTGATTTGATCTTGGTTAGATATGGATATTTGAATATATTTCAAGCAAATCACCACAATCTTTGAAAGAATTTTAAGGTTTTTGGAAAAATTCGATCTTCTTGGCACAATCCACAAGTTTTCGTCATCAAAATACGCTAAAATATGCGATTGCTTTAATGTCTTTGGAAATATTCATGAATTCGAAACCGCGTCTTTCTACATATTGGGTTACCTGTGCAGATGGACTAGAAACCTTACTGCAAGAAGAAATTCAAGGTTTAGGGATTCATAATATTGAAAAATTTCCTGGACGTTTGGTCTTTAAGGGTAAACTTGAAGATGCTTACCGTATTTGTATGTGGTCACGCCTTGCTTCACGTGTGCTCACGCCTATTCATACACATGAACTTGAATTTACGCATGATGCACGTGACGTTGCTGAAGAACTTTATGAAGGTGCGATCAACTTTGATTGGTCGTTAATTTTTGCACCACAAAGTACTTTTGCCATTCGCCTACACGTTGAACGTGATATCAAGGTCAATACTCAATTCGCGACCTTACGTGTCAAAGATGGCGTGGTTGATTCTTTCATGGAAGCAGTGGGTAAACGCCCAAGCATTGATATTAAGCAACCTGAAATTACCTTATATGTACTTGCAGGCAAAACTGAACATACCTACTGCCTAGACTTATCTGGCGATTCTCTACATAAGCGTGGCTATCGCCGTTACATGACCGATGCACCGATTAAAGAGAATTTAGCCGCAGCCATCTTACAAAAAGCCAAATTGAAAGAACGTCACCCAGAAATCATACTTGACCCAATGTGTGGTTCAGGTACGTTTATCATTGAATCACTAATGATTCTGACTGACCGTGCGCCAGGTTTAATCCGTCGTTTTGGTTTCAATGGTTGGAATGGGCATGACCATGAACTCTGGATGTCGATCAAAGCTGAAGCCGCAGACCGTCATCAAGCTGCATTACAACAACCTTTACCAAAATTCTATGCTTATGATGCAGATTGGGAAGCTGTAAAAGCCACCAAGCAAAATATTATTGCGGCAGGTTTTGAACAGCAACTCGATCAAATTCAAATCGAAGAACGTACATTAGCAGATTGGCCAGACTTCCATGCTGAAGGTAAAACATCCTTTGTTGTCACCAACCCTCCTTATGGTGAGCGTTTGGGAGATAAAGCTTCAAATCGAGCATTATATTTAGGTCTATCTGCGCTTTTACAAAAGAATTTCCCAAATCAATATGCAGCTGTTATAGCTGCAGCAGTTGAACAAGCTGATGTATTGGCTTTCAACAATCCACAGATTTTACGTTTGATGAATGGTAAATTACCGATTTATGTTCGTTTTGGTGATATTAAACCAGCAACAGTCAGTAAGCCCTTCCTTGCAGATTGGCAACCTCAACAATTTGAAAAGATTGAAGGTGCTGAAGACTTTACCAACCGTTTGCAAAAAAACATGCAAGCTTTAAAGAAATGGGCAGTCAAAGAAAATATTTATTGCTTAAGACTTTACGATGCGGATCTACCTGATTTTAATGTTGCAGTTGACCTTTATGGTGATCGTTTGCATGTCCAAGAATATGCGCCACCGAAATCAATTGATCCTGAAAAAGCCAAAAAGCGTTTTAATCTTGCTTTAGCCTCGATCCGTGCGGTAACAGGTTTAGGTCGTGATGCAATTTTTATCAAAACCCGTGCGCGTCAAGAAGGTAAAGCGCAGTACACCAAACAAAGTACTGCGTCTAAACGCTTTATCGTTCAGGAAGGTAAAGCTAAAATTCTGGTCAATTTAACTGATTATTTAGATACAGGATTATTCTTAGACCATCGTCAAATGCGCTTACGCATCGCAGCAGAAGCCAAAGGCAAACATTTCCTTAACCTATACAGCTACACCTCGACTGCAAGTTTGCATGCCGCTTTAGGGGGTGCTGCTAGTACAACCAGTGTGGACTTATCCAATACTTACTTAAACTGGTCTAAAGAAAACTTTGTACTGAATGGTCTGACCGTAGATCATGCTGATGAACAACACCAATTTTTCTCAAGCGATTGTTTTGAATGGCTCAAAGAGGGTCATGAACAATATGACTTGATCTTTATTGATCCTCCAACTTTCTCTAACTCAAAAAAATTCTACGGTACATTCGATGTTCAACGTGATCATATCTCATTACTTAAACGAGCAATGAACCGCTTAACGACCGAAGGGACTTTATATTTCTCAAATAACTATCGTGGTTTTGAGATGGATGAAGAAATTGAGGCTATGTTTGATGTGCAAGAAATCAGCAATGAAACCATTGGTTTAGATTTTAAACGTAATCAAAAAATCCACAGAGCTTGGAAAATTAAACACTTCCCTGTTTAATTTTTTTCTCGCTATTTATACGCCACGGGGTCAACTTCATGACCAATATACAAGGTCACCCGATCTTGTGTTGTGATACGAACATCGTGGCGTTGATAAGGGTTAAATCCAATATCGATAATTTTATATTTTTCTAATGGGGTAATATATTTATCCCCCGGTTTATTCGGATCAGGGTCTTTTTTTTGCCACTCAAAATCAGTCAATACAGTAGAATATATTTCATCCTTTTTTGCTGCATCTGCTTGTTGTTGCGCGATCTTATGATGTAAATCTTTTTGCTCATCTACAGATTGTTGAGCATCCTGTTTAACGGCTTGAATAATAATCGGCGAAAGCTTTACTACACCTACAGACTGTTCTGCAAGATCTTGGTCATCCAATTGATTTGCCAATATCTCAGCCGAACCCAGTGCCATTAACAACATCGTCAGTAGCTTTAAATAATCAGATTTTTCCTTTATTTTGATCGTCATGATCAACTTCCCTTTCTTATTATTCCTGTCTAAAAATTATCAATTTTTAACAAATGTTGCAATCAAACGATCAGAAAACCCGATAATAGGTAAAACAGATTAGGCTTATCTGTTAAATAAGCCCGCTTACTGGCTGAAATGGGTTCAAACAGAACTAATCAACACATTCCGCTGTAATTCTGCCTGCATTACACATTTCCCATAACTGCTGGTGTGCATAACGGTTACCTTGTGCTTCAGAACGCTTCAACCATTGCACTGCCAACGTTACGTTTGCAGCAACACCCTTACCTTCCAGATACATCTGCCCAACACTGTTTTGAGCATCCTCATCGCCCTGCTCAGCAGATTTCAACATCCATTGAAATGCTTGCTTTTCATTTTTTGTTATTCCATCCCCATATAGATTCATGAGGGCAAGATTACGTTGTGCATTGGCATCGCCTTGTTCAGCAGATTTCTGATACCATTTTGCAGCCAAGGCTTTATTTTGCGATATGCCCTCACCTGTATAGTAAGCAAGCCCTAAATTATTCTGTCCTGCTGGATCATCCTGTTCTGCTGATTTTTTATACCACTCTACAGCTTTGGAAGGATCTTGCTTGACCGTAAAACCATATTTAAAGAAATCACCAACAACTGAAAATGCTAGCCAAAACCCTCCTTGAGCCGACTTTAGCATCAATGCTGCCCCGTTTTTTTGGGATGCCTCATCTTCGCGATGTAATAAAAAGTCAGCATATTGATACATTGCTTCTGGATCCCCCTGTTCTGATCGTTTGATCATTTCTTCAAATGTTCTTTCAGGTAAGGCTTGTGCCAAAGGGTTAAAACATAAAATTGAAAATAATAGGATATAAGTTTTTTTATTCATTGAATATTCGCCGTTGATATATAGATTTCTTATAACATAAAAAAACCAACCGTCTTATAACGGTTGGTTTTTTATCTTTGGTACATGACTCGATTAGCTGAGTTTTAATTTCCCAAAATCAAGCTCACCATTTTCAGCACTGATCAAGATGGTATCACCCGCTGTAAATACACCTGACAAGATTTTTTGCGCCAATGGGTTCTCAACCTGCTGTTGGATTGCACGTTTGAGTGGACGCGCACCATATACAGGATCAAAACCAGCATCGATCAGAATGTCAAACGCTTGATCATCAACATTTAAACGAATATCACGTTCAGCTAAACGTGCGCGTAAACGATCTAATTGAATATCCGCAATGCCTCGAATCTGCGATTTTTTCAATGAGTGGAACACCACCAATTCATCTATACGGTTGATGAATTCTGGACGGAAATGCTGAGAAACGGCATTCATCACTGTTGCTCGAACATCTTCATCGCTTGCACCTTCACCCAACTCACGAACATCACTTGAACCTAAGTTAGACGTCATCACGATAACCGTATTCTTAAAGTCGATCACACGACCTTGAGAATCTGTCAAACGCCCATCATCAAGCACCTGCAATAAGATGTTAAATACATCTGGATGTGCTTTTTCCACCTCATCAAACAACACCACGCTATATGGCTTACGACGTACAGCTTCAGTCAATACACCGCCTTCTTCGTATCCGACATAGCCTGGAGGCGCACCAACTAAACGACTGACCGAATGCTTTTCCATAAATTCTGACATGTCAATTCGAATGATCGCATCATCACTGTCAAATAAAAAGTTGCCTAAAGCTTTGGTAAGCTCGGTTTTACCCACACCTGTCGGTCCAAGGAACAAGAATGACCCACTTGGGCGATTCGGATCGGAAAGACCGGCACGTGAACGGCGCACCGCATTTGCGACTGCCACAACAGCCTCATCCTGACCAACGACACGGTTATGCAAGAAGTCTTCCATATGAAGCAGTTTCTCACGTTCACCTTGTAGCATTTTGGACACTGGTATACCTGTTGCAGCACTGACAACTTCTGCAATTTCGTTTTCAGTCACTTTGGTACGAATCAGTTTTGGCTCTTCATTCACTTCCGCAACTTCTTCTTCATTCAAGCGTTTTTGCAACTCTGGAATCACACCATATTGCAAACGGCTTGCTTCAGCCAAGTCACCTTCACGTTGCGCTTTTTCAAACGCTGTGCGAGCTTTATCAAGTTCAATTTGCGCCTGATTAGTGCCGTCAACCAAACGTTTTTCTGCAATCCAAACTTCTTCCAAATCACTGTATTCTTTCTGAACTTCAGCAATTTGTTTTTCCAAATGCTCAACTTCAGCCTTACTGACTGAATCCGCATCCTTCTTAACCGCTTCCAATTGCATCTTCAACTGGATTAAACGACGGTCTAAACGATCTAGTGCTTCTGGCTTAGAGTCAATTTCCATTTTAATACGCGATGCCGCTTCATCAATCAAATCAATCGCTTTGTCTGGCAATTGACGATCTGTAATATAGCGATGCGACATTTTCGCTGCAGCAATAATCGCGGAGTCAAGAATTTGCACTCCATGATGGGTCGCATATTTATCTTTTAAACCACGTAAGATTGCGATGGTATCTTCCACACTTGGTTCATCTACCAATACTTTTTGGAAACGACGTTCAAGCGCAGCATCTTTTTCAATAAATTGACGGTACTCATCCAAAGTCGTTGCACCTACGCAACGTAACTCACCACGTGCTAACGCAGGTTTTAGCATATTCCCAGCGTCCATTGCGCCATCACCTTTACCCGCACCCACGAGCGTATGTAGTTCATCGATAAACAGGATGATTTCACCATCAAATTTCGCGAGATCTTTTAAAACAGCTTTTAAACGCTCTTCAAACTCACCACGATATTTCGCACCAGCCAATAATGAACCCAGGTCTAAGGACAAGACACGTTTGCCTTTTAAACCTTCTGGTACTTCACCATTGATAATACGTTGCGCCAAACCTTCGACAATCGCAGTTTTACCGACACCCGGCTCACCAATAAGCACTGGATTATTTTTGGTACGACGTGACAATACTTGAATGGTACGACGAATTTCCTCATCACGACCAATCACAGGGTCAAGTTTTCCTTCTGCAGCACGAGCAGTTAGATCAATTGTATATTTATTGAGTGAATCTCGTTGATCCTCATGGTTATTTGCCATCACTTGTTCACCCCCTCGAATATTTTCAATCGCTTTGCGTAGTTTTTCAGTGGTCACACCTACGCCAGTTAATAATGTTTTGGTTGCACCTGTTTCAGCCAATGCCAAGATGACCCAATCTGTAGATAAGAACTCATCACCTGCTTTTTGGGCAAAGCTGTCTGCTAAATTCAATGCTCGAACAGCCTCAGGATTGAGGTTGATATCTCCAGTTGGTGTTCCAATTTTTGGCGCATCCGCCAACGCTTTCTGCAACTTTGCTTTTAACTCAGGGATATTTGCACCCGCCTGTTGTAACAGACTCAGGTTTGAAGGTTCATCCAATAACACTGAAAGAATGTGAATACCTTCAATGGCGGTATTGTCATTACCCATTGCCTGAGATTGTGCATCTGATAAAGCTTGCTGTAAGCGGTTCGTAAATTTTTCAAATCGCATTCTTGTTATTCCTCACAACAAATTTGTACTTGAATAATAGATGGGAACAGTTTTATAGATTTCAACTAAATTTAAAAAATAATTTATATGTTTTTCAAAAACTTACTAAAATATTCAGGATATATTTCAGTATTAATATTTGTGCTAAATTTATCTTTTTCAAGTCAATTTAAGCAAAAATATTGCGTATGACCTTTAAGCGTTTGTATTTTCAACGATATGCTTTAGAGTAAGCACTATTAAGATTTTTTAGAACAATAACAATGTTGAATTTCAGTAAATTATTGTCGGTACTATTCACTATAAGCATGTTAAATGCTTGTGGCTATCAATCGCCGAACAGCGATAAATTTCCACATAAACATATTCAAGAATTAACACCTGAAACATCAGATCTAGAATTTAAATGGTTTGAATCGCCTGCTGACACAATCTTAAAAGTTTTGAATGAAAATTTTATTGTGTATGATTGTTCGATATTTGAAAGAGTCAATCAACCCAAACGGGATTTAAAAATTTGTAGTTATGATTTACGTACCCATCAACAGCTTCCGGCATATTTTGTCTCGTCTTCACCCCGGCAGTTGATCCAACAAATTGAATATTTAGGTCAAAATCAATTTTTAGTGACTATAAGAATTTTTCAAGCCGATTATCAGTCGTCCACTCAAGCTTATCTTTTCAATGCGCAGACCCAAACTTTTACTCAACTAAGTACCTTTTCTTATGATCAATTTGCTTATGCACTATTGGAGCAAATGGTACAGGAAAAAACTTATCAAAAAAAAGTTTCAGAACATGACATCATGGTTTATTTCGACCCTCAATATGTCTCAGAAAAAGAAGCCGAGAAAGTCAAACAAGAGCAAAAACAGCAGGAACAATCTTTTATTCAAAATATAATAGATATTTTTAGAACTCAGCCTGAACAACCACAACGTAACTTTTCACCCAATAATTATCGAGTTCAACCTGCAGAACCATTTAATTTAGCGATGATTGCAAAGTTAAAACAATACTTACAACAGCAGCAAGCCGAGTGTTATCAAGTGATTGATGAAGAAACACAACTCATAAAAACCTCAAAAAACTATATTTTTAGTCAAGATTTTTCCAGATTTCTTCCAAAATTAGAACATTCGATTGAGTTACCTGAATGTAAGAAAGCCCCTAAACCAATAATTTCAAACGATAAATACCTAAAATATCAAAGTATTGATGATGTCCAAGGCTCAGGAAATCACTATATTTTTTGGTTTACACCGATTGGCTATGATGTATTTGAAATTCAGCAACATGGCAAAACAATACAGTTTAAACTGCCGCTTGAAGCAGCACAGATTTATCGCGTTAGCAATGATCTCATCGTGATCAATGCTCAAACTTATTACATTATTCCTTTGTCTTAGCAAATATAGTCAATCTGCTTAAAAAGCCCATACAGTAAAAATATAATTTCTTGTGATCAATAAAATCAATGCTTCTCTTTGCTTATCCATTCTTTCTTGAATAGCATTCTTGTGCTGCAAACAAGCAGTGCTTTGTTTTTGCTCATATACACTCGCTCAACATGGCAACATCCATGTCGCCTCACAATAGAAAGAAAATCGGCGATTCAAAAATGCAAAAAAGTCATTCTCCAAGAGCTTGTAATAACTAATAATTTGTATAAAAGCATCAAGCTTTTTGAATAGGAATGATTTAAATCGAATCACTTGTATCGATAATCAGCGTTGAACTATAGAATCTCAATCAAGATCATCATAAATACGATGAGATTGGCTATACTTCTGTCTTGGTTGCCGAACTCTGCGAAACCGCACTATTTGCAGCAACACTTTGAGTAATCCACACGTTACCACCAATCACGGCGCCTTGACCGATCGTGATACGTCCAAGAATGGTCGCACCTGCATAAATCACCACATTGTCTTCAACAATTGGATGACGGGCATATTCTTTCTGCAAACGTCCACTATCATCGACTTCAAAACGCTTAGCACCCAAAGTGACTGCTTGATAAATTCGGACATTTTTTCCAATAATACACGTTTCTCCAATCACCACACCTGTACCATGATCGATGAAGAAACCTTGTTCAATTTGTGCGCCTGGATGAATGTCGATTCCTGTTTTTGAATGCGCAATTTCAGCAATTAAACGTGCCAATAGAGATAAATCTTTTTTATAAAATTCGTGGGCAACACGATGATAAATGATTGCCAAAATTCCCGGATAACATAGCAACACCTCATCCACACTACGTGCCGCAGGATCACCATCATAAGCAGCTATCACATCTGTATCCAAAATACGGCGTATATCAGGCAGTTTTTGCGCAAATTCACTGACAATACTTTGCGCCAACACGTCAATGACATCTGCATTTTCATTATGTTTTTTATATTTATAATCATAGGTTAAATTGAGTTTGACTTGCTCAAGTAAGGAATGCAAAGTTTTTTCAAGTGTATGTGCAATATAAAAATTTTCACTTTGTTGTCGTAAATCATGTGGTCCCAAACGCATAGGGAATAAAATGCCACATAGGTCATTCATAATCTTCTTAATTTCGTCTTTTGACGGTAATTCCCTCCCTCCAAAGTCTTTGAGACTTTTACGTTGGGTGCGCCATTCATTCCGAGCTTCTTGTAACTCATCCACAATATTTTGGATATTCCATTGGGTCATATGTTTACCTACCTAAAAGACGTTCCATGATCTAAAAAACCTCACATGAAATTTTATTATTCATCTAAATACTATTTTATTCACAATATGGTAGATAAACATAATTCATATAAGCATATCTGTAAAAAATAATTCAATCTTTATTTCAAAATAAGAATAAGCAATCCATTTTTTATTAATTTATAGAATATACAAAATGTTTATAGTTGTTATCAATACATCTGATACATCAAAGCTTAAATACAAATTTAAGTCAGAAGAAAGGCAATTGAAATGACCAGTTTAAACCAACAACATTTTAACGAATTAACTCAAGCACAAATTGAAAAGATTTTTGAACAAGCGCAACAACGTGTTGAAGACCATTATTTAGAGTTTACAGGTACGATTTTACCGCACGAAGCTTGGGCATTGTATCAAGCTGGTCATGTCGAAATTGTCGATGTTCGCACCAATGAAGAACGAAAATTTGTCGGTTTTGTTGAAGGTACCATTCACATCCCCTGGGCTACTGGAACTGCATTAAACCGTAATCCGCGTTTTGCCAAAGAACTCGAAAGCAAAGTGGGCAAAGATAAAATCATTCTTTTACTGTGCCGAAGTGGTAAACGTTCCGCAGCGGCAGCCAATGTCGCTTTCAATGCTGGTTTTGAAAATATTTATAACATTGAACAAGGCTTTGAAGGTGACTTGGATGAAAACAATCATCGCGGGGTATTCAACGGTTGGCGCTTTCATGGATTGCCTTGGCGCCAAGAATAGCTTTCGAAGTTATTCCTTATACATATTTTAAAAAATTCAAAATATGAAGCATTCATAACAGCACTCTGATTTTACTGGAGATGATAACAATAGACACCTTAAACAAATTGTAATCAACCATCAATTCATATCACCAAGGATTAAAACATGGCTAAGAACCAAGAAGTCACACGCCAAGCACTCAATGATCAGGCTGCTCGCCAACTGGCAAATGCAACCAAAACCGTTCCTCAACTTTCAACAATTACGCCACGATGGCTAACGCATTTATTACAATGGACACCTGTAGAAGCTGGTATTTACCGAGTCAACAAAGTCAGCAATACAGATGATATTCAAGTTGCCTGCACCCAACGTGATGAAGCGACACTTCCACAAACCTTTGTGGATTATGAGCTTAATCCTCGTGAATATTTTTTAAATGGGGTTTCAACCGTACTCGATATTCATACCCGTGTTTCAGACTTATACAGTAGCCCTCACGATCAAATTAAAGAACAATTACGCCTGACTATAGAAACGATTAAAGAGCGCCAAGAAAGTGAGTTGATCAATAACCCTGAATACGGGCTATTAGCGAGTGTTGCAGATGAACAACGCCTTTCAACCTTGACAGGCGCCCCAACACCCGATGATTTGGATGACCTATTACGCAAGGTTTGGAAAGAACCAGGTTTTTTCTTGGCGCATCCTGATGCAATTGCTGCATTTGGTCGTGAATGTACTCGCCGTGGCGTACCACCACCGACTGTCAGCTTGTTTGGTTCTCAATTTATTACATGGCGTGGTATTCCGTTAATTCCTTCCAATAAAATCCCAGTGGAAGACGGCAAAACCAAAATCATCCTGTTACGTGTCGGAGAAAAACGTCAAGGTGTCGTCGGACTATTCCAACCTGGTCTTGCGGGTGAACAAGCACCAGGACTTTCAGTCCGCTTTATGGGCATCAATCGCAATGCCATTGCTTCATATTTAATTTCGTTATATTGCTCACTTGCTGTGCTTACAGATGATGCGCTTGCTGTACTTGAAGATGTGGAGGTAGATAAATACCATGACTATCCAACAACCTACAAATAATTCATCTGCTGCAACACAAGATGCACCAATCCATGAATCTGTGATTACCCAGTTGGCAAATGAATTGTTTGCGGCATTACCACAGCAAAAAAAACAAGCTTTGAATTTTGAGCTGCCTGATCAAGTGCTCGGGCAGAGCCATACACCACAGCCAAAAGATCCAATAGCAGCTTTATCAGGTCGTATCCCTGCTATTGTGCAACAAGCTCATTTAAACCCGAAATCTACGCAACATTATGTAGAACCTACGACAGATCATCCTGAACGTCGCATTCTATCTTCGGCGCCAATTATTGGAGGAGCGAATACGCCAGACCCATTCACGGTCACACCTGATTGGAATTTAGCCTTAAATTCAACGTCTGCACTCCCCTCTACTCCGCCAGCAACATCCGCAACACCATCACAATCCGCTTTTTATTTTTTGGATTTCGCTCAAAATGAAAGTGTTGATGCTGAAAATCTACAACACAACATCAGCCAAACAAAAGGAGTTAAAAATCCCTATGCCTTTGATGATTATCATGTGACAAATGACCATCATCTAAAAAGCACGATAGAAGATCGTAATGACAAACCTGCGACGTCTGAATCAGGCTATTACTTTCTTCAATCACCCACAATTGAATCTGTTCGTCCACATTCAGATAAGCAAATACCCACTCAGAGTCAAAATTATCAGCCATTGGATATTCTGCAAATTCGAAAAGACTTTCCAATTTTGCAAGAGCGTGTCAATGGTCAGCCTTTGATCTGGTTGGATAATGCAGCAACCACCCATAAACCACAGGCAGTTATTGATCGAATTTCTTATTTTTACCAGCATGAAAATTCGAATATTCACCGTGCTGCACACGAACTCGCAGCACGTGCCAGTGATGCCTATGAACATGCACGTGATGTGGTTGCTCGCTTTATCGGTGCAGCTTCTGCTAAAAATATTGTTTTTGTCCGAGGCACAACCGAAGGCATTAATTTAATTGCAAAATCATGGGGAAAACAAAATATTCAAGCGGGAGATGAAATCATTGTCTCGCATTTGGAACATCATGCCAATATTGTCCCCTGGTACCAACTGACTCAAGAAAGTGGTGCTAAGCTGCGGGTAATCCCTGTCGATGATACGGGTCAGATTCAGATTGATGAATTTATCAAACTCCTCAATCCAAAGACTAAGCTTGTTTCAATCACTCAAGTATCCAATGCACTTGGTACGGTGACGCCAACTCAAGAAATTATCGCTTTAGCACATGCTGCTGGTGTACGGGTCTTAATTGATGGCGCGCAATCGGTTTCTCATGTTCCAACCAATGTGAGTAGCTTAGACGCTGACTTCTTTGTATTCTCTGGGCACAAAGTTTTTGGACCTACAGGGATCGGCGCTGTTTATGCCAAATCAGAATTACTCGACAGCATGCCCGTTTGGGAAGGTGGCGGCAATATGATTCAGGATGTCACCTTTGAACATGTGATCTATCAGCCTGCTCCAAATAAATTCGAAGCTGGTACTGGAAACATCGCTGATGCTGTTGGCTTGGGCGCTGCTTTGGAATATATAGAAAGAATCGGCATCCACAACATCGCACGCTATGAGCATGATTTACTGGAGTACGGTCAACATGCACTTCAAAGTGTTTCTGGTTTACGTTTAATTGGTACAGCCTTAAATAAAGCCAGTGTGATGTCTTTTACCCTTGCAGGTTATGAAACTGAAGAGGTAGGGAAAGTTTTAAATCAGCATGGAGTTGCTGTACGAACGGGACATCATTGCGCACAACCAATTTTACGCCGTTTTGGTGTCGAACGGACTGTACGCCCTTCACTTGCGTTCTATAACACCACTGAAGAAATAGATGTATTGGTTTCAGTATTGCACCAATTAAGACGAGCTAAACCTTATCGGTCTGCATTTGCAAATCAATGAATATCCAAGCAGTTCTTTTAGGGTCAGTGGACATTTCATAAATGGCTTGCGTTGTAGGTTAAAATTGAGCAGGTATGAGGAGTATACTCCGCAAGGAAATGAAGAGAATAGCGAGACTATTTTTAAGTTTCATAACGTAGCCTGAGATAATTTTAACCACAACCCTGAGCAAGAACAAAGCACTGCTTTGTTTGCAGCGCAAGGCGCAGCGCGGACTAGCGTGTTTTTTGTCGCTTCGTCGTTCCCTTGCGAAACAGTGTTTCTCATCATTTAGAGTGACTAAATTTCGTATTTCGCGCCTAGAATCGCCTAAAAAACACACCTAGTCGCAAACATAGAAGAATTGTCCACAGACCCTAATAAATCACATGCTAGATCATTAGCATGTGATCGTAAAAATATACCAAATTCATCCTCCCTCCAATCCAACCTATAAACTGTACTCGAAAGCGCTTGATCAATTTAAAAGTTGGTCGGTTTAAATGCTCACAAGTACAAATGCTAAGCGTTTAAACGATCAACAGGAGTGCTGATAATTTAACAATCATGGGCTTGAGCTTGCTAGGACAATCTCAGATACTGTCTAAAAATTAAATCTTGTATCAGCATTATGTTTTCAATCAAAAAAATCCTCATTTTAAGCAGCCTAATGATCACAACTCAAAGCTTTGCGCTACCTCAAGACTCACGTCGAGCAGGCGGTATTGCGGTGATTACTGTGCCAAAAACAGTGTTGAATGTGAGTTATCAAGGCAAGCCCGTACTGGTTGTTGATGGGACCAATTCGGTGAATCATATTGTGTTTGGTATTCCACTTTCTGCTCAGGTTGGCAACTTAGAACTGCAAAGCACAAATGGTCCAATCAATATTGAGGTGCAACCCTATAAGTATGCTGAGCAACGGCTAAATGTAAAAAATCAGGATTACGTTAATCCAAATCAACAACAGCTTGATCGATATAGCCAAGAAGCCAAAGAGCAAAATGACGTCTATAGCACATTTAGCCCAGCCCAATGGAAAGATTTCCCAAATTTCATCCGACCAACTGCAGGTAAATTTAGCAATTCATTCGGTCGCAAACGTTTTTTCAATGGCGAAGAACGCGCACCCCATTCTGGATTAGATATACCTGCTCCAATTGGACAAAAAGTTATTGCACCCGCGGCAGGAAAAGTGGTTGCAACGGGCAACTATTTCTTTAATGGTAATACTGTCATGATTGATCATGGACAAGGTTTAATTAGTATGTTCTGTCACCTAAGTAAAATAAATGTTGAGAAAGGACAAATATTACAACAAGGTGATTTGCTTGGTTTGGTGGGTAAAACAGGACGAGTAACAGGACCACATTTACATTGGGGAATGAGTCTCAACAATGCACGTGTTGATCCACAGCTTTTTCTAACCCACTAATTTGCTCAAATAGATCGCGAAATTAAGCCATTTCCTCACTAAAAATAGCTTTTTTGGAGAAAATACACATTTTGTAATAATTTATTTTATTTAATTTTGACTCCACTAGTCACGTTTTATAAATACTAAAAAATAAAAAAAAGCCAATAAAACTATTGGCTTTTTTTAGATTTATTTTGCTATTCAGCAGCGATAATTTCATAATCGTGGGTGATTTCAACACCGCCATCAGACAACATTTTACTCGCCGAACAATATTTTTCAGCTGATAATTCAACAGCTTTGGCAACTTGCTTATCTTTTACATCATGCCCTGTCACGACAAAATGTAGATGTATTTTAGTAAATACTGCTGGAATGGTGTCTGCACGTTCAGCCTTGAGCTGACAAACAACATCCGTTACATTTTGTCTCGATTTCTTTAAAATGGTCACAATATCAAATGAAGCACACCCACCAAGTCCCATTAATATCAATTCCATAGGACGTGGTCCACGGTTTTCACCACCGTATTCAGCAGAACCATCCATAATAATTTGGTGACCACTTTCTGAATTTGCTTGAAAAGCAACATTCTCTAACCAATGAACGCTAGTTTGCATTGCAACTACCTAAAAAAAGCTATAAATTTACAGGGTACCTGTACACTAGCATAAAATGAGTTGATAAGGAATTTCATCTCTACTGCTTCTACGTGACGAGTTCAATTTAGATCAAAAGATCTAGTTATTATCCAATTCGGAATTTTTAAGCATGTCTTCTAATTTTGCACAACTTAGTACAGATGCTTTGTCACCTGGTCAATTACCTGAGTCAGTCAAAGCTTTGCTCAAGAGAGCCCACATCAATCGTTTTCCTAAACGCTCAACAATCATTGATGCAGGTTCAGAGTCAAAATCACTGTATTTAATTTTAAAAGGTTCAGTTTCAATTATTTTACGCGAAGATGATGAGCGTGAAATCGTTGTTGCCTATTTGAACCCTGGGGATTTTTTCGGAGAAATGGGTTTATTTGAGCAAAACCCACAACGTACAGCCGAAGTCAGAACTCGTGACGTATGTGAAATCGCAGAGATTTCATATGACAATTTCCACGAAATCAGTAAACAATACCCTGACTTAAGTTATGCAGTATTTGCACAACTTGTTCGTCGCTTAAAGAATACAACACGTAAAGTAACTGACCTTGCATTTATTGATGTCTCTGGTCGTATTGCACGTTGCTTGATTGATCTTTCTGCGCAACCTGAAGCGATGATTTTACCAAATGGTCGTCAGATTCGTATTACTCGTCAAGAAATTGGTCGCATCGTAGGTTGCTCACGTGAAATGGTAGGGCGTGTATTAAAAACGCTTGAAGAGCAAGGTATGATCGAGACTGATGGTAAAGCAATTTTAATTTTTGATGCGTCTTTAGAAGAGTCTAAATTCTCTGAAGATGAATATAACAATGATGATGAATAAAATTTAAAAGTTGATTTGAGAAGTAAACATCACCAATTTTTTGGCTTTGATAAATATCAAAATTCTCAAAATAACACCATCTTTATATTGTTTAAAAGCAAACTTTCGAGTTTGCTTTTTAAGTCTAAACTCTACAGTTTTTGTCCATATCCCCTTTGTGCTGTTTAAATAGTGAATTGGATAAAGATAAATACTTTCTTATACATTTTTTAGATAAATTCATCTTCTTTTGGTCATTAGAAAAATAATTTCAACAGCTTATCAAATTTTATTTACGTTATTATTCACATTAGATATTGAACTCTCATTAAAGGATCTGACATGAAATCAAATCGCTTAGGTCATTCTGATTTGGTGGTACCTGAAATTTGTTTAGGAACCATGACTTTTGGTGAACAAAATACTCAGAATGAAGCATTTGAACAACTCGCCTATGCACTTGATCAAAATATTCATTTTTGGGACACAGCCGAAATGTATCCTGTTCCACCCAAACCTGAAACTCAAGGTTCAACAGAAACCATTATAGGCAATTGGATTGCTCAAAATGGTCAACGCGACAAACTCATCATTGCTACAAAAATCGCTGGACCACAGCAAGGCGGTAGTCAAATCCGTGATGGGCATACAAAATTTATTGCTTCAGAAATTAGTTCAGCAATTGATGGTTCATTAAAACGCTTACAAACCGATTATATTGACCTCTACCAACTACATTGGCCACAGCGACCTGCAAACTTCTTCGGTACCTTAGGCTATGGCAACCAGCAAGCGGCATTGACTCAAAACATTACCCCACTTGCAGAAACATTAGAAGCGCTTTCAAATGAAGTTAAAAAAGGACGTATTGGCCATATTGGCTTGTCCAATGAAACGCCATGGGGCACCTTAAAATTTTTACATCTCGCAGAGCAATTGGGGTTAGAAAAAATTGTCAGTGTACAAAACCCATATAGCTTGTTAAATCGCACCTATGAAGTCGGTATGTCTGAAATTGCACAGTTTGAAAGTGTTGGTTTACTTGCTTATTCACCACTTGCATTTGGCTACCTGACAGGAAAATATCGTCATGGTGCACGACCTGCAGATGGTCGTATTAGTTTATTTTCGCGTTTTAGCCGTTATACCAACCCTCAAAGTGATTGGGCAACAGAACAATATGCGCGACTTGCTGAAAAACACGGTTTAAGTCTAACCCAATTGGCATTGGCATTTATTAAACAGCAATTCTTTGTGAGCAGCACCATTATTGGTGCAACACAACTTTCACAGCTCAAAGAAAATATTCATGCTTTCGAGCTTCATCTGTCTGAAGAAATCTTAACGGAAATCGAAGATATCCATAAACAACAACCTAATCCAGCACCTTAGTTTGGTTCAGGCTTTAATGTAGATAGCCACTCCATTCGCGTTACTGATTCAGAAACTAAAAAAGGATGCCTAGGCATCCTTTTCACTTATATACTGTTGTAGTCCCTAACGCTTATTTTCCACCGCGTGCGTTGTATACTGCCATCGCAGCTGCAAGATTCTTTTTCATCGCATTGATACGGTTTGCATCAGATGGGTGTGTGGAAAGCAAAGCAGAACCTTGAGCACCACCTTGTTTGGCCATTTTTTCCCATAAAGTAATTGCTGCTTGAGGGTTATAGCCTGCCTTTGCCATCATCATTAAACCGCCTTCATCCGCACGGCTTTCCAAGCTACGTGAATAAGGTAAACCTACACCCACTTGACTGCCCAAATCAATTGCAGCATTGCCTAGTTCACCAATTTGGCTACCTGCATAAGATTTACCAATATTTACGGCAAGATTGGTTAAGGCTTGCGCTCCTAACTTCTGTTTTGAATGCTCTTCTAAAGCATGGGTCATTTCATGTCCCATAACAGCAGCCACTTCAGCCTCAGATAAATTGAGTCGGTTAACAATGCCCGTATAGAAAACAACTTTTCCACCTGGTGCAACATAAGCATTGATCTGATCTGACTTAAGCACAGCCAACTGCCAATCAAATCGTTGTCCTGTTTGGTTCATTTGATCTGCATAAGGTTTTAAGCGAATAAATGCCGCATTTACCTTTTTATATGTTGCAGAAGTTGTGTCTAAAGTTTTATTTGCACGTGCTTCTTGCACAGTTTTGTTAAAACCCAGCGTCGCATTTGAATTCAATGTTGCAGAGTCTGCACCTGCCATATCCGCAATGGTTGTACATCCAGAAATTGAAATCGCAGTCGCAGCGCAAAGACTAAGTATTAATTTATTGTTCATTATAATCAACTCCATAGAGAACAAATAAAAACGTTGTGAATTATATGCAAATGTTACATAAGGATAAATCAATAATTTTCATTAAATCATATTAATTATGTAAGTAAAAAACCTACAAAAACTGTACCATCAACCAGTACACCAAACACAGCACATTCAAAGCCAAATAGATATTTTTTAAAGGAATAATTTTCTGTTCCAACTGCTGATTATTTCGTTTAAAAAATAGAAATGCATTTTGAATCAGAACAATAGGAACCAGTATACAAGCAATCATTACACTCAGCCCAAGCAAAGCTTGAGAAACAATAGCTGGATCAGTGGTTTGAGCCTGAATAATGAGCATAGCGATTGTTGGTGCACCGCCCATTGCAAAAATCAGAGAATAAAACATCGTTGAGGATATATTCTTTTGCATGGTTCAAACTCAATATGTATCAAAAGGTATATTCTAACAAGCTGAATATAAAAACCTAACTTAAATCATTTTCGACTTTAGTCTTTTACTTCCAAGAAAAAGCCTGAATAACTTCAGGCTTAGATCTCTTCTACATTTCAATTATTTTTTGATTGCAGCTTTATAAACTTGCTTGGCTTCAACCATACTCTTATTTAAATCTGAAATACGGTCATTATTCGATGGATGCGTAGAGGTAAACTTTTGAACACCATTGGTACTACCACCATCAATTTTGTTCATTTTTTGCCATACTGTGATTGCGGCTTCTGGGTTATATCCAGCTTTAGCCATAAGCATCAAACCACCACGATCCGCAGAAGACTCTAAACTACGTGAGTAAGGTAGACCAACGCCATATTTACTACCAATATCCAGCGCTTTCGTACCCATTGAGCCTAACTTATCACCTGCATAAGTTTTACCCATCTTCACAGCAAAATCAGTGATTGCAGTAGCCCCTGCATCGCGTTTAGAGTGTTCTTCTAAAGCATGCGTCATCTCATGACCCATGATTGCAGCGATTTCAGCATCTGTTAATTTAAGCTGATTGACGATACCTGTGAAGAACACCACTTTTCCGCCTGGCATGACAAATGCATTGAGTTCATCAGATCTCAACACACTTAACTGCCAGTCAAACTGCTGCCCTGTTTTATTTGCTTGATCCGCAAAAGGCTTCATTTTTACAAAAACAGCATTCACACGTTTATAAGTAGAAGATGTCGTATCCAGTGCTTTTTGTGCCTTTGCATCTTCAACCAATAACTTATAATCTGCTGCCGCATTGAGGTTTAATGTTGCAGAGTCATTACCCGTTAACTCAGCAACCGTGGTGCAACCAGACAAACCAACCACTAACCCTAATCCAAGTAATACATTCTTGTTAATCATTATTTTCACCAAAGCTCATTAGTCTTTATGTAAACTCCAACACGGAGTTCAACGTTTAGCGCCCAAATTATGTTGTATTTTGTAAAAAAAATCAAAGTAAATCACATTTTATTTAAACCTTATAAAATAGCTTTATAAAAAAAGCTCCCGAGGGAGCTTTTAAAATATCTATATATTAAGCATCAAATGGGTGACGCATCACAATCGTTTCATCACGATCTGGACCAGTAGAAATGATGTCAATCGGACATTCAATCAACTGCTCAATACGCTTCACATAATTAATTGCATTTTGTGGCAATTGATCTAGTGATTTCGCACCGAAAGTCGATTCAGACCAACCTGGCATGGTTTCATAGATTGGTTTTAATGTTTCAAATGCAAGCGCATCTGTAGAACCAACACAACCTGAATCCGCAGCTTCATAGCCTACACAGATTTTCACTTCTTCTAAGCCATCTAAAACATCAAGCTTAGTTAAGCAAATACCAGATAATGAGTTTACATCAACTGAGCGGCGTAAAATTTCTGCATCAAACCAACCACAACGACGTTGACGACCAGTAGAAGCACCAAACTCAGAACCTACAGTACCTAAGTGTTTACCAATCGCATCACCAACATCATTGGCAGCATCATAAACAAGTTCGGTAGGGAACGGACCCGCACCTACACGAGTTGTATATGCTTTGGTAATCCCGAGAACATAATCAAGGTGTAATGGACCTAGACCTGAACCTGAGCTCACACCACCTGCAGTTGTATTTGAAGAAGTTACATATGGATATGTACCGTGGTCAACATCCAATAATGAACCTTGAGCACCTTCAAACATAATATTTGCACCATCTTTACGATAGTCATGCAAAGTCGTGATCACGTCCAATACTAATGGTTTAATCACTTCACGCCATTGGTCGCAAAGAGCAAGTACATCTTCTACTTTAACTGCTTCAACACCAAAGAATTGGGTTAACTGGAAGTTATGGTACTCAAGAAGTTCTTCAAGCTGCGCTTTAAGATGATCACCACCACGTACCAAATCCGCAACACGGATTGCACGACGAGCGACCTTATCTTCATACGCTGGACCAATACCACGACCAGTTGTACCAATCTTAGCATTTCCACGTTTTTTCTCACGTGCTTGATCAAGTGCAATATGGTGCGGAAGGATCAATGGGCAGTTTGGAGAAATACGTAGACGTTCACGAACAGGTACGCCCTCTTTCTCTAAAATATCCATCTCTTTGATCAAAGCTTCAGGTGAAAGCACAACACCATTGCCAATTAAGCAAAGTACGTTTTCACGTAAAATACCTGATGGAATGAGGTGAAGAACTGTTTTCTTACCACCAACGACGAGTGTATGACCCGCGTTATGCCCGCCTTGATAACGTACTACCGCAGCTGCTTGATCTGTGAGCAGGTCAACGATTTTACCTTTACCTTCGTCGCCCCATTGGGTACCGAGTACCACAACACTTTTGCCCATAATAGCCTCATTACATCATGCTGTTAAAATAGAAAACCAAATAAAGTGACATGAACACTCAATTCGATCATTAAATTGTTTCGACTTTCCACTCACCTGCAACATTCACCAATTGGTGTGTTGCATTAGGAACTGAGTTTAAATCGTCATTACCCAATAGTTGAATTACACTTAAACCTTGTTTACGAGTCATCTCAATCGCATCAAGCAAATCAGGAGCTGTTCCCTTCGGTGCAACCACTTTTTCAATCTGTTGATGTTGCCCCGCACTTAAAACATATAAGTCACAAGAGAAACCTGTTGCTGGACGCGCTCGTCCAAAATGCTCACCAATACCATCATAACGACCACCTTGTGCCAATGGTGCTGCACGGTTTGGTGCATATACGGCATACATTAAGCCAGTGTGATAATGGTATGAACGAAGTTCTACCACATCAATCCCGATGTTGAGATTTGGCCAACGTGCTTGAATTTCGGTATATGTTGTTTTAAGTACATCAAAAGCATGTTTGAATGCTTCATCCGCAAAAATTTCTGTACTAATATGCGCTTGCAAAGCATCTAAGTCACTTGCATAACGACCTAAAGCATAAAAGTCAGCGCCATATTTTAATTCTTGCGTAAACTCCGCAAGTTCAGGTAGTGCTTTACGTTGATATAAGTCTGACAACTGACGTTCTGTTGACTTATTTAAACCTGCAAGCTTGACCAAACTTCTAAATAGCCCAACATGCCCTAAATCAAGATGGATACCATCCACCATACCCGCTGTTTTAATCAGATTAAGCATGACGTCGATCATTTCAACATCAGCATCAATGCTATCTGAACCAAATAATTCCGCACCAAGCTGTAAAGGTGCTCTCGTGGTATTAAAACCTTGTGGTTTAGTATGAAGTACTGTTCCTGCATAGCAGTAACGCGCCACACCTTGTACTTGATGTACATGGGCATCGATACGAGCCACTTGTGGTGTCATATCGGCACGCACACCAAGCAAACGACCAGAAAGTTGGTCGATGACTTTAAAAGTGGCTAGGTCTAAATCTTGATTCGATTCGGAAAGAGAAGAAAGTGATTCGATGTATTCGATGAATGGCGTATACACCAGCTGATAACCTCGGGATGCGAGGAAATCTAAAGCTTTACGGCGCAATTGTTCAATTACTTGCGCTTGCTCTGGTAATACATCAGCTACACCATCAGGTAATAACCATGTCTCTGAAATGGGCATGTTGTAAACCTAAATCCTGTCAGCGCGGAAGTAATCCGCATAAAAAAATCGGGAACACACCCGATTTCTCTTATTTTAGCACGATCATCCGCACCATGCATTAATAAAATAACTTTTGATTAATAAATTGCTGACAGGTATACAACTTACACCAAAGTTAGAAACTGCAGCTTAAACTAAACACAATAGTTTGTATTTATTTAAATTTTCATTTTAAAGCAGATTGCTTTTTGCACTATTCAAAATATAATTCATTTGCATAGAAAAGCATCACCAACATCAACATCACTTAAATATTAAAATCGGGGAACGCATGGAACTTCATAGCAACATTTATTACAAACACCCAAATCCAAACCTTATGCTAAAACTGGATGAATTATTTAAAGCACATCAAGGGGATCAGGATAAATTTATGACTTCTGCGGTTGAGATCAACCCAGAGATGGGACATGAACTGGCTGAAGACCTTTTAAATACTGTGGACAATGTTGAGTTTGACTTAGGTCCTGAGTCAATAAGTAGGATAGATGGTTATTCAATTGCCCATTTTGTACATGGTTCTTCAGGTGACGAATTTGTTGAAGCAATTGTGCTTTTCTTAAAATCTCTACTTGATGAGATTGATGTACGTGCGTGGGGATGCGGTGATGATGACCCGTGGGAATTTTGGTTTAAATTTGATGGTGATGAATTAATCAGAGAAGATGATGAACCATACAATGATCCAGAAGATGATGAAGAAATTAAATCCTCAATCTATACATGGTGGCATGCAGGATTGCCTGGAAAAATTAAAGAAGGTTTTCTAAATCAAGAATAGAAGCTATTTTGATTTAAAATGGGAAATGCAAAAGCGCTATCCTTTTGCACTTCCTTTTATTTTGGTTATTTTAAATAATCATCGATACTGATGACTTGTGAAAACATCTGAAATGCAGATAAACATGCCGTTTGCACATCTTCAGCTTGTACTGTTTTACCAGCATAACTGAGTTGGCGTGTCGCTGTTGCTTCTGCAATGATTACAGGTTGATAACCCAATTCCGCTGCTACGCGAGATGTCGCATCGACACACATATGCGTCATCATTCCGCTAATAACCAAACGCTCTACTTTAAGCTGATCAAGCACTTGCTTTAAGTTCGTTTGAAAGAAACTGTTGGGATAGTGCTTTTCAATGATGATCGGGTCTTGATTGATCTGCAAGCCAGCATGCAATTCAGCTCCCCCTGTTCCCTCTTCAAAAAAAGTTGCTTGCGCTTGTTTAGCAATATGTTGAATATAAATAATTGGTTGAGCGTTTTTGATAAAATCAGCTTCCAATCGATTGATATGCTTTAAAGCTTGTTCTGCACCAAACAACGCCATCTTGCCTTGTGGAAAATAATCATTTTGAACATCAATAATCAATAAAGCAGTACGGCTCATTTTCATTCTCACTGTTCTGTTGAAGTTTTTATAAGATTAAGCAAAATATCTAGCAGTTTGCAGACTCTCGTGAAAGAATAAATGTCTGACTACTTTCAAACTGAAAAAAGTTTAATTGCCCATGTTGCCAAATGACCCAATCGATCTAAAAATTTTAAAGATCCTGAAAACTGACTCTAGACTCAGTAATAAAGACATTGGACAATTGGTTCACCGTACAGGGCAAGCCGTTGGTAGTCGTATCGCCCGAATGCAAGACGAAGGTACAATTCAAAAATACACCATTGCTTTAAATCATCCAACGACTCAGTTTATCCGAGTAATGATGCAAAATAATGATTTTAAAAAGTTTGAAGCATTTGTGATGCAGTTTGAAGCGATCGAAAGTTGTTATAAAGTCTGCGGTTCTGCTTGCTATATGTTAGTGGCTCACTTTGACATTCAAGCAATCAATCACTTTATCGAACAACTGTCCGAATGGGGACAATATTCGGTTGATAGTGTGGTAAAAACAATAGAACCTTAACAGAATTAACAATGATCGTTTTATACACTAAAAAAACCTAGTATATATTTGTTAATTCTACACATCTAGAATTTACTTAAAGCGTATCTTTTAAAAATAGATCTAAAATTTGGCTTAGTTGCCCCTCTAACATAAACTTACCTAAATGTATTTCTGCAAACGGCTCTGCATATTCAATTAGTTTTGTTTTTTCTTGCGACACAATGCATTCTGCAACCAATTTTGCTTTTCGAATATGTGTTTTATCTAAGGGTAACAAGTCAGTAGTATTCATCCCCAATGGAGTTGCATTAATCAAAATATCAATACATGTTAAATTAACTACATCCAACGTAATATTTGCATTTGGAAATAGCTTTAATAATTTAGCTCTTAAATATTGTGCTTTTTCTTCTGTCCGATTTAATATAACAAGTTTCTGGCATTGCTCTTGAAGCAACTGATATGCGATAGAAGATGCTGCTCCACCAGCTCCAACTAAAACGCAAACTTTATTTTTTACAACATAACCTTGTTTAAACAAGCCATTAACAAATCCTAATCCATCAAAATTATAGCCATGTAATATATTTGAATCTCTTTTTAAAATCACATTACATGCTTGAAGAAAACCAACATTTTCTTCAAAACTATTTAGTAAAGATACTATCGAGTTTTTAAAAGGCATTGTAATCACTGCACCAATAAAATTTTCAATACATTTCAAACCATCGATTGTCCTTTTTAAATTCTCCTTACTCACATGAAATCCTACAACCACATATTCTCCCAACAAACCGCGTTCATATAGCAGTTGGTTTAACATTTCTGGAGTTTTTGCCTTTACTATAGGGTCTCCAATTAAGGCTATTATTTTTGTTGAGCCATTTATTTTCATTGAGCTATATCTCTTAGTCTACAGGTTATAATAACTCGTACTAATCCAATGGCAAAGTCGTGGTTAGTTTGATTTTTTGCAAAGGGATTTCAGTTTTTACATTCTGAATTCCTGATATTTTATTAAGATGATTGATTTGAAACTTTCGATAAGCTTCTAAATCAGAAACAACGATACGTAAGAAAAAATCACAATCGCCTGCCATCAATTGGCACTCTACGATCTGAGGAATATTCATAATCGAATCGATAAAACGGTTTACGGTTTGCTCATCCTGACTTTTCAACCAAATTCGAGCAAACACCGTCAAACCGAGATTGACTTTTTGCGGGTTTACCAAAGCCACATATCGGTCAATGATCCCTTCATCTTCAAGTTGTTTGACTCGTCTTAAACATGGGGAAGCGGATAATCCGATCTGCTCGGCTAACTCATTATTCTGCAACTTACCGTTTTGCTGTAAAGCGCGCAAAATACGACGATCTGTTTGGTCTAATTTCATAAAACCAGTCTTAGTATATAAATTTAAAAAATAACATATTTCAGCAATATTATTGCAAAATAAATTTTACAAGCAGAAAATTTAGAGAAAAATAGCCTATCAAGTGGCATAAAATAAACAAACACCGTATTTTCGACTTTGAGCTTCTCATGTTAAGTTTTAAAAACGCCGTAGCAGAACTGAATGATTCTATTGATTTCAGAGAATTTTTACGCGGTCTTAAAACATCCATTCCGATGTTATTAGGGATTATCCCTTTTGCCTTGGTACTGGGAACTCAAGCTGCTCAAAAAGGTTTCTCTGCTTTAGAAGTCCCTCTACTTACAGGACTTAATTTTGCGGGTGGTTCAGAATTTGCCATTATTGAAGTATGGACCCAACCACCACAACTTCTTTTTCTGATCTTAATCACGTTTTTGGTGAATAGTCGCCATATTTTAATGGGGGCTAGTTTAGCACCTTATATTCGACACTTGCCCAACCGTAAAGCTTTGCCTTTGTTATTTTTTATGTGTGATGAAAGTTGGGCTTTAAGCATTACCGATGCCCACAAACAAAATCCACGAAATCCCTATGCAGGCTTTAGTGTGTTCTTTTATATCGGACTCTGCTTTGCACTTTATGTTATGTGGGTTAGCTTTACCACGCTTGGCGTTGGTATTGGCTCTTTTCTTGGAGATGTTACCAAATTTGGTTTTGACATGGCTTTTCCGGCTGTATGCTTAGTGCTTTTACGTGGAATGTGGAAAGGCTTTAAACCCGCATTACCTTGGTTGGTTAGCCTCATCGCTGCCGCTTTGGCTTATTACTTTTTACCCAAAGGATGGTACGTTTTGGTGGGTTCTATTTCAGGAATTATTGCCGCCTTCTTGTTTATTGGAGATGAAGAATGATTCATATGACCACCTTTATCGCGATTCTATGCGTTGGATTGACAACATATTCAACCAGAGTTTTAGGCTATTTGTTGTTAAAAAATCGACAGCTCAGTAAAAGAACCACACGGATTTTGCAAGTCATTCCAGGTTGCGTACTTGTTTCTGTCATCGCACCATATTTTGTTTCTGATCATCCAGCAAATTTAGTTGCAATTGCCGTGACCATACTGGCTGCTTGTTATTTGTCTTTACTTCCTACTGTAATGATCAGTATTGTCGCCACAGCGATGTTGAGATACTTAATCGCATAAAGTATCTCACTGTTTGAGAGCATGATTTTCCCATCCATCTTTACTTTCTTGAGCAAATTAAGGCTGTTTACTTTGTTGAAGTATTTTAATCAATTCAGCATTTTGAAACTCAACTTGAGTCAAGCGATTTGAGGTATTGTCCAAGACCTCTTGTTGTACATGCATCTTTTTTGCTAAATCCTGCATAATTTGTAATGTTTGTTTAAGATGATTCTCCTGTGATTGAATCAAATGTTCTTGGTGATTGGTTCGCTCAATTAAAGTGATATTTTGCTTATTCAACTTCCCCATTTGCCAAACCATAAAAATAATTGCCAAATAGACAATCACCAAAGTGATATACATAAAAAACATCATCATTCCCCAATTATAAGATGTGATCTATCATTATTTTATCTTTATTTCAGCACGTTAAAAGTGATGAATTCTCATCGTGTTGCATGCATTGTTATCACACACGCATCAGTGAATGTTCAATAGAATGATTCACACAGATCAAGCAAGCGATTCGCATAGCCCCATTCATTATCATACCAAGCAAAAACCTTAGCCTGCTGTCCTACAACAAGTGTTTGGGTGAGATCAACAATCAATGAATAAGGTGAATGATTAAAATCACTAGAAACCAATAGTTCATCTGTCACGGACATAATTTCCGCATAATCATATTTTGCAGCTTGAACCAAAGTTTGATTAATCAAATGAGTCGTCATCGCTGACTTTGCAACAAAGCTTAAATCAATTGCAGCCACATTAATGGTCGGTACCCGAATTGAAAAACCATCAATTCGATTTTCCATTTTTGGCATGACTTGCTTCAATGCACCCAGCGCTGAAGATGTGGTTGGAATAATGTTTTGACCTGAAGCTCTTGCACGACGCAAATCACGATGAGCATGATCCAATACCGATTGATCCGCTGTAACCGCGTGAATTTCTGTCATCAAGGCACTTTCTATACCAAAAGCATCATCAATAATTTTGACCAATGGCACCAACGCCTGTGTGGTACAAGACACACTGGAAATGATTTGGTCAGAGGCTTTGACTTCATGGTGATTAACACCATATACGATTGCAGCATCAACAGTATCAAATGGTGCAGCACCAACAATGACACGCTTAGCCCCAGCAATTAAATGCTGTGTTGCAGCCGCTCTAGAACGAAATAGACCCGTACACTCTAAAACAACATTAATATCTAATTCTTTCCAAGGCAGCAGTGCTGGATTTTCTTGTCTTAAAATCAGAACTTTAAGTTTTATCTGACGAGCATCAATAGACATATAAAGCTGTCCATTTTCTTCAACAATATTGACTGCACCATCGAAACGTCCGTGAGTGGTGTCATATTTAAATAAATGAACCAATGTTTCAACGTCCGCGATATCATTGATGGCAACAATTTCAAAATGAAAGTTCTTCGGATTTTCAAACCAAGCTCTTAATACATTTCGCCCAATCCGCCCGAATCCGTTTATTGCCACACGTTGCATCAGATGTCCTTTTACAGCCAAACTACCATAATCAGTTATATGGTATAAGATTTATGGTCACTACTGTTAATATATAGCTGACTTTAGCAAGAAAAATTTCGAAAACAATAGAATTTAAAAACATCAGTGGATAAAAAAATGTATTCATCTTTGCTCACCATGACTTTTATGCGATGGTTGTTCTATTTTTACTGTATTGCGATATGTATTTTTATATTGATTCCTTTCAGTTATGCCCAACAAATGAATGTTCAAAATACTTATTCTCGATGCAGCGAAACACAGACTCAGCGATTGCTTGATCAACTTAACTTACTTTCATCACAACACAGCGATACACGCTATCCAACATTTGAGACCTGTATCGAGCTGGATCAAAATCTGCAATTGATTGCAGTTAGTCAACCACTTCCTCTGTCGTCTGGGTATCCAGATTACGACTTAAATCTTTATTTAATTGACAATACATCTGAAAAAATTCTAAATCACTATTATTATCCGATGACGATTACTTCAGATATCGGTCAGTATGAAAACTTACAATTTGATATTCATCACTTTTCTACAGACTATGCAACACCCGTTATTGGTCTGGCTTTAACCCACAAGCATTTAGGCAGGATCGACAAAACAATACGTGAAATAAAGTTATTCAAAATCAACAATCACCAACTGCAATTGGTTTTAGATAAATTTATGACGAATTACTCAGGTAGCGAAAGACCGTCTATGTGTGAAAATAATCAACAAATCGAGACTCAAATATTACTTCACCCATTAAAACAAAACAGTCACGGTTTAGCAGATATTCAACTCACTGAAAAAACAGAGCGCATAACACTTGACGAAAAAAATTGTAGTACCCATCGTATTGTCAAAAAGCAACGTCATATCATGAAATTTGATGGTAAAGAATATCGTTTTAAACATCTTAAATTTTTAGACTTTGGAATTTAATTAGATTTTGAACTTTTAGAGATGAGCCTATGAAAATATTACAGATTTACCTTGGCATGGCATTGGTTTACATTTCAGGAAACTTATTTGCAGCCCCCTATCAACGTTGCTCAGAACAACAGCAGCAACAATTGATTGACCAATTTAAATTGGTCAATCAGCGTTTTGCCAATACAGATGCTGAAACATATCAAAGCTGTATCCATTTGGACAATGCACAAAGAATTCACTTAATCGCCATTAGCCAGCCAATTGATTATAAATCTTATGATGACATGGAACATGATCTGAATTTATATCTAATTGATTCTTCACAGCATAAAATTCTGCAAAAGTATAAAGCACCAGAAACCTTTTACTCAGATGCCGATCATTATGATGGTGCACAACTACATACCACCCGTTTTTCAACATTAAATGATATTGATGTCGTGGGTGTTGAAACCTCATCGTCGCATCAAGGTGGTTTCACTTATAGCCACAGTAATTTAACTTTATTTAAAGTTAATCCTAAACACCCCATTAAAGAAATTGGCGGTATCAGCATGAATGAAAGCGGCTATGAACGAATTGGAAACTGTTCAGAAAACAGTAATTCAGAAGTCAGACGCATCCTTATTTTATCAAATAAGATCACAGATGGCTTACAGGACATCATTTTAAAAGAAACTAAAAATCAGACCAAAACCAACTACAAAACCTGCACTTCGGTGAAAAAACAATATAAGCAACAACAAACGCTTAAATTTAATGGTCAAGTATATAAATTTCAACATCATAACTTTTTAAGTATTGATCCTTTTTAATTTGCGTTAAATGCTGTAATGACAATGTAGGGGTATTTTAAATTTTTATAGAATTTAAAACCTATTTGGACCAAAGTCGCAATTGTATAGAAAAACCAATAATTCACCTTAAAATCATTGGTGGAGCGTGTATTTTCCGTTATACTTTGGCGTTTTTAAAAATTAAGCCTGTGTGCAGACTGAGCAATAAAATTAGACTCAGTGACACACTTTTAGCCAATATGAAAATTGAGGAGTGACTTGGTTGTGAGTACTCGTTTTATGACTACTGCTGAAATACGTGAAGCATTTTTGCGTTACTTTGAATCGCAAGGACATACACGTGTCGCGTCGAGCTCACTTGTACCCGCCAATGACCCTACTCTGCTGTTTACCAATGCCGGCATGAATCAGTTTAAGGATTGTTTCCTTGGTCTAGAAAAACGCGACTATGTTCGTGCAACAACTTCACAAAAATGTGTACGTGCAGGTGGTAAGCATAACGACTTGGATAATGTGGGTTATACAGCACGTCACCACACTTTCTTTGAAATGTTAGGTAACTTTTCTTTTGGTGATTACTTTAAGCATGATGCTATTCGTTTTGCTTGGGATTTCCTAACAGGTGAAGAATGGTTAGCCCTTCCAAAAGACAAACTCTATGCCACTGTTTATCATACAGATGACGAAGCTTTTGATATTTGGAACAAAGAAATCGGTCTAGATGCTAGCCGTATCATCCGTATTGGTGACAATAAAGGCGAGAAATACGCATCTGATAACTTCTGGGCGATGGGTGATACAGGTCCTTGTGGTCCTTGCTCTGAAATTTTCTTTGATCATGGCGATCATATCTGGGGTGGCTTACCTGGCACACCTGAAGAAGACGGTGACCGTTTTATCGAAATTTGGAATAACGTCTTTATGCAGTTTAACCGTACTGCTGATGGCGTCTTGCACAATCTTCCTGCGCCATCTGTCGATACAGGTATGGGCTTAGAGCGTATTTCTGCTGTTTTACAACACGTCAATTCAAACTACGAAATTGACTTGTTCCAAAACTTATTGAAATCTGCAGCTGAAATCATCGGCGTAGATATGAGCCAAGCTCAAGCTGAGGCTCAGAGTCAAAATAAACCAATTGAATACCCAGCTTCGCTTAAAGTTGTTGCAGATCATGCACGTTCATGCTGTTTCTTGATTGCTGATGGTGTAAATCCATCCAATGAAGGACGTGGTTATGTGTTGCGTCGTATTATTCGTCGTGCTGTACGCCATGGTAATAAAATGGGCGCAACAGGTACTTTCTTCTACAAAATGTTGCAACCACTCATTGATGTGATGGGTGAAGCTTATCCTGAATTGGTTGAGCGTCGTCAAGTTATTGAAAATGCTTTGATTCGTGAAGAAGAGTTGTTTGCAAAAACACTTGAACAAGGTTTGAAATTACTTGAAAGTGAATTAGCAAACCTGAAAGGTAAAATTATCCCAGGTGAGACTGTCTTTAAACTTTACGATACTTATGGCTTCCCAACTGACTTAACTGCCGATATTGCACGTGAACGTGAACTCGAAATTGATGAAGCAGGTTTTGAAGTTGAAATGGCTGCACAGCGTCAACGTGCACGTGAAGCAGGCAAATTTGCAGTTGATTACAACAGCATTGTAAAAGTAGACAGCGAAACTCAGTTTGACGGCTATGACGCAACTCAAGGTCAGGGACAAATTGTTGCGATTTATAAAGATGGTGTTCAAGTTGACGAAGTCGTTGAAGGTGATGAAGCATTGATCGTGCTGAACCAAACACCATTCTATGCAGAAAGCGGTGGTCAAATTGGTGACACAGGTATCTTCAAAAATGAAACCGGTATTTTTGAAGTTCAAGATACCAAAAAATCAGGTAATGCATTTGTTCATCAAGGTATTGTCACTGTAGGCAGTCTAAAGGCAACACAGAGCGTTGAAGCTATTGTGAAAGCTGACATCCGTGACGCGACTGCACGTAACCACTCTGCCACTCACCTTTTACATGCTGCATTGCGTCAAATTTTAGGTGAACATGTTCAGCAAAAAGGTTCATTGGTTGCCTCTGATCTTTTACGTTTTGACTTTGCCAATGACCAACCTGTGAGCTTCGAACAACTGCAACAAGTTGAACGTTTAGTGAACCTTGAAATTATTGCCAATACTGCTGTATCTACAGAACTTCTCGGCATCGAAGCAGCCAAAGATAAAGGCGCAATGATGTTGTTTGGTGAAAAGTATGGCGATGAAGTTCGTGTACTGTCTATGGGCTCACTAAAAGATGAGAAAAATTTCTCGATCGAGCTGTGTGGTGGTATCCATGTAAAACGCACAGGTGATATTGGTTTATTCAAAATCACTTCTGAAGGTGGTGTTGCTGCGGGTGTACGTCGTATTGAAGCTGTCACAGGCACGAAAGCACTGGAAGTAGTACAAAAAGTAGATGCTGATATTTTACATATCAATGATCTACTGAAAGCCCAAAAAGACCAAACTGTTGAGAAAGTTGAAGCAGCGGTTGAAAATGCGCATCAACTGCAAAAACAAATCGAACAATTGAATCAAAAATTGGCGAACTTTCAAGCTTCTGACTTGATCAATCAAGTGACAGAAATTGCTGGTCGTCAAACACTTATTGCCACAGTTCAAGGACAAGATGCGAAGTCAGTTCGCCATCTTCATGACAGTGTCAAATCTAAATTAGAGAATGCAGTAATCGTGCTTGCAGGTGTTGAAGGTGACAAAGTGAGCCTGATCGCATCTGTAGCAAAAGATTTCACTGCAAATCTAAAAGCAGGTGACATCATCAAACACTTAGCAACTGAGCTTGGTGGTAAAGGTGGTGGTAAACCTGACTTAGCACAAGGTGGCGCGCCACTAAACGAGAAGTTTGAACAAGTGATGACAGATTTAACTGCATGGCTTGCTCAAAAATAAAACTTCACCTTTTGTGTAACTGACTCTAATGCCAATTAGAGTCATGGCTTATATGGAACAACTATGGCATTAATCGTTCAAAAATATGGCGGTACTTCTATGGGTACTCCCGAGCGCATTTTAAATGTTGCTCGTCGTGTAAAGCGTTGGCATGACCACGGCCACAAGGTTGTAGTGGTTGTATCAGCAATGAGTGGTGAAACCAACCGCTTATTAGCTTTAGCGAAAGCCATTACCGAAACCCCTGATCCTCGTGAATTAGACCAAATGGTGTCAACGGGTGAACAGGTAACGATTTCAATGTTAGCAATGGCGCTCAATTCAATTGGTGTTGAAGCTAAGTCACTTACAGGTCGCCAAGTTGGGATTAAAACCGACAGCGCATTTACCAAAGCACGTATTGAAGCGATTGATACTGATGTAATGACCGGTCACTTAGATGCAGGTCGTGTCATTGTTGTTGCTGGCTTCCAAGGTTTTGATGCTGATGGTAATACAACAACTTTAGGTCGTGGTGGTTCAGATACATCTGGCGTTGCATTGGCTGCTGCCTTGAAAGCAGATGAGTGTCAAATTTATACTGATGTTGATGGTGTATATACCACTGACCCACGTGTTGCACCTAAAGCCAAAAAAGTTGATCGCATTTCATTTGAAGAAATGCTTGAAATGGCATCTCTTGGTTCTAAAGTTCTACAAATTCGCTCAGTTGAATTTGCAGGTAAATACCAAGTGCCTTTACGCGTGTTATCAAGCTTTGATAATGACAATGATGGCGCATTCGACGAAGACTTTAAAAAGAATGTCGGAACACTAATCACCACTGAAGCGGAAGACAGTATGGAACAGCCAATTATTTCTGGTATCGCATTTAACCGTGACGAAGCTAAATTAACTATTTTAGGTGTACCTGATGAACCAGGTATTGCTTCAAAAATTTTATCGCCTGTTGGTGCTGCAAACGTTGAAGTGGATATGATTATCCAAAACGTTGAAGAAGACGGTACGACTGATTTCACATTTACAGTGAATCGTGGTGAACTTAAAAAAGCCAAAGCAATTTTAGAAGAAACTGCAACAGCAATTGGCGCACGTGAAGTTGCAACACGTGACGATATCGTCAAGGTTTCTATCGTTGGCGTGGGTATGCGTTCACACGCAGGTGTTGCGAGTAAAATGTTTACAGCACTTGCAGATGAAGGAATCAATATTTTAATGATCTCAACATCTGAAATTAAAATTTCTGTGATTATTGAAGAAAATTATCTTGAACTTGCGGTACGTTCTCTTCACACAGCGTTCGGTTTAGACCGTGAACATGGCGAATCGAGTGCGCGTGCGTAATTTTTGATCAAATATAGCAACTTATTCGCTGTTTTGACCAAGAAAAAATCAGAGCCACTATAGTGTTTTCTATAGTGGCTCTGTTATATTAGTTTTTGAGGTTTTAAAAAATTTCAACGGAGGGGTGAGAAAGTGAAAAACTTGTCACATTATTCTGTTAAAATTATCGGTGCTATTTAAAGTTGTGTTTTCTATTTTTTTAGAAATTCATCGCAGGTTTAGCGTTTAAGCAAGGAGATAAACATGCTGATTCTGACCCGCCGTGTCGGAGAAACTTTGATGATTGGGGATCAAGTCAGTGTTACTGTGCTTGGTGTTAAAGGCAATCAAGTTCGTATTGGTGTGAATGCACCAAAAGAAGTTTCTGTACATCGCGAAGAAATTTATCAACGTATTCAACATGAACGTGCTATGCACGAACATTTGCAACATATTGATCAAGATTATCAACCTTCTTTTGAAGATGATAATTCGCAAAACACATATAATCGTTAAGATTATAAATGTTTTGAAATATAAAGCGGCTTATATAGCCGCTTTAAATTTATTTGAACCACTGGTAAAAAACTTTGTGCTTATTCAAGACCTAAAGCTTTTTTTACGGGTGAATAACTACGTCGGTGTTGATCAATAACCCCGTGTTCTGCAATAGCATCAAAATGTGCCTTTGTTGGATAGCCTTTATGCTTTGCAAAACCAAATTGTGGATATTGCTTGTCTAAATCTACCATTTCATGATCACGGGTCACTTTTGCCAAAATACTGGCAGCACTGATTTCAGCATGTAACGCATCACCTCCTACCACAGCGTCACAGCTCATGTTTAAGCCTTTCGGAACTTTGTTCCCATCAACCAATACATGCTCAGGAACAAGCTTTAATGCTTCTACAGCACGTCGCATTGCCAACAATGAAGCTTGCAAGATGTTGAACTCATCAATTTCTTGATGTGTTGCTTCAGCTATCGCCCAAGCAAGTGCTTTTTCTTTAATCTCAATAAACAACTTTTCACGTTTCTTTTCAGTCAGTTTTTTTGAATCATTTAATCCTTCTATCGGATTATTTGGATCTAAAATAACAGCTGCAGCAACAACAGATCCAACCAATGGACCTCTGCCTGCTTCATCAACTCCAGCAACTAACATCGTCTTTCCTATCAAATCCATAGCTAAATTATTAAAGCCTTAAACAATTCTAGGTAATTATTTCATTGCTTCAGCAACACAGGCATTAATTGTTTTTGTTACTGCATTGGAAACAATCGTTGCACGTGCCTGAGGATCTAGTGCCGCTGTTGCTAAGTCTACAGCAGAGACACTTTGTGGTGCTTTCTCACTCACACAACCACAAATTTGGCTTTGAACATTGCTTTTTTGTTCAGCAGTCATCACTCGTGTTGCCACTTTCCATGCAGGTAAGTTTTCTAATTCTGTCGTGCATTTTGCATTAATCGCAATTTTCATCGCTACAGCACCTAATTGCTGTGTCGTTGTCCCTGCTGCAGTAGGATCCATTGAATCCGTTGTCGCACAAGCAGTCAAAGCCAAGATCAAAGGTGCAATAAAGGCAGCAGTTTTTTTCACAATTTTTCCAGTTTATCGAATAAAGAATATATTTTGCCTAAACTTATAGTGAGATTAAACTAAAAATTCTAATAATCTTGTGCTCTGCCATTAAATGGATAATTATTTCTCATTTTCTGCATTAAGCGTTGCAAATTTAAAACAATCCGTTGATTTTTTGAGACTGATTTCCATGATAAAAACTCATATCATAAGCATCAAATTAAATTGGAATATGTAACATGCAACAAAAATCACAATACTATACAAGGACGGCACAGTGGTTACATTGGGTCATGGCAGTCATTTTTATCACCGCATGGGTCATTGGTTTTTATAGTGGTAATTTTTTAAGCTATGATGTCGATGGTCCATTCAAAGGCGATGTTATCACCTTGCACAAAAATATCGCTTCAGTGATTATCTTTTTGGTGATTATTCGAATTTTTTGGCGTTATACACACCCAGTGCCAGAACTCCCAGCAACCATGTCTCCCTTGATGAAAACTTTGGCTCACTTGGGACATCTCGGTCTTTATTTCATGCTTTTGGCTTTACCGATCACAGGCTGTTTATTTAGCTGGAGTGCTGGTCATCCTGTTCCTGTATTATATCTGTTTGAGATTCCAAGACTGGTTCAAGACAATCCTGATTTAACTGCGATTGTAAAACCACTGCATATTTATATTTCATGGGCAGCCGGGTTATTACTGGTCGGACATATTCTTGCAGCGCTTAAACACCATTTTATTGATAAAGATAATGTTTTAAAAAGCATGACTCGTCAGGGCTAAATCTCAAGATACAACGATTTGAGATTAAAATTGTTTGCACTTAAAAGCACATCTAAATGATGTGCTTTTTTTAAATTTATTTTAGGACAGGACATATAGTCAAACCGCCTGATTATTCATACCAGTGATTTAGATGATTCATTTATTTTGTACTTTTGAATCATAAACAGTATGCTATCACGAGGCGACATGGATGTCGCCATGTTGAGCGGGGGGTATTAGGATGTACCCCTCGCTCAACGGAAGATTTTTGTTACTTTTCATCTCTGAAAAGTAAAGTATCGCCTACGCAAAACAATTTAAACTTTAAAGCTAAAGCGTGGCAGTGCAAGCTTTATATCATCAAACAATATATTGATCGCTTTAATTTTATTGATCAACAGAAATGATATTCTGCTGTATGAATTTTTCAACAGATTGACTATATCATCTATAATTTAAAGCTTCTTTTGCACAACCTTTCAAGCTGTTCATAACTGCCTTTTGAACCAAACTGTCTTTAGCCGACTCGCTCACGGTCGCCTTAAGCAATTCTGTAGCAGGAATATCATTTAAAGCATTATCACTGACGCAAGCACAGATTTTCTCCTGCGCTTGGTTTTGCTGAGTGCTCGACCATAGAAAAGCCGAAGCTTGCCAAATTTTTGAAGATTTTAATTCATTGGCACATTGCAATTCTATCAAAGGCTTAAACATTTTTTGCGTCATGCTTTTATTGGAATCCGCACAAGCAACCGTGATGGGTAAAATCAACATCAATGCGGTTAAAAGTTTCAAATCATTTTCCTCATGAAAAAAACAGTGCTCACACACTGTTTTTAATATGGCTAGGATATACCTTGACTTAGCTTAATGCATCTATTTGATGATTCCAATTTTGCTTTTCTTCAGCAGAAATAAAAGCAGCATCAAATGAGTTTTTTGCCAATTGTTTTAATTCTTGTGTCGATAAATCCAAAGCTTCTGCAATTGATATAAAGTTATCATTCATATATCCACCAAAATAAGATGGATCATCTGAATTTACAGTCACATGAACACCCTGCTCTAATAAGCGCTGGATATTATGCTGCGCCATATCATTGACAACACATAGTTTAAGATTACTGAGTGGGCAAACCGTTAAAGGCATTTTTTCAGCAATTAAACGTTGCATAAGTACAGGATCTTCCTCTGAACGAACCCCATGATCTATACGATTGACTTTGAGGAGATCTAAAGCTTCCCATACATATTCAGCTGGACCTTCTTCTCCAGCATGTGCAACAACCAAAAATCCAGCTTCACGTGCTTTAGCAAAAACACGTTCGAATTTAGCAGGTGGATGCCCTACTTCACTTGAATCTAAACCAACACCAATGATTTGATCTTTAAATGGCAGTGCCTGTTCCAAGGTTTCAAAAGCAGCTTCTTCACTTAGATGACGCAAGAAACACATAATCAAATGTGAACTAATCCCAAGCTTAGCTTTTGCATCATCACACGCACGTTGTAAACCGTTGATCACCGTTGCAAATGCTACACCACGGTCTGTATGTGTTTGTGGATCAAAGAACATTTCGGTATGTACCACATGATCTTCTGCGCATTTCTCAAAATACGCCCAAGCCAAATCATAGAAATCCTGTTCCTTAACCAGTACATTCGCGCCTGCATAATAAATATCAAGAAATGATTGAAGGTTATGGAAGTTATATGCCTGTTTGACTTCCTCTACAGATTTATAAGGAATATCAATCTGATTACGCTGTGCAATCGCAAACATGAGTTCTGGCTCGAACGTGCCTTCAATATGTACATGGAGTTCCGCCTTTGGCAAAGCACGGATGAGTTCTAACCTATTCACGATATATCCTCAAATTTTTTAAATTAAATCAAAACATCCAAATCACTTGGATTTATATCTACATATTAAATAAAAAAGGGTGCAAACATAAGTTTACACCCTCTACGCATTTCTGGATATTAGCCACCAAATGCAACGAATTTAATCACCCAAAGCACAGCAATAATCCACACCATATAAGGTACAGTTTTAGCTTTACCTGTAAACAGTTTAACCAAAGCATAGCTAATGAATCCCATTGCAATACCATCTGCAATTGAGTAGGCAAAAGGCATAAATACGATGGTCAAAAATGCTGGAACAGCTTCGGTAATGTCATCCCATTCAATGTTGGTGATCCCTTGGATCATCAATACACCAACAAATAATAATGCTGGTGCTGTTGCAAAACCAGGAACAGATTGAGCAAGCGGTGCTAGGAATAAACATGCAAGGAATAATAAACCCACAACAACAGCAGTTAAACCTGTACGACCACCAGCAGCAACACCTGCGGATGATTCAATATAAGGTGTCGTTGAAGATGTTCCTAAGGCAGCACCTGCAACAATTGCAGTAGAGTCTGCAAACAATGCTTTTTTCAAACGTGGCAATTTACCATCTTTTAACAAACCTGCACGATGTGAAACACCAACCAATGTGCCTGTTGAGTCAAAAAGATCAACCAAGAAGAATACAAAGATAACGCCTACCAAACTTGCTGAAAATAAATTTTCAAAATTCATTTGCATGAACGTTGGTGCAATTGAAGGAATTGTACCCACAACACCCTTAAACTCGTTTAAGCCGAGCGCTGTTGCAATTCCTGTTACTGCTAAAATGCTGATAATAATTGCACCACGAACTTTATAGTGATGCATAATGACTGTGAGGAAAAAGCCTAACAAAGTCAATAAAACAGTCGGTTGTTTTAAATCACCTAAACCAACCAGCGTTGCTTGATTCGCAACAATAATGCCTGAGTTTTTCAATGCAACCAGCGCAAGGAATAAACCAATCCCTCCCCCTATTGCAAACTTCAATGACATTGGAATGGCATTTACAATCGCTTCTCGGATCTTAAACATACTAATTGCAATGAATACCAATCCAGAAACAAATACAGCAGCCAATGCTGTTTGCCACTCAACCCCCATTCCCAAGCAGACTGAATAAGTAAAATACGCATTCAACCCCATACCTGGTGCAAGCGCAATTGGATAGTTCGCTACCACCCCCATAACCAAACAACCAATTGCAGCTGCCAAACATGTTGCGACAAATACTGCACCATGATCCATACCTGTCTCAGATAGAATCAATGGATTAACAATGATGATATAACACATCGTTAAAAACGTTGTTAAACCTGCAAGTATTTCGGTTCTAAACGTTGTTTTGTTTTCACTTAATTTAAATAAGCGTTCGAGCAAACCCGCTGAAGGATTTGGATTCGTCATTGTTGAGCCCCTGTTAAGTTTGAGCTATTCGTTGATAAAATCGAGTTGATTGAGTAAATGATACATGGCATCAATTTAGCCGTAGTTAAGCATTCAATAAACATACCAAAATGACATTTCCGATAAAAAACTTGAATTAAAAAAGCTGCGAATGCGCAGCTTTAATATTCTAGAATGTATAAACGGACTTGATCGGTTACATTTCGCAAATTATATCATACTGTTTATATAATTTTATCAAACTGGACGTCCTCCCCCGTTCATTTCATCGGATCTGATAATTTTTGAACATCAGCATAGCCACTCTTGAGATTAGATGGATGAATGATTGCGCTTTAAAATACGCTGATTATTTGGGTTCGCTTCAACATTTTTAATGGTTAAATTTGCTTCTTTAATTATATTCAGCATTTCTTGCTGTTTTTTCTGTTGCGTATCCACATAGGTAAAATAACCAAGAAATAAAATCCCAGCGAAGACTGTCAAAGTTATGAGCTTTACCATTTTTAAATCATGTCAAGTGATAAATTTCGGCGATTATACATATATTTTGTGACTCGCATAACACTTTTATCTAAAAAAATGAATCAAGATGCATTTATTAAAATATCGCACTTGAACAGTGCATTTTTATGGACCAAACACCACAAAATGACAACAATTAAAGCAAAATTCGGTTTAGGTCGTTAAGTTTGAGACTTGCTTAAATTAACCTACACATCGTCTATCAAGAAGGTGTACATCTTCCTTGATGATACACGGCATAGCAAAATCTAAAAGACTCAATACGAGAAAAAAAACCATAAAGCATTATTCAATAATCAACATTGATGAATGCTTTTAATTAATCTGTCCGCCTGATGCTGCAATCAATTGTGCTGTATTGTTTAACTGTCGTTGTTTTAACTCCAAAGTTGCTTGTTCTGCTTGTAAGCGCAAATTTTGTGCCGTAACCACTTCTAAATAACTCACCATACCAGCTTGATAACGGCGAGTGACCACTTGTTCATTTTCTCTTGCTAATTCAAATAGACGACTTTGTTCATTTTGTTGTTGCCTAAAACTGGCAGATTGTAGAAGTGCATCTTCAACTTCCTTCCATCCTGTTAAAACCGTTTGTTTATAAGTTGCCGTTTTTTCAGCATAACGTGCTTGTGCAAGCTCAATTTCAGCTTTACGTTTACCACCATCAAAGATCATCGATGTCGCTTGCAGACCTGTTGACCATAAGTATTGTGGCGCTTGGAATAATTGACTCAATGTTTGAGCATTGACTGATCCATTTATACCGATACTAAGATCAGGTAGCCAAGCCGTTTGCGCTAATCCAAGTTCTGCATGTGTGGCTGCAAGTTCTCGTTCAGCACGTCGAACATCTGGACGCTGAATTAATAAATGGCTAGGAATTTGTGTGGGTAAAACAGGTATTTGAAAGGTTTGTTGCTGCCGAGCCAAGTGAAATTGTGAAACCGTTTTGCCCTGTAGTACAGCCAAAATATTTTCTTGTAGATCACGATCACGTTGTATTTCAATCTGCTGAATATCAACTTGTTTGCGCTGTGTTTCTGCTTGAATCACATCTGCACGTGCGATCATTCCAGCAAGATATTGATTATTGAGAATATCGACAGATCGTGAATAACTTTTTTGGGTTTGCTGTAATACCGCTAACTGCGCATCCAATATCCGTATATTCCAATAAGCCTCTGTTGCTAATAATTGCTGATTGAGTCTTACAGCATCTAAGTCTGCTTGAGAAGCGGCTAGATTTGCATTTTGTCCTTCAATCGCTTTTGCAACTCTGCCCCACAAATCTGGGATCCAACTGGCTTGAATCCCCGTAGACCATTGATTTTTTGCTGAGCTTTGCTTGCTTGCTTGACGATTTACCCCCCCCTCTACGGTTAACTTTGCTGAACGTTGCGCATACTGTTGATTGAGCAATGCAGCAGCTTGCAGATATCGTGCTTCAGCCTGTTTTAAATCCAAATTTTCGAGATTGAGTTGTTGCATCAATTGATTCAAGGTTGAATCATGATAAATCTCCCACCATGCATTTGAGTGTATTTTTAAATTTTCGGTTTGTTTCCAGTTTAAAGTTGAATATTTATAGTGCTGATCTGCTTGAATAATTGGTACTTGATATTGTGGTGGATGCCAAACTTTGGTTGATTGACATGCTGTCAAAAACAACATACAACTTAGACTGATCACATTTTTTTTGATTAAATTTTGCATGTTATATTTCCTACTGACCTGACTGAACGGTATGGCTACGCTTCAATCTTGCGCAAAATTCTGCACACTTTTCCAAAGCTAAATATAAGACAGGTGTGCTATATAAGGTGAATAACTGACCCAGTGCTAATCCCCCCACAATGACTACACCTAAAGGTTGGCGTAACTCAGCCCCTTCAGCCCAGCTAAGTGCCAATGGAATCGCGCCAAGTAGTGCTGCGCTATTGGTCATTAAAATCGGACGAAAACGCAAGCTTGCAGCAGACAACACGGCTTGGTATGCGGACTTACCTTGACGCCGTTCAAGCAAAGTAAAATCAATTAAAAGGATGGCATTTTTCACCACGATACCAATCAACAAAAACATGCCTAAAAGTGCAATAAGGGTAAATTGAAAATCAAATAACCATAGGGTAAATAGCGCTCCCAATGCCACAGCAGGGATGGTAGATAAAATAGTTAAGGGATGAACCACACTCTCATAAGTAATCCCTAATAGAATATAAATCAGTAGTATCACCACCAAAATTAACCATGCTGTGCTTAAGCCACCTTGTAAACTTTCTGCTTCCACATCTTTATCCGTGGTCATAAATATTTCATTGGGCAACATCACTTCAGGCAAAACAGATCGTATCGCAGCATCGGCCTGTTCATAACTGTAACCTTGTTTCACCACATAACCGATCCCCATCGCTGCAAACTGATTACGGCGATATACTCGATCGTTGCTAATCCCATAGGACCATTTAGCAAAGTTACTCAATGGTACAGATGCACCCTGTTGATTCGGTATACGCACATTCGCCAAAGCTTCTGGATGCTCAGTAAAATGCTTATCGACTTCCATCACCACATGAAATTGTTGATTTTGATCATAAATGGTTGAAATCTGACGTTGTGAAAATGAGTTATTCAATACACTCGAGATATTTTCAATCTCTACGCCCAAACGACGAGCAGCTTCACGATCTATATCTAATGTGACATGCTGAGCGCCTTCATCTCCCATGCTTTCAACTTCCTCAAGTTCAGGAAGTTTTTGCATGGCCTGCGCAACTTTGGGCACCCATTGGCGTAATAAGGCAACATTGTCAGATTGCAGAAGCAACATATAATCTTGGCCACTCCCGCTTGAAAATGGATCATCTAGTTCTAACTCTTGCTTAACACGTGCCGAGAAAATTGCCCCAGCTTGCCAAGGTGCATTTTGCTTAAGTCGCTCAACAATTTCATGTGAAGATTTTCCACCACGCTCGGCTTTAGGTTTTAAACTCACCATGAGAAAAGAGTTCGTGGTTCCTCCTGCTCCGCCTGAAGTCCCAATGACATCTTTTACGGCTGGGTCTTTTAATACACTTTGACTGAAACTGGCAATTTTCGGCTGCATGATCTGAAAAGAGAACCCATCATCACCACGTATAAAGGCATCTACACGACCTGTATCTTGCTCAGGTAGCACCCGTTTCGATAAATTTTGGTAAAGATATGCGGATGCCCCAATTGCCCCAATCCACAATAGAATTGCAATATAGGCATGTCCAATCATCCATTTCAGGGAGCGCAAATAGAGCTGAGTTAAATATTGTGTTGTACGATGGCTAAACTGGTACAAAGCTTGATGCTGATAACTTTTAAGGGGTTTAAGTGTCCGTGCAGACAAACTGGGGGTCAGAACCAATGACACCAATACAGATAAAATGACAATAAACACTAAAGTTAAAGAGAACTCTCTAAACAATCGTTCAATTACACCGCCCATAAATAGTACGGAAATAAAAATCACCACCAAAGCTAAATTCATTGCCACCAAAGTCGCACCAACTTCACTGATACCTTTGATTGCGGCTTGAACAGGCTGTTCACCTTGTTCAATATGGCGCTCAATATTTTCTAAGACGACAATGGCATCGTCCACAACCAATCCGATTGCCACAATCACAGCCATAATCGACAAATTATTCAGTGAAAAACCAGCGAGATAAATCAAACTACATGCGCCAATCAAAGTCACCACCAAGGCAATACTGGGCACAATTGCACTTTGTAAACGTCCCAACATCAATGCGACGACGACGATCACCAAAAACATGGAAAATAATAAAGTATCACGTGCTTCATCAAGACTTGCTCGAATAATCTCTGATCCATCCATCACGGTGATGAGTTGAGCGTCCGCAGCAATCAAGGCATTTAACTCGGGTATCTTTTCTTTTATTTTTTCAATGGTCGCAACAGTATTGGCATTGGGCTGACGGCTGATTTTAATAATCACAGCAGGTTGACCATTATGAAAACCACTGACATAACGATTTTCAACGGAGTCTTGTACCTCTGCAACGTCTTTTAAATGAACCAATGTCTGCGCATTTCGATAAACCACCAAATCAGCAAAGTCTTGTGCAGTTTTTAAGTCATTTGAAAGTGCGACCTGCCATCTTAATTTTTCAGTCTCTATGACACCCAATGCCTGTGTTCGATTTGCCTGAACAATCGCTTCACGAACTTGCTCCAAAGAGATCCCTTGAGCAATCAAAGCATTCGGGTTAAGTATCACTCTCACCGCAGGCATAGAGGCACCATCAATGGCAACTTCACCAACACCACTGACTTGAGCAAGATTCGGTTGTAATTGATTCGCAGCAATCTCATAGAGTTTTCCAGCAGATAAATGCTTTGAACTCAATGCCAAATAAAGAATCGGGCTTTGACTTGGATTAATTTTAAAATATTCAGGTGGGCTAGGCATACCAGAAGGAAGCTGTGACATTGCCGCATTAATCGCTGCTTGTACTTCTCGAGCAGCTTCATTAATGTCCGTATCCAAAGCAAAATGCAAAACCACTTGACTTGAACCTTGACTACTCGAAGAGTTAATGGCTTTAACCCCTGACACCCCCATCATAGCTCGTTCCAAAGGAGTTGCCACTGTCGCAGACATACTTTCTGGACTTGCTCCTGGTAAACTGGCTCGTACAACAATTGTGGGGATATCAGCTTGCGGTAGAGCTGCCACTGGCAAGCGGAAATAAGCCAATATGCCCAACAATACAATTGCTATACCCAACAATATGCTGGCAACGGGTCGATGAATAAAGTTTGAGAGCACCTTCAAGACTCTCTCCCTACTTCATTTGCCGTTATTGTTGATGACTCAGATTTTGAAAAAGATTGTTGCAATCGATCAAAGAATAAATAAACCACGGGTGTTGTAAATAAGGTGAGTAACTGACTAACAATCAAACCACCGACCATCACAATGCCGAGTGGTTGGCGTAATTCTGCACCAGCGCCCGAAGCCAACATGAGTGGAATCGCTCCGACCAATGCTGCAAGTGTGGTCATTAAAATCGGACGAAAGCGCATTAATGCTGCTTGATAAATCGCCTGCTGCGGTGTCAAACCTTCATTCCTTTGCGCAGCCAAAGCAAAATCGACCATCATGATGCCGTTTTTCTTGACCAGACCAATTAATAGGATGATTCCGATCAATGCAATCATATCCAACGGTCGTTGTACCAAAAACAAAGCCACTAAAGCACCGATTGCAGCAGAGGGTAATGTTGAAAGAATGGTAATGGGATGAATAAAACTTTCATATAAAATCCCCAAAACAATATACATCGTGACAATCGCGGCGATGACCAGCCAAAATGTATGTTGTTGGGCATTTTCAAATGCTGCCGCCGCACCTTGTAATTTCAACTTCACATCGATAGGCAAATTGAGCTGTCGTTCCACTTCATGAATGGTTTTAATTGCATCTCCCAATGCCACACCTGAAGCAAGATTAAAAGACACACCACTGGCAGGAAATTGTGCTTGTTGTTGTAAAATAATCGGCACTCTTTTTTGAACAATCGTAGCAACAGTACTGAGTAATATGGGTTCACCATTACCATTATGAATATAAGTTTGCCCTAAATGATCCAAACCTTGTGTCAAATCAGGATTGAGCTCTAAGACAATACGATACTGATTTGATTGGGTATACAGTGTCGCAATCTGACGTTGGGCAAATAAATTCTGTAAAGCCAAACTAATATCTTCAACGCTTAAACCTAAACGAGATGCAGCATCTCGATTGACCTCAATAAATGCCTGTAAACCTTGTCCACTCCCCTCACTGGTGACATCTGCAAATTCAGAACGTTGTGCCAATGCATCTACCAATAGAGGCGTCCATTTTTCTAAGTCTGAAGCTTGTGTTGCACTTAAACTGAGTTGATATTGAGTCCGACTAATTTTGTCTTCAATACTCAACTCCTGTACCGGTTGCATCCATCCATAAATACCTTGAACTTGACTCATTTGTTTACGCAAACGGGACATCACCAGATCAGCATCATCACGCTCAGCATGTGGCTTTAGGTTAATTAAAATACGCCCATTGCTCAGTTTCGGATTATTGGCATCTACTCCAATAAATGAAGATAAACTTTCAACCGCAGGATCTTTGAGAATTTGACTGGCAAGTTTTTGCTGACGTTCACTCATGGCTTGGAATGAAATATCATCTGGTGCTTCAGTTACGACTTGAATCACCCCACTGTCCTGCACTGGGAAAAATCCTTTGGGAATCGCCCAATATAAGAATCCTGCCAGCAATACTGTACTCAACATTACGACTAAGGTCAGGGGTTGATGGCGAAAAACCCACGTCAACCCTTTAGCATAATAATCAATAACTTGATCTAAGCTCCAAGACTTTTTTGAAGTTGCATGCTGAGTTTTTTTGAGTAAATAGGCGCACATCATCGGTGTCAATGTTAAAGACACCCCCAAAGAAATTGCGATTGCTGCTGCCAAAGTGACTGCGAACTCATGGAATAAGCGCCCAACGACGTCGCCCATAAACAGTAATGGAATCAGTACTGCGATCAATGAGACTGTCAAAGATATAAGAGTAAAGCCAATTTCTCGAGCACCTTTCAATGCTGCTTGTAATAAATTTTCTCCAGACTCTCGGTGCCGTGCAATATTTTCCAGCATCACAATCGCATCATCGACCACAAAACCCGTCGCAATCGTCAGTGCCATTAAGGTCAGATTATTAACAGAGAAACCTAGAAAATACATCACCACAAAAGTACCAATAATTGAAAGCGGTACAGCAATACTTGGAATGATGGTTGCAGATAAATTCTTTAAAAACAGAAAGGTCACCATGACCACAAGACAAACAGCAAAAACCAATTCTTTTTGTACATCTCGAATTGAGCTTCGAATACTTTCCGTACGATCTGTTAAAACCCGAATTTTAACGTTTTCAGGTAAATTCTTTTGTAATTCAGGCAATACCTGCTTAATTTGATCAGCAACCTGAATCACATTGGCATTCGGTTGGCGTTGAATATTCACCAAAATCGCTGACTGGCTGTCTGCCCAAGCCGCCATATAACGGTCTTCACTGCCTTCTATGATCTTTGCCACATCTTTTAAACGTATCGGTGCGCCGTTATTCCATCGCAAAATTAAATTTTCATAATCGTGAATTGAGCGAATCTGGTCATTGGCATCCAACATTGTGGTTCGAAAAGGACCATCAAAACTGCCTTTCGGTTGATTGGCATTGGCTGACTGAATCGCTGTTCGTACTTGCTCTGCACTCATTTTGTAAGAAGCAAGCGCGGCTGGATTCATTTGTACCCGTATTGCAGGTCTTTGCCCACCTGCAAGACTGACCATGCCCACACCAGTCAGTTGTGAAAGTTTCTGAGCAACACGTGTATCAACCATGTCATAGACTGTAGTTAAAGGCAAAGTATCAGAACTAATGGCCAAAGTAATCACTGGAACATCGGCAGGATTAACCTTGCGATACACAGGTGGTGTGGGCAGATCATCGGGTAACTTATTGCTGGCTGTACTGAGTGCGGACTGCACTTCTTGCTCAACTACACCCAATTCCGCACTGAGTTCGAACTGTAAAGTAATTACCGACGCACCAACAGAACTACTGGACGACATCTGTTTCAACCCTGCAATTTTCCCCATTTCACGTTCAAGTGGCGCGGTAATGGTTCTTTGCACCGTATCGGGATTTGCACCGGGTTGAAAGGTATATACCTGAATAATCGGATAATCGACTTGTGGCAAAGCAGATACAGGGAGCAAACGCCAAACTAAGAAACCACTGAATAACAAGGCAAGCATTAACAGCGTCGTAGCGACTGGACGTAAAATAAAGAATCGTGAAATATTCATGATTTATCTCTGAGTTGCGTCCACGTTTGAAGTTTGTTGGCGCTGATCTGAAACGATTTGAACTTCTTTTCCTTCTGATAGTCGATCAATCCCTTCTAAAACCACCTGCTCTTTTGCTGTTAAACCCTCTATCACTTCAATTTGACCGTTTGAAGTCATGCCCAGTTTTAACATGCGAATTTCAGCTTTATGTTGTGGATTAACAATATAAACATAGGTTCCTTTGGCGCCATGTTGCACAGCATCATTTGGAATCGTGATGGCATTCTGAATCGTCTGTGTATTCAAGCGAACATTGACAAATTGATTAGGAAATAAAGCATCGTCTTGATTGTTAAATACTGCTTTTAGCTTTAATGTTCCGGTACTGACATCAATCTGATTATCCAGTGATTGCACATGTCCCATCGCTAACTTATTTTGCTCGCTTTTGTCCCATGCACTCACTTCAATTTGCTGTCCTTTTTTCAAAGTATCACGTAGCCCCATCAAATAATTTTCGGCAACTGCAAATTGCACATAAATAGGATGGACTTGAGTAATTGTGACCAAGCCTGTTGTTTCATTGGCCTGAATCAAATTACCGGCATCTTTTTGTCTAAAGCCTACTCGCCCTGCAATCGGTGAATAAATTCGTGTATACGATAGCTGTAATTTAGCCGCATCAACTTGGGCTTTGTTTGATTGTATTTGCCCTTTAAGCTGATTCACCAATGCTTGTTGTTGTTCGACTTGCTGTTTGGCAATCGAGTCTTGCTTAAACAGTAATTGATAACGTTTTAACTCTGTTTCTGCATTTTGCAGTTGTGCTAAATTTTGCTGCTGGGTGCCCTGCGCCTGTGCCAATGCAACTTGAAACGGTGCAGGATCTAATTGTGCAAGTAGCTCGCCTTTTTTAACCCATTGACCTTCTTTAAAATAAATTTGTTGTAGCACACCAGAAACTTGACTTTGAACATTGACGGTATGTGCAGGAATTACCGTTCCTATAGCTTTGATCTCAAGTTGTAAATTTTGCTGCTGTACGGATACTGTTCTTACAGGAACAGGTTTACTCCACTGACTGTATTCCTCTACAGGTTTAGACGTCGATTTTTTCCAATAAAAACCTGCCAGCGCCAAGCCAATGAGAATGATTAATCCAATTAAATATTTAAACTTCTGCTGAAGTGAACTCTTTTTGGGGCTTATATTGACTAATGGATTACTCATAAAAACTCTTATTCAGACAGTCGCAGAATTCGCGATATTTACAAAGATCAAACCTAATAAAGTGATAATTCACTAAAAATCAGTGCTCATTTCATCCATTCGCTTGATGAAACTTGATTTAAATCAGTTCAATACTACATGTTGCTTTTTGTAATGTTTATTATTGCATTTAATAATCATTATCACTATCATTATTTTCAATACTTATATCTACCCAGCAAAACTTTGTTCTATTCGCTGATTCAACAGGCAACTTCAATGAATTTGAACGTAGAAAAACAGCAATGGTTCAACCATATTTATCAAGACTATCAAAGTAGTTTGGTTTTGTGGTTTAAGCATAAGCTGCATAATCACCATTCTTCAGAAGACTTGAGTCAAGAAGTTTTTTATCGTGCATTAAAAAGCAACTATCGTTTTGAAGAAATCAAAGAACCTAAAGCATGGCTATTGGGCATAGCCAAACATGTCATCATTGATCATTGGCGACATCAGCAAATTGAACGAGGTTATTTAGAGACACTCCCTTCAATCACTCAAGATGATTATCCTTCGACTGAACATCAAATCTGCATGCGCGAAACTTTGAATCAGGTCCAACAAACCCTTGAAAACCTTCCCAATCGAGTTGCTCAGGTTTTTTTATTATCTCAGTTAGAAGGAATGACTTATCGCGCCATTGGTCAGCAACTCAATATTTCACAGGCCACAGTAAAAAGAGATATGAAGCAGGCATTCAGCGCTTGTTCTAAAACCTATAACAATACCTTGAACTAGATATATCGTGATCAGATTAATATTTTCTCGATGATATAAAGGCTTTACAAATTAAAATTCAAGTCACTGATTTATATAAAATAACAAACATTTCTTTTTTAATATTTTTATTTTCAAATTGTCTAAAAGTAAAAAATTTAGAAAAATTTGAGCTTTTTTTTCACATTAAACGACTAATAGATAAATATAACTCGTATGAGAATCTTATGAAGGAACATCAAGCTAAGCATGCTCTGACTGTGGCTATTCGAACTGTACTTTGGGGTGGATCTATTTTGGTCAATGGATCATTATTTGCAGCATCAGATAATACTGAGAATCTGCAACAAAATTCCGAACAACTCCCTACCATTACGGTCACTGCTGCCAACAGTGATACATTAACAACAGAAGAAACAGGTCTTTATACGGCGAAAGCAACCACTGCATCCACTGGATTAGCCCTCAGTTTAAAAGAAACACCGCAACTGGTAAGTGTGATTACTCGCCAGCAAATGGAAGATCAAAATCTCACCCAGTTAACAGATGTGGTCACTCAAGCTGCGGGTTTAACCATCAATCAAGGCGGAAATATCGGCTCCGATAACACACCAATTTATGCGCGTGGTCAAAGCGTAGACAATTACTTATTGGATGGTGTAAAACTCCTAAACTCTTATTCAAGTATCTTTCAAAGCCAAGATACTGCGCTTTTTGACCGTATTGAAATTGTACGTGGTGCTAATGGTTTAATGACTGGTGCCGGTTCAGCAAGTGCCAGTATCAACATGGTTAGGAAAAAACCATTACAGAATTTTAAAGCTTCAGTGAGTGCAAGTGCTGGCTCATGGGACACATATCGTACCGATATTGATGTTTCATCACCATTAAACCAATCAGGAAGTCTTCGTGGTCGTGCCGTATTGGCTTATCAAGATGGCGACTCTTATATCGATCGTTATGCTGAAGAACGTAAAGTTGCTTATGGTGTACTTGAAGCTGATTTGACTGATCGAACCAAAGCAAGTTTCGGTATCAGCCACCAACAAATTGATATTACAGGCATCGCACGTGGGGGCTTACCTTCATACTATAAAGATGGATCACTGATCAATTGGTCACGTTCTGATTCAGCGGCAGCTGACTGGACCTATTCAGACCGTTCAACAACAGGTTATTTTGCAGATATTGAACATAAATTTAATGATAATTGGAAACTCAAGGGAACGATTTCTCGAACTGAAACCTCTTCTGATGAGGTAGTCGGCTATGCATATAGTTCCGGCATCGATAAACAAACAGGTGCTGGCGCATTAATTTATGCCACACGTTGGGATTATGAACCTACACAGAATCTATTTAATTTAACCTTAAATGGTTCCTTTAATCTGTTTAACCAAACTCATGATGTCGTCGTAGGGACAACCTATACAAAAAGTGACAATCAACGCCCAACATATTCCGGTTGGAATAATGGAATGTCTTGGGATGGTAATCTAGGTAATATTTTCACTTGGGATGGACATAATCCAACTCGTCCAGAAACAATGATTGATGGCTGGTACAGTGGTGATGACAGTAGTCGCTCTATATTCGGCGCTGTTCGATTAAAGCCTTCAGACAAAGCTGCAATTATCTTGGGGACACGCGTTGAAGATTGGAAGCGTGTGACCAAAAATCATGACAATGCCACAAACACTACCGAAACAACATCACGCAAAGAAACAGGTGAAGTGATTCCTTATATTGGGTTGACTTACGATTTGACTGAGCAGTGGACCACTTATGCCAGTTATACCAGTATCTTTTCTCCACAAGACAGAAAAACTGTGAGTGGTGACTATTTAGATCCGCTTATTGGAAATAGCACTGAGCTTGGAATTAAAGGTGAGTTCTTCGACAATCAATTAAATATTGGTGCTGCCATTTATCAAACCAAAGAAGACAATAAAGCCATTGCTGTCGATGGAGTTTTTGCTCCAGATGGCTCGCAAGCTTATCGCGCTGAATCAGGTACAGAAAGTAGAGGTTTTGAACTAGAAGCAACTGGAAAACTGACAGAGTTATGGCAAGTTTCAGGAAGTTTCACTCGTAATCTATCAAAGGATAATAAAGACAACGCCATAAATACCAATATCCCCAACAATACAGCAAAAATATTTACCACTTACACCCTGCCTTATTTCGATAAAGCACTGACAGTAGGTGGCAGTCTACGTTGGCAAAGCGATATTTATTCGGATGTGACTCGCCCTATAAATACACGCTTTACTCAAGACAGTTATACAATCGTTGATTTGATGGCACGTTATAAAATCAATGAAAATTTGTTGGTCAATCTCAATGTGAATAATCTATTCAATGAAAAATATCATTTAGCGACCACCAATAGTTATTATGGTGCACCCACAAACTTTAATGTAGGTGTTCGCTACAGTTGGTAATTCTGTTTTTAAATTTATGATTAAATCCGAGCTTAAATAAATTCAATCTAGTAATGTGTTTGAGTTTTAAAATAAAACGATAAAGTGGTCGTGATGACCACTTTATGCTTATAAAATAACAGTCCTTTTAGTCAGTACTAAATTTGACTACCAGAAATACAATGAGTTTAATTTGCTCTAGACTAGACATCTGTCTGACTACTTTTGAAATGGCCATTTTAATTGCGCCAAATATTCATTTGGAATTGGGCTACGTACACCTACTTGATCTGGTTTAATCTTTTGCTTTTCATAATAGAAGCTTCCAAAAATAATATCCCAAAAGATAAACACCTCACCAAAATTTTTCCGACCATGCCCGTGTTTATGATGAATGCGATGTACTTCAGCAACAGCAAAAATATATTTTAAAGCGCCGACTCGATAGTCCACATTGGCATGTTGAAAAAATAAGTGTACCGCCATGTACATCATCCAACAACCAATCAATATACTTGGAGCACCTAAGATTGCAAGAATCATAAGGCTTGGTCCTGCAAGTATTAAGGCACTCAATGGATGCCTTTTTTCAGCATTCAACCAGTATAGCCGACTAGAATGATGGTGAATTGCATGTAATTTCCATAGAAACTTATAACGATGACTGAAACGATGCATCAACCACAATCCAAAGTCGATCACCAAGGCGACAAGCATAAGTTGCCAAAACCATGACCATTGCTCTGGCCAGAGACGTGGGAAAAATCTAAATATATCCAATATTTCAATTATTTTAGATACAGAAACAATCAAAACTAAATTAAAAATAGCATGTAAAATATCGGTCAATCCATCTTGATGTGACTCTAACCAATTCGGCTGATAGGGCGAATGATATTCAGCCAAAGCAATCATCAAACCACTCAGCACAATAAATAAGATCGAACTTGACCAATATGTAATCTGCCCCGATAAAATCAAAAGCATAACCCAAACAGTCAAAGCCATCCAAACTGGGTAAAATAAATACCTGAATGACATCTTTAACAAGGTATTCAATTCATCACTCCTTTTCCGTTTAAAATGTCATTTCAGTATGTAGATTAGAAAGAGAAAAGAATTGAATGAAACAGCTAGATTACTATTCAAGTATAGGATCAGATGGTTGCCACATCGGAATCTGTTCGATCGATGGAATGAATTTTAACAGTGAAGGTTGAATACCAAACATCTGTTTGCACGTTCTACTGAAATGAGCTTGATCAGAAAAGTGGGATTGATATGCCGCATTTGTCAGGGTAGTTTGCTGACTAGTTGATTGAATCGTTTGAAGTAGTCGTAACCATTTACGATAACTTCTATAAGAAATACCAAAGCTTTCACTAAACCAGTGACTAAAACGACTTTCTGAGAGATTAAATTGTTCAGCGATTTGTTTAAGGGTTAAATCTTGCTGTTTACTCGAACTAAGAAAATTGGAAAGATGCTGTTTTCTTATCGTGGGTTGTTTAAAATGATTAATTCCACAGTAATTTAGCAGCATTTGAAAAGCTTTATCGTGATGACGCTGCTGGATAAAATATTTACGAAGTACAATCACCAAATCTTCAGGTAACACAGTCATTGCAGAGTTGGGTTGTAAGTATTGATGGATGATCGACGCAAGAAAATGTGTTTGATCAATATAAATTGAACAATATGTTCCTGACTTTAAATGGTGCAATGTATTTGCTGTAATATATACGCCACTGCTAAATATGCATTGTTCCTCACCACTGACCTGAATACATTCTCCTGCATTTTTTGCAAAACTTAATTGGTGCGCATGGTGTCGATGTAAATCGTTATCGCCAACATTCCCTTCAAAATACCCAATGCCATAGCCAATTGAGATTTTTCCCAGCCAGTATTTAGAAGATACGTCACTTTTTTTCACAAAAGTTATCGCCTTATTAAATTGATCATTTAAATTTATACAATAGCATTTTGACTACTTATTCATCCCTTTTAAGCACCTATTTAAAAACCACCGGTGGGTGGTTTTATTAATTCATTTCTAGAAAGAGTGTACTTAGCTTAACAATTCGATGTGTCGACTAGAACTTATAGGTTGCACCCACAAATATTTTTTGACGCTCAACCAAATAAACGTCTGAACCATTCGATAACTTCTTATCTAATAAGTTAGTAAAACCGCCACGAAGCGTTAATTTATCATTTACGCTATAATTACTGGCTAAATTTACAATGGTGTGTGGTTTTTGCATTGTCGGCTTTACTGTCTTATCACTTAAATATTGCTTACCTAAATATTGTGCAGACAATTCAACATTTAATGGATCTGATGCTTGCCAATTCAATGCTGAGTTTATTGTTAATTTTGATGTATTGATTAGGGTTGCACCTGTGTCTTCATTTTTTGCTTTTAAGAAATAGGTGGCATTATTATTCCATTTTAAATTATCAAGAATTGGAAAATTTGCCACCATCTCGATACCACGTGTTACTGCGCTTTGTATGTTTTCATTACGCGTAAACCAAGTCCCGTTTTCATAGCCTAATGGCAAATAAGTAATTTTATTTTTAAAATCTGTATGGAAGAATGTCAACCCCAAGTCTGTTCCAAAGCCCGTATAGTTCACACCAATCTCATAGTTTGTACTTTCCTCAGGCTTAAGATTTGGATTACCTGTCATAAAACAACTACCACCTGTATAAACATGTGGATTATTCTTGCTATCATACCATGTTTTACCTCTCAGACCATTACAACCATTTCCACCTGATTGAGTTGCAGCACCTGGGGAAGACTCTTTTACTGTAGGTGCACGGAAACCTTTTGCTACGCCGCCTTTAATAACAAGGTCGTCAGTTGGACTATAAACTAAATATCCACGTGGACTATGATGAGTTCCATATTTATCATCATGATCTAAACGGTTACCGACAGTGAAAGTCAAATTGTCTAGCAGTGAAATATTATTTTCAAAGAATAATGCCCAGTTCTTATTTTCTACTTTTGGATCCGTGTAGCTTTTACCATCCCAACTTCCACCCGGTAATGTTCCTATGGTATCTGAATTGGTTAATTCTTGTCGTTTCCATTGCCCCCCAACAGTTAAAGCCTGCTTAAACACCGCTTCAAATGGCATGGTTAAACTACCTTCAACAATCATTTCGTTTGATTTAGTCGTAAGTTCACCTACACTCGAATCATAATCATTGTAATAGGCACTTAATTTAGATTGACCAATCGCCCAGTCACCCTGATGCGAAATGCTGAATGTATTGTGTTCTAATTCTGCAGCACCCCAACTTGTGGTTTGTTCAGCTCCCGTAGTTTGATTAATTTGCGAACCTTTCTCATTCTTTTGAATGCTATGCCCTGCTTCAAAACTGAATGACTGTTTGTCTGTTGGCTGGTAGTGCAACATTGCATTATAGTTTTGATCTTTAGAACCTGTTGTACCATCACCCGCTTTATATTTTTTATCTGCTTCTCGTTCAGTCATTCCTGCGGTTAGTCGTAACCCCAGTGTATCCGTCAATGGACCAGCAGCCATCACGCCTGTTTGTAAAGTCGTACCTAAATCTGCAGACGTTGTAGGTTGAGTATAATTTAGTGTGACATTGCCACCCCAAACACTTGGGATTTTTTTGGTGATGATATTAATGACACCACCCATTGCATCTGAGCCATACAATGAAGACATTGGTCCTCGTACAACTTCAATTCTTTCAATCATATCTGGAGTTATCCAGTTTAAATCCTGACGTCCTAAATCTGGACGATAACTGACATCACGGGAAGAACCGATACGTTTACCATCCACGAGAATCAGTGTGTAATTGTCAGGTAAACCACGTAGTTTAATTTTAGAGCCTTCTTTGCTAGGACTAATTCCACCAGTAACCCCAGGTACTTTACTTAATAACTCGCCAAGACTACCCACCGGTTGTTTTTCTATATCTTCACTGGTAATCACACTAATACTGGCTGGTGCTTCTTTAACATCGACCGCCTGACTACTTGCTGTAACGACGATCGTTTTAAGCTTGGAAGAGTCTTCTGAAGTCTCGTTTGCATATGTTGAAATTGACATTGCTGAGAGTATGGAGAGAGATAGTGCTTGAAGTGTTAATTGTTTATTCATGTTAATACGCAACTCAAATTACGGAGGGATTGTGTAAGAATTGTTGCACATTGTATTTTACCAAATATTCAAATGCAATTAATAATGCAAATAATTATCATTTAAATTATCATCTTTTATTTACTATAAAAATTATTCCATATCGTTTGTACTTTCCTAAATTTAGCGAAGATGTTAAGGCGTTTATATTTTTAAGGGATTTATACGGTAGTGAACTCAGACTTTTCGGCAATTCAAAACGTTAGCAATTTCTAAGCTACCTATGCGGTAGTGAACTATCGACAGTTTTGTCTATATAGTCTTCTGCATTTCTAAGCTACCTATGCGGTAGTGAACTAAGAATTGGTTTTGATATTTACGAAGAGGATTTTCTAAGCTACCTATGCGGTAGTGAACATCGTTAATGTGGCTACGATGGCTCAGATTGTTTTCTAAGCTACCTATGCGGTAGTGAACTTCACATAATGTAGATTGATGTTAAATGCACTTTTCTAAGCTACCTATGCGGTAGTGAACGAAGCTTGATTAGTGAGCTATCTAATCGTCTTTTTCTAAGCTACCTATGCGGTAGTGAACCAACCATGCCAATCGGTACAACTTATCGAGGTTTTCTAAGCTGCCTATGTGGCAGTGAACTGTCTTAGAATTTGATTTTTAATTAAATGCTTTTTCTAAGCTGCCTATGTGGCAGTGAACAAAAACTGCGAACCCGACGCATTTGATCGGGTTTTCTAAGCTGCCTATGTGGCAGTGAACTTTTTAATATTTCTGCACTGGGATATCAGAGTTTTCTAAGCTGCCTATGTGGCAGTGAACATGATGTGGCTTATGATGGTATTAACCCTAGATTTCTAAGCTGCCTATGTGGCAGTGAACTTGCGCATTTGTTCAAGAGCAAATTACACACTTTTCTAAGCTGCCTATGTGGCAGTGAACAAACTTATAAATGTAAAGCAACAAATAGATATTTTCTAAGCTGCCTATGTGGCAGTGAACAGCAATTTATGGACTGATACAGGGCGTTGGATTTTCTAAGCTGCCTATGTGGCAGTGAACATTATCAATATCCAACTGCTGTATTTCCCACATTTCTAAGCTGCCTATGTGGCAGTGAACATTCAGCAATTCAAATTGTTAAAGATCAATTCTTTCTAAGCTGCCTATGTGGCAGTGAACATTATATTTTTGGTCGTCAAACTTTTACCTCTTTTCTAAGCTGCCTATGTGGCAGTGAACTTGAATTTGTTGTGATGAATTAAGATGATTTTTTTCTAAGCTGCCTATGTGGCAGTGAACTATTTTGCCAATCCTTAAAAAATTAGAGCTACTTTCTAAGCTGCCTATGTGGCAGTGAACCGAACGGATTTCAGATTTAGCAGTATCAGAAATTTCTAAGCTGCCTATGTGGCAGTGAACAATGACATATATTTCTCCAGTTCGCGCCTACGTTTCTAAGCTGCCTATGTGGCAGTGAACTTTTCGCAACATGAAAAAGACATTTTCTGGTCTTTCTAAGCTGCCTATGTGGCAGTGAACCGAGAATATGTATAAGCTCACTATCTCTTAAATTTCTAAGCTGCCTATGTGGCAGTGAACTCTTAGGAAAAGCTTGAGTCTTTTGCTGAGGATTTCTAAGCTGCCTATGTGGCAGTGAACTCGGAAAATTATTAACTATATCGTCAGTTTGATTTCTAAGCTGCCTATGTGGCAGTGAACTATTTATTTCAATCTTTAATGTTTGTGACAGATTTCTAAGCTGCCTATGTGGCAGTGAACTCGGAAAATTATTAACTATATCGTCAGTTTGATTTCTAAGCTGCCTATGTGGCAGTGAACCGTACCTGCCAATAATTCTTTCAAAGCTTCAATTTCTAAGCTGCCTATGTGGCAGTGAACAGTAATTTTAAAACAAAAAATAAAGTTATAACAGTGAGTTAAGACTAAAAATCTACAAAAGACCAAAGTTTCAACCCACCACCATAACTTATTGATTTAATTAGACTGTTAAAGAGTGAAAAAATATTGGGTTAAAACTCGGGTACTGTAGACACAGAACTTAACCCATATGTACTAAAAACCTGAGTTTCAGATTTTTCAGTGATCTGCTTTTCTATAAATAGCTTAAAACGCTTTTTATCTTGTTCATCCGATGTACTTAAACTTAGCATTTGGACATAAGGTAAATCAGTTGTTGTCACCACTTGAAGATAACGGCTCAATGCTTCATCAAAGCCAATATCTCCTCTTTTGACTCGATGGCGAGCCAAACGTTCAGCGTTGGTTTTAACTTGCTTACGTTTATAAACTGCGTAAGCCGTTACTTTTTCAGGAACAGGACGTACACCTGTGATATGCACATAATCAGGAAACCGATCTAACCATTTTCTTATATTCAACGTTTCCAATGCTGCTTCTGATTGGGCAAATACGCGTATTTTTTTACCAATACCAATACGAGATTTCTTGCCTTCTATCTTCTCGTAAACATATTGAGGAAAAGATACACCAAAAGGGATCTTTTGCTGCTCATCCGTCTGTTCAGCAAAAGCGATATGCAGCTGAGTATAGATTTTTGACCAAAGAAAATATGGCGAAATCTCAGCCTGATCAATCAGAGTGATTTCTTGATAACATTTCATTATTAATCCTTAGCACTTTGACCAAATACACTGCCACGAACTAAAACTGCCATCACATAATGTTCTTGCTCTGTATTTTCTAAAGATTCACCTAAAGCATATTTATCGAATAAGGTAAAAAAGTCTTTTTTGTCTTTGGGTGTACGGTAAGCTTTTCCAAGATTGGTTACGGCTCCATATGGTTCGATTGCAATAGCTGCTTTTTTTTCATCAAATTCTGGATACCATGTATCAATAGTACGCAATGCATTCCCTATTTTTTGAGAATGCATTGCTGCGACATCATTAACGTGATAAAGAATTTTACTTTTGTCCCCTTTTCCTTTATCTAAAACTAATTCTTCGCTCGGATAAACTTCCTGAGCTTTACCTACTAACGCATAAGCTTCAACTTTGATCAGCAAATACGTAGTTTCACCTTTTAACGCCGATGCAATTTGATCTGCTAAGTTTTGAACTTTCTCATCTACACTTTCAAAATCATGGAGAGAGTAATCCAAAGCATTAAAAGTTGTAGCAGGCTGATCATTGATTGTTACCATAACTTCAATTTTTTCAGCACCTACACGGTTACGCCATAAAAAACGGGCATTAACAATATTAAGTGCGTAACGTTTTGCAAGCTCACTAAAGCCGAATTGTTCAATATAATTTTTTGCTACTGTCTGATAAGATTTTAAAAAAGTTTCATTATTACAAGCTGATGGGTTTTCTATTCCACCCAATACTTTTAAAGTAAAACCAACTTTCAAAGTATCTTGATATTCACCTAATGCACAGGCATCTACAGTTTGTAGATTAGCTTTTTCAACTTCAGCATTCAATTTCATTGGATCGCCAGCAACCGCAGGTTTTAAACGATTTGAAATTGTTCCCCGCACCGATTTTGAAATAAGTTTTAAAGCTGTTTGTTCATTACGCTTTTCCCAAACAGTTCCATAAAAATAACCATCAGATGGGACAAGTTTTTTTTCAAATGCAAGAACACTTGCAACTGTTTTTTCATTTTTAGCCATAATTTTTTCCTTTTCAGTTTTTTGATTCAAATGGTCATTAAATTTTTGCAAAGATATAAATTGTGTTCTAAGTCAACATGATACTGCCATAGCAATTGATCAATATGATCTATACGATAGGGCATTACAAATTCACCTAAAGTTAAGACACTTTCAGCAAAACGATGTGGGGTATCTGCATCACGCTGGTTTTTTGCTTGTCCTAATTCAGAAATGCCCTGAAAACCAACGGCTATAGGCACTAGCCAGCCTTGGGCTTTACGTTTTGATGTCCACGTTACTTTTTCATTTTCATCTAAATTTGAACTATGGGTTACTTTTAAATAATCTAAAACTGCATCTAAAGCATCATTGCCTTGATTCATACTTTCAACAACAATATCTCGACGCTCAATAAGTACATGACCGAGCATTAGTTTATTTAAAATTGGCTTTAACTCTCGGTCATGGCTTTCTTCTTCGTCAAAATCCAATATTTGACAACTCTTGACTGCTAGAACATCTCCGCTGGCAAATTTCATGCTATTAACAAGACCAGAAACAAGCTCTAAAAGCTGCTCCCTCTTTTTTATGCTTAGATTTTCAATCTCTATGAGAAGTGAAACGTCCAAATGACAACGTGCTTCTTCAATAAAAGCAGGTCGACTCCCATCTTTATCTAATGGATTTGCTGTACCAACAATCGAATGAACAAAGTCTCCTTGCCCCTTATATGTCTGCAAGTTAAATTCATGGCAACTCACTGCCACTTTCGTTAAAAATACATCGCACGCTTTGGTTTGTAATTTACGTTGTAATGCATGAACAGCACCTAACCAAGCAGTCATTGCAGGAAATCCAATCGTGTAAGGACTACTCATTGCATTGGCATTATGAAGTTTTAAATGAGAAATCAATAAAAAATGGCGCATTAAAAAAATTCCTTATCTTCATCCAATGCTTGAAATACAATACTTTTTAATTCAATAATTTCCGCACTACTAAATGACTTAGAATCACAGAACTCTTCAAAACTACCTAGAATCCATTTTGCAATTCTTTGAGCTATTTCTTCTTGCCATTTCTTCTCAGTTTCTCTTTGTTCCAAATATGCATCATCAAGCCATATTTTTTGCTCTAAAGTTAAAAAATGATAATTTTCCTTTCTAGACCATCCCTTTTCATTTTTTCGTACACAAAAAGCAATAAATAAAATATCGCCAACTATTTGGTGTAAAAGTTTTTCAATTTTTTCTCGGGTACGTTGATTATTAATTTCACTAATAAGCCGCTGTAAGCTTTCAAATTCAGCTCTGAATGCTTTCCAATATAAACACTGTTTGAAAAAGTCTAAACTTGGCAACCTCACTTTCCGCTTTTCAAAAACAGGTGGACAGCTTGATAATAAATAAGCTCTCCCTGCATTTTGACTATTTAAAACACTGACATTTTGAGGTTGTGTGCCGCCATAAGCAGTTATTGTAAGATCAAAAATATCTGCATAACCAATTTCATGATGTTCATTTTTCTTACGTAACTCTTTAGCTCGTTTTGTTTCTTCAGAAAAACGTATTTCATCTATTGTTTGCTTTAATCTAGTCACCAATCCTGATGGTGTTAAGATCGATAATAAATGGTATTCGTCCTGATCAATGGGAAAATAAACCTGCTTTACTAAGTGATCAGTTTTTACTGATGTATCTGTTGCCTTTATTTTTAAAAATGCTGCGCTGAATGACTCAAAATCTAAATTATCATCCATAAGCAGCGTTTTTAAATCTTCATTTTGTTGTTCAAAACCTTCTAATACAGTAAGTTTTTCTGTCAGCGGTAAAGATAAAAATTTAAATACATCCATTGCTGCTGCATTACCAAAGACATCTAGTGGATAATCTACATTTCCACTTCGCAAGTAACCATCATTACGGTATTCCTCTTTGGCAATTACACTTGAAGTTTTTGCACTGGGATGACTAAACTTACTGGGATGACTGACCATCGAAAGCTGTGTAACACGTTTCGCTGCATCAGGTAACCATTCGTTTAAACTAAATTTATCATTTGCCTGTTGCTGTAATTCAGCTACTACTGTTTCATTTTCAGCCTTTTTTAACCGATCCTTTAACCAAAGCTCTTTACGTTCATTTAAAAAATCATTAATACATTCTGTCATATTATCGCCCATTTTATTATTTATCTAAAACAACAAGTCCAAATTGCTCTGAATACATCAGCCGCTTATTCTCATCATATTCAGGTAACATTATTTCACCATAACGTTTTGATAATAATTCTATCTTCTCTTCAATATCCTCATTTTCATTTAAATTAGCAAGCGCTAAACGACTTAATATGTCGTAATAATTTCGATTCAACCATAATCGCTGCTGTTCTAATTCAGTTAAGTTAATATGCTGAATATGATATAGACCATTTCGATCAATATATTCACCAAAATCTTTTTTTTCACAAAATATAAGCTTACGATTTTTCAATACGGCAAAGAGCTGAATATTTGGAGAACTCTGTCTAAAGGGCGTAAACCGTTGTGGTAAAGCAGTGAGAAACCATTTTTGTGTTAGCCATGAATTAAGTGGTTTTGCTCCAACTTTATTATATGAAGTTAAAGCATCTGCTATCACAGCATGTTCAAGATCCGCTAATTTTGCAATTGCCTGCAAGGGTAGGTTTGCTTGAATACGTGGAATTGCATTGACATTAAACTCCTCACTTGTCATATCAAGCAACTTTGTCAAATCTTTTGTTTGTAATTTAAATTTACCGTTATTGACTTCAAAACCAGGCTTTTCAAAGGCGACTTCAGCTTTTCTTAATCCTTTTAAATTATATTGCATTAAAGCAATATTCGGTTTCTGAATATTCTGTTCAAGCTTCCGATGACGCAATACTCGCCCAGCTAATTGAATAATAGAACGATATGAGGAAGGTTCAACAATTGCCCAATCAAAATCATGATCACGCCCTACTTCTTCGACAGGCGTTGCAACCAAAATAAAAATAACATGCTCATCGTTAGTTGAGTCCAAATGCTTGCGAATTACATTATCTGAAAATGCAATTGCTTGTTCTCCTGATTTTTCTTTACGTTTTAATACCTGATCTAAGTGATGCTCCTGTTCACTTCGCAATAGTAAAACTTGACGACTGTGATATGACATAACGCGTGGTGATGTACCTTGTGACCATTCAGCATTCAAAAGGTATTGGGTTAATGCAACACATGGAGGAATATTAGCGACACGTATTACACCAAAAGATACTTTTTTACCTGTTTTGGCGTCAATACTGTGATGATTACAATGCAATTGCTCGGCATTTTTTTTAATTCTTTCAAAATATTGTAATCGTAAACTTTGGTCTAACCGAGGTACTTCTTTTTCAACCACAAGGTCTGCACAATCCACGATATAGGCTTTATGTTTAATCATCTGCTTGCTTAAAGCATCTACTCGAAGCTCTACAAACTGGTGATGTACAGATTGATATTGAGGCATTGGTTCTTTTGTACCAAGCAAATCAATCATTTCTATTTTGGTTTTAAACTCATCCACCCACATTGCAACTAGATTATTATTTTTTAATTTCTTAAAAGCGCAATAAAGTTTCCAACCATGTTGATAAGCATTAAAAAATCCTTCAGCCAATGCTGGCGGAATAGTTGCGGAAGAGATCATTACTTTTCGCCCCATCATACCTGCCAAATGTATGAGACGAGCTATTGCTATTAAATCCTGACCATTAAAATCATCAACTTCATCAATTACTAAATCAGAAGAAGAGAGTCTTAAACTAGGTAGTATATATTTCCCGCCACGTTTAGTTTCTGTTGCTGCAATAATATGGTCAATGGTACAGGTTAAAACAGGTTTATATAAGAAAGCTTTATTACGTTGTTCTTGATTCTTTGGAAATAAGGCATCCATAAAATCCGCTTGTGGCATGGACTCATCATCCAGCTCATTTTCTAATAACTCCTCTAATGACTCAGAACCAATTTCCTCTATTGTATGAGATTCATCCTGAATGCGACTTTTTTTATTTTGATGATGTAATTCCTGTACTGCTTTTGAACCGATGAGAACAGCAAGCTCATCATGATTTAAACCAATATCATGACGATATGAATCTCCTGTTTGTAGAGTAAGCGTTCTCAATCCTAATGCTAAAATATAACGTAATGATTTCCCATCCTTAGATAAGGCTTGCATGATTTTGGCATTTGCAATGGTTTTTCCTTTGCCTGTACTTGCCATATTTACAATAAACCACCCCTGCTTTTCAGCAGATTCATTTTTAGAAATAAACTGTTGAATCTCTTTTACTGCTACATCTTGCCATTCGAAACCTTGAGGGCTTTTCTTTTTTAGTTTTTGAATATCATAAGCCGATTCCATTTCATCGGCTAAGCGACTTAATGACTGAGCCACTCGCATAGCATTGTCACTCACCCGAACAAGATGCTCATCTAAAAACTGTTTGGTTTGTTTTGTTTTCGGATCAGTATTTGCTCTCAACGATAAATTGGTTTTCCAATTTTTATCGGCATTACAAGATGAATAATAGTGATCCCCTAACATGAGACATAATCGAGCGTGATGTAGAACTACTCGCCAACAACCATTTGCAAAAATTTGTCCAGATACTTGAGACTCTTGTAATAAACGTGCTGACCATTTTTTAATTTGTCTATCCCATTCGAAAGATTGAGTGAGTAAACCTTGTTCAAACTCAAAGCACAATTTAAGACGTTGTTGATACTTTTTTTCATCAAATTTATTTTGATAGCCCCAATCTGCTTCTATAAATTCAAATAAATCATTTATACAAGAAACATTTTCCACACTATATTTTTTATATTCCGCTTCAGTTTTTAAATTAGGTAAGCGATGATGTGAAACGATTAACCATGCAACCAATTTTGCCAAAGGTGGAAGCTGATCTAAAACTTTAGAATGATCTGAATTTTTTTGAATTGTTAGTTTTAGAGTTTCTTCATCCCAACTTTGATTAATAAATAACTTTAACCACGCCTTATCATTGGTAATATCTCCTGACGACTGCACTAAAGCATTAAGTAACAGACAGGAAATCCATTCGTGACGTAAAGGATCTCCTTTAAATTGATTATTTGTATTAAGTAATTTCTGTTGGAACAAGACTGTGGCTTTCCCCCAATCGTGGAGTAAAGCAGATACTGCAACTAAGGCTTTAATCAGTGGTAAATAGTGCCAATCATTCTCCCATTTATTTTGAGAAAGACTTTTTTGAGTGGTATTAACAGGTACAATCCCCTGCTCATTGAACTTATTTCGATTGCCGACTATCCACATTAATTCGCTTCTTCGACGACCACGAATCCAATGACAAGAGACTGCTGTATTTTTTGTTACGGTTTTCCTAAGTAGTTTTTTTACTGCCAACAAACCATCTTCAGTAATCACCGTTTGCCAAGTGTTATCACCAATTCGATTAGCAAAGGCATCCAAAACACGACGAGTTCGATGTATGGCTTTCTTTTCGCATTGACTAATAAAAGTAACAATCATTGCGCTGACTCACCGTTATCAAAAGTCTTACATGCTTGTAATTTGACCTGATCAAACATCTGATCTAAACACTTATATTCCGTAAATTTCTGTAGAAGTTGTTGTCTAAACTCCTGCTCAGTCATACCTTCTTTGGCACAAATAAAAGCCCACGGTAAAACAACAGCATCTTTAATCAAATCTGCAACATCGAACACCAATGCACCACGTCTGGTTTTACCATGCATGACCGCAAAAGAATGGCTGATTCCTAATACCCAAAGCGTTGTAGCACTTAATCCATAGGCCAAATAATTACCATGATTTAAAAAATCATTGGCTAAGTCACCTTGTTCAGGGTTACGCTCAAACTTCATTTTGCAACGAGTCGCTGCAATTTTATAAAGTTGCTTGGTCGTTTGAGCCTCCGCAAGAAGCAAGTCTCCAACCTTAGAGATATTGGGAATTTTCTTTTCAAAGCTATTCAATGCTTGTTGAATATCCAAATCATCTAAATAAAAACCTTCAGCATGCAAATCTCGGTCTTTCGCCCAAATTTTGCGAATAAACTCAATACGTGCAAATTGAAATTGCTTTGCCACCTCAAGACGTTTCGTGTCATCAAACCAAAAACTCATCCATCCTTGCATGTATTCTGTTGGTCGATATTCACTTTGAGGCGTCAACCATTCAACTTCGCTTCCCGAAAATAATGGTGTACCGCCTCCGCCACAAAAGCCAACCAATACACCAGCACTACATAACATGCGCATAGTAGCCTGTGTGATAGATGTACCCGTTCCCAATAACATAACCGTCGTATTCGCAATTGGAATATTCCAATATTGATTTTCATTTTTAGCTTCAGTGAGATACAGAACTCGCCCATCTTTTTGCATCACTCGACAATATTCTAGGTAATACAAATTCGCTCTTTTTGAATGGAGAATCGCTTTTAAATCTGATGGATTAAGTTGTTCCATTTTTTACTCTAGTTTTTATATCTTTAATCTGAATGACCAATATTAGTCACTTCACCTTCAAAGTAAACGCATAAAACCTTTTAAACGTCATTGTTTGTCGTATGAATACTTCATTTACTTAAACAATATAATCAAAGCCTTATCTTTAACATGATTATTTTATGCAACTTCCAATCATATTTGAGATCACTTTAAAGTTGATCATTAAATACGAGAGCAGGAGACTTTCGCCTCCTGCTCTCTCCCCATTAAAAAGTTTTTCTGATACTCAACCAATATTGTTGATTATCTCGATCCTTGAGTTGTTCAGGTGTGCTTCCTATTGGAAATGCAACTTCGGCATTGGCTTGGATATTCCATAAACTGCTCCAGTTTAAGCCTAATCCAGCACTGCTGATTTGTACTTGATTGTCGCCTGTGACTCCTGCCCAACGTTGCGCATTTAAGGTTACTTCTGCTGTATCCACAAAAACTTTACCGGTAAGTTGATGTTTGGCATTTGCAAATAAGCTTTTTCGCAGTTCTGCTGTGGCTAAATATCCAGTAGACCCTGCGAATTGGCTGGATTCATAACCGCGAACATTAAATGGACCGCCTCCTAAATATTGTTCTGCACTATCTAGATTATAAGGGCTATATTGACCATAAATCCCCAAGTAACCTTGTGTACCCTTGCCACCCAGATTTTGTAGACGTGAAAGATTGAGTGTTGCAGTGTAGTAATCTCCTGCTGTTTTTGCTGTTTGGTTATCTAAAGCAGCAGCATTATCATTTTTAAATTTCACACGACCATAACTCGTTGAAGCACCATATTGGGTTAAGCCTCCCCCCATGAATTGATCAAACTGAGAGCCATCCAATCGGGCAGTCACCACATCAATATTGCGATGTTTATCGTATTGGTTCAGTTGAATATCATCTTTCAGTTGTTTATGGTCATATTGTAAGCTCAGTAATACTTCTGCTGTATTGGTCAGTAAAGCAGGTTGGCTAATAAATACACTGCTTTGTGCTGCACTTCCTTCTGCCCCAATACTTTTTAAATCTTTACCCAGTTCGTAATCAAGATAGGAATAGCTTGCGCCTGCACGTGTCCCCATTCCTGTAAAGGTAAAGGCGTATCCGATACGTCCGTAGTTCATCCGTTTTCCAGCAGTCATCAGATCTAAGCTCAGTTCATCTCCTAAACCAGCTAAATTATTGACGGAGACGCCGGCGGTACCTCGTACTCGACTGGTGTATTTATTGCCAAAGTTATCTGCACCGATATAACCATTGAGTAGGGATGCATTTTGTACTTCTACATTGAGTTGGCTACTGCCCACTGTGGTTCCTGGACTTAGGACATTGCGAGTGTTCACTCCTTTTAATCGATTGAGCAATTTAAGCTGTTGCTGCATTTGATCACTGTTGATTCGCTCGCCTTGTTTCAAGGGCGCGACTGTTTGTTCTATAAGCCAGTTTTGAGTTCGGCTTTGATTGTCAATTTGAGTTTTATCGTAATACGCTTCAAGTACATTGATTCGTACGATACCTTGACTTAAGTTTTGTTGTGGAAGATAAGCACGACTATAACCATAACCATGTTGTTGATAGTAAGTGCTAATCTTTTGTGCAACCTGCCAAAGTTGATTTAGTGTCAGTTGCTGACCTTCGGCATCAACAATCAGTTGATGGAGTTGTTGGGTGCTAAAACGGCTATTCCCGATAATTTCAATTTTTCGTACAGGAATTTGTACATCTGTTGCCGTAGGAGCGATTGGATTTGCGGTATTTTCAATCTGCACTGCAGGTTGTGGCTCAAGAGTTTGCCCTTGTTGCTGTTGTTGTAACAGCTGCCCAGCATTCGGGGCAGGTGCTGCATGGTTTGTGTTGCTGAATAACATGAAACAAGCACTTACAGATGCTGCCAATATATGTTGTTGTGATTTCATTATTTAGTGCTCCCCTGCCAAGATTTGAATGCCTGTGGTGTTTACACCGCCTTGGTATATCTCAAGATCAACTTTATTGAATCCTTGTTGTGTTTCAGGCAAATAGCGTGGTCGTTTAAACTGGGTTGCTTGTAAATCGGTTGTCGGGGTTAATTGATAAATATCCGCTGTTGTCATGGCATTTGTATTTACAAGTTGATAATTATGAGCATCTATACCTCCCAAGCTAATCCCTTGAATCGTCACTTGTTTTGCTTTACCTACTTTATTATCACTAAATTGCCCTGTTGCTGTTGCAACCATTAATTTATCTCCCTCGACCATGCCCGAGAATTTTGCTGAGCTTGTATTCAATATCGCATGAGTTGTTGCATCATAGAGACGATTATTGGCAGTAATTCCAGTCACTTGATTAATTTTGGCCTTCGCAATATCCAAGGCACCATCAACAAATGTTAAGTCATAGTTTTTATCGACACCATTGGCTTTGTTCGTATAACTGCCTGCATCTTTAGCAGAAACAGTAGCCGTCACACCTGAAAGCACAGTTTCAGTTTCACCATTGACCAAACCACTTGCTGTAAAGACTGGAAGAGTGTCGTCTTTGGCGAGAGAGTAGATGTTTGAACTATCCGCAGTTACAATAGCTTTGGCTTTGGCAATATACAATGCACCATCGACAAAGGTCAGATCGTAGTTCTTGTCGGTACCTGATGCATTATGAACATAACTGCCTGCATCTTTAGCAGAAACAGTAGCCATCACACCTG
>NZ_LBNA01000015.1:0-17361 GCF_001005515.1 Acinetobacter sp. Ag2
AGGCATAGCGAATAGTAAAATTGGGTTTGGCGATTTAATTTTACTACTTCGCTATTTTTTAATCTAAAAGTGTCAACACACCCTAATATCATTATTGAAAATTTTTATTATTAGGTATTTTCACAGCCTCATATTTTGAGAAATGCTATGATCTATTTACGGTCGCGTTGTCAATATTTAAGTTGGTTACCTTTACGGAGCTTCACTGATCATACTGCAACAAAGAATGGGCTTATTCCAAATGACAAATATAATCGACCACTTCTGTGGATTGCATACTAAAACGGCTATTTGCAGGAACTGTAAAAAACGCACCTGGATGATACACCTCAGTTTCTTCACTCTGCTCTCTTTTTACAAAACATTTCCCAGAAATAATTTCGATTTTTTCGCAGACATGTGTTTCAAAAGTTAAAGGTTTGTCTGTGGGCAAAATGACGCCTAATGTTTTTTTAGAACCATCTTGGCATTCAATTACATAGCTAATCGAACGTCCTTTATAATGGATATTGGGTTTAATACGCACCGTAACTGCATCAAATTGAGAAGACATTGGCTGACCCTGATTATTATTTGTACGTTTAATATATCGCTTTTATATCCCTCAGCTCAATCAATTTTATTGAACATAAAAAACCTAGCCGAAGCTAGGTTTCTTACTATTATTAAATTATTTAACCTGAGTTCGATATAAAAATCTTGATGAAATATGATACTCGGAAAAGTCATCCGCAACTGTTTGAGGCAGGACTACTTCTATAAAGTATTGTTTCTGTGACTGATTAAATATGTTGCTGGTGGTTGACGAGTTTTGCGGTGAGCAGCGATATCGCTGCGCAAGATGGTTAGCCTTGCGGAGCTTCGCTCCTCATCCCGAAAGAAAAGTAGGGCTAGCCGCAGGCTGATCCTTAAATTGGGTGAAAACGCAGCAAGACTCCGTCGAGACTTATTTTTTTTCAATGAGTTGAAGATGTGGTTGCATCCAATTCACGCTATTTACCCGGCTTAAAGCTGTCTTTCAAATCCAGAATACGGTTAAACACAGGTTTTTCAGCTGCATGGTCATATTGATCTGCAACAAAATAACCTTCTCGTTCAAATTGGAAACGATCTTCTGGTTTTGCTTGAGCCAAAGCAGGTTCAACCACTGCTTGGACAATTTTTAAAGATTCAGGATTTAAAAACTTCAAGAAATCATCATCAGCATCAGGCGCAGCTTCTGTAAATAAACGATCATAAATACGCACTTCGGCAGGAATACCTTGAGTTGCAGAGACCCAATGAATAACGCCTTTTACTTTACGACCTTCTGGATTTTTACCTAAAGTTTCAGGGTCAATTGAACATTTCAGCTCAACAACTTCACCATTTTCATCTTTAATCACTTCGTCACATTTGATCACATAGGCATGACGTAAACGAACTTCACCATCTGGAACCAAACGTTTGAAGCCTTTTGGTGGTACTTCTTCAAAATCTTTACGATCAATATAGATTTCTGTGCTTAAAGGAATAATGCGATCACCCATATCAACATTTGGATGGCGTGCATGATTGAGTTGCATATCCGCAGGTAAATTGGTTAATGTTACTTTCAAAGGATTTAATACAGCCATACCACGCGCTGCTGTATTTTCAAGCGACTGACGAATACAGAACTCCAGCATTGCCACATCAACAATACCATCCGTTTTAGACACACCAACACGCTTACAGAAATCACGTAAACCTTCAGGAGTAAATCCACGACGACGCATCCCCACAACAGTTGGCATACGTGGGTCATCCCAACCATTAACATAATTGCCTTCAACCAACTTACGTAATTTGCGCTTAGACGTAATGGTGTAATCTACGTTTAAACGGCTAGACTCATACTGACGTGGCACAGCTTTAGAATGAACTTTTTCAACAATCCAATCGTAGAATGGACGGTGGTCTTGGAACTCCAATGTACATAATGAATGAGTAATGCCTTCTATCGCGTCTGACAATGGATGCGCATAGTCATACATTGGGTACATTTTCCATTTATCACCTGTTTGATGATGTTCTGAATGAAGTACACGATATAAAATTGGATCACGCATATGCACATTTGGAGATGTCATATCAATCTTGGCACGCAATACTGCTTCGCCTTCAGCAAATTCACCATTATTCATTTTTTCAAAACGAACAAGATTCTCTTCAACAGAAGTATCACGATAAGGTGAGTTTTTACCTGGCTCTACGAAATTACCACGATTAATTCTAATTTCTTCAGGGCTTTGCAAATCTACATAAGCATCACCTTGTTTGATTAACTGGATTGCCCAAGCATGCAATTGGTCAAAATAGCTTGATGCATAACGTGGTTCGCCATTCCATTCAAAGCCCAACCATTTTACATCGTTGGCAATTCCGTCGACATATTCTTGTTCTTCAGCATCAGGATTGGTGTCATCAAAACGTAAGTTACATAAACCTTCATATTCTTCGGCAATACCGAAATTCAAGCAAATCGCTTTAACATGACCGATATGCAAATATCCATTTGGCTCAGGTGGAAAACGAGTCACGACTTGTTGTGTACGACCTGTTGAAAGATCATCAGTAATCACTTGACGTACGAAATCTAAGCCCGGTTGTTGTTCTTGCTGCGCATTATCGACAGGGCTGGCATTATTTGTCGGGCTTTTCGGCAGTTCTGAAACAACATCATTTGGCTTCATAGTTGATAAATCACTTCTAAAAGTTAAAATTGAATATAGAAAATGCGATTTTATCCTTTTTAACAAAAGAATTTCACATTTTTACTTGCTATGTAGTTTACAGTTTGCTTATGCTTCTCTCAACCAAAAACCCATGACATTTTTCGTCATGATTAGGAGATTATAGAATGAGTTTTCCTCAAGTCGAATTAAACACCAACAAAGGACGTATTGTTCTTGAACTTAACTCTGAAAAAGCACCAAAAACTGTTGCTAACTTTTTAGAATATGTTCGTGATGGTTTTTATGATGGCGTAATCTTCCATCGTGTTATTGACGGTTTTATGATCCAAGGCGGTGGCATGGATGAAAACTTCAAAGAAAAAACAACGCGTGATTCAATTGAAAATGAAGCTGACAACGGTTTGAGCAATGACGAAGGTACGATTGCGATGGCACGTACACAAGCACCTCACTCTGCTTCTGCACAATTCTTTATCAACGTAAAAAATAACTCTTTCCTTAACCATACAGGTAAAACTGCACAAGGCTGGGGTTATGCCGTATTTGGTAAAGTGACTGAAGGTATGGATGTTGTTGAAGCAATTAAAGGTGTTCGTACTGGCAACCGTGGTTACCACGCTGACGTTCCACTTGAAAATGTGGTTATCGAATCTGCAAAAATCATTGCTGAATAATAAATAAATCCTAGGCTGTGTTCTTTGATTAAAGAACAACAATGCAGCTTGTCCTGTCATAAGGTGCTGCTGAGTAGGATAATTTTATAGGAAAAAAAGTGACCTATCTGTTTATCGCTGATTTACATTTGTCACCAGAACACCCTCGACTGGTTCGAGGGTTTTTTGATTTATTGGATCAATATAAAACTCAAAATACTCAATTATTTATTCTGGGTGACTGGTTTAATGCTTGGATTGGCGACGATTATAATGCACCATGGCTAGATGAAGTTGTTCAACATTTACAACAATTTAACCAAGCAGGTAATCAAATTTACTTTCAAGTCGGCAATCGTGATTTTGCTTTAGGGCAAGCATTTCTTGATCAATTCAATGGCAAACTGCTGCCTGATATTTACACACTGACAATCGCGAAAACACATTTTCGTTTAGAACACGGCGATGCCTTATGTACTGATGATGTTGCTTATCAAAGATTTAAGAAAGTCATTCGTAATCCTCTTGTATTAAAAATCTTAAAAAGTACACCACTAAACTTTAGACAAAAACTTGCCAATGGTTTTCGTAAACGAAGTCGTGAATCTCAGCAAAATAAATCTTATGAAATTATGGATGTCAATTCAAAGGCTGTAGAACAGGCTTTAGAAAATACGGATATCTTGATTCATGGACATACCCATCGTCCCGCAATCCACGATGTAAAGAATAAACCTCGAATTGTCCTTGGCGATTGGCGAGAAAAAACCTCAGAAGCCATGATTTTAGAGGTAGACGAAAATGCACAATGGCATTTTATTCAATGGGTGATTCAAGAATAACTCAAGAAAACATATCGTCCAAAATTGTTTATTTTTTCCTCGACATCTACAAACTTGATTGCAATCTCCAACTCACAATATTGAATATCTATAATTTGTTGGGATATACCACACAAACTATTTAAACTTTCTATGATTTGTAAATGTAGATTTACAGTTATGACCTTCAAAAATTATATTTATGTAATAACAAAGGTTTAAAAATGAAGACGTCGTAAATCCATTCAGAAAGCAACTCAAAACTTTATTTTCAAGAATTCTAATAAAAGCAATGATATGAATCAGGTTTTTAACATCTAAAGATTGAAAATTATAGTTGAAATTTATACAAACATTTTAATTCACTCATGATTTTCATGTTTATTTACGATTTTAACATTCACTTTGAGGCGTTTTAGCATAGAATATATCGAAAATTTACGATATATGAGATACCTTCATGGACCTACTCACTGTAGCTAAAACTCGTTATACCACCAAGGCTTATGATGCGACAAAGAAAATACCTCAAGAACAATTTGAGCGTTTAATTGAAATTTTACGTTTAACTCCATCTTCGCTCAATATTCAGCCATGGCATTTTTTTATTGCAGATCAAAATAGAGAAAAGCAGCGTATTGCAAAAGCCCTTGTTGGCAAATATGCCTATAACGCACCCAAAGTATTAGATTCATCACATACAATTGTATTCTGCACCCAAGCAGATATCAGTGAACAACATCTGGCAAATTTATTACAACAAGATGATCTAAGTGGGCGTTTTAAAGATGCACAAGCTAAACAAGATCAAAACGATGGTCGTAATGGATATATCTCATATTATCGTAATGAAAAAGGAGACATTCAGCGCTGGGCTGAAAATCAAACCTTTATTGCACTTGGGCAAATGCTTTTAGCAGCAGGGATTGAAGGCATAGATGCTACCCCGATTGGTGGTTTTGATGAAGCAATTTTAACTGAAGAATTGGGTTTAACTGAAAAGAATTTAATTCCTTCTGTCATTATGACACTCGGTTATCGCAGTGATGTCGATTTCAACGCTAAATTGCCTAAATCTCGTTTAGCTCAAAAAGATGTGATTACTCGTCTTTAAAATAGAACACGTAGATTTGCAAAGAGTGGCTTATATCCGCTCTTTGCAATTAAGCATATCCATGCTTTCTTTAGTTTTATAAGGCTTATCTTTATAAAGGATGTGAGCTTGCAACTTCTTGACTGATCATTACAGCAGTTGCAGCAGATAATGTCCAACCCAAATGCCCATGCCCTGTGTTATAGAATACACGTTCACGTTTACCTCGTTTTACCACAGGCATCATATTTGGCATCATTGGACGTAACCCTGCCCAAGGCACGCAATGCTCTGTCGATATATCAAAATTTTTATTGACCCAATCTGTCAAAGGCTGAATACGATCAGAACGAATGTCACGGTTATAACCGTTGAATTCCGCAGTACCTGCAATACGTAGGCGATTCGCACCTAAACGAGACGTTACAATTTTTGCACTTTCATCGAGCAAACTGACCCAAGGTGCACCATTGATACTTTTTTCATCATTAAGCTGTACAGTGATTGAATAACCTTTTACAGGATAAACATTCACACGATCACCAAGTTGATTGGCGAGTTGATAACTGCCGACTCCGCCACAAATCACAACTGCATCAGCACTCAATTGCTCAATAGCAACCGAATGACCTTCCATATTTTCAACACTTGGGTGGTATTGAATATTAACGCCATTTGCTGTGTGCTCAACATTCACGACTTCCATACCAAATAAATATTTTACCCCATATTTTTCAGTGGCTTTGGCGAGACCTGTCGTAAACTTATGAATATCACCTGTTGCATCACCTGGACAATAAAAACCACCGTAATATTCACCAGTTAAACTTGGTTCAATGGATTTAATTTCCTCATTGGTGACGGCATGACGCTCTAGACCACCTTTACATAACAATGCATTGACACTGGTTGCAACTTTATAATCATATTCAGAATGGTAGAAATGCAAAATTCCACGTTTTTCTAAATCAAAATCAATACCTTCTTGTTCAGCAATGCTAAACAATCTTTGACGTGCTAACAGCGCCATTCTGACCGTGTCTTGTGTATTAGTTTCATAATGTTTGATATTACCGAGGAATTCTACTAACCAAGCATATTTATGTAAGTCAAAAGAAGGATTGAGCAACAATGGTGCATCTTTTTTTGCCATCCATTTAATGCCCTTGAGTACCGTAGACTTTTGATTCCATACTTCTGCATTACACGCAGAGAGTTGTCCACCATTGGCAAATGAGGTTTCCATAGCAGGAAATAAATGTTTATCAATAACAGTTACTTGATAACCTAATTGAGCAAGTTCGTAAGCTGAGGTTACACCTGTAATACCCGAACCAATTATGACCACATGACACATACACACACTCCTTTGAAATGTAATTCTTCTCATTACATTGTCAATGTATGCCCCATCTGTCATGTGTACCTGAGAGCTTCGATAAAAACCTAAACTATTTAGGTTTTACCTTCCCCTTCGGTGAGCCATTTCTTTTTTGTTTTCAATAGAATGACTTCTCTCCAGAGGTTTTACAATAATTACAGTCCTTTTGCCTGAGAGTTTCCGGGGTCGTTGCTCCTTCGGCGAGTCTACAAGAGACTTCTCTCCTGCAATCATCTTTCCTTTTATATAGCAATGTATATGCCATTTTGAATAAAATAGATACACTTTTGCGGTAATGAATCGTAAAAATTATTCTGCTTTACCAAACTCTGCTAAAAATTGCTGTTTATCCTCGTCCGTCAAGAATCTTAAAATATAAGCTTGAATACTGTTTTGTTCTAATTGTGCTGTTTGCTCAATTTTGGTTAATGCTACATCGAGTTCAGCCATATTTTCAGCGTATAAGTGCTCCAACCAAATAGCTTCATCAATATCTTGCTCAGTTAAAATCAACGCGACTCCACTTTCGGAAACCAATGCTTCACTGAGTTCTACACTCATATTGCATTGTGTATAAGTCTCACCTGCCCAAGAATTGACCAACAATTGTATATGTGACGCATCCAGTTTTAATTCTACGTATAAATCAGTCGCGGAAAAATACATTATTCTTTCAAATTCTGACTCATAGGCATAAGCTGAAAAATTATCTAATAAATGTTGAATCTGACGATTCTGAGTATTCGCGATTACAGCTATACCATCTACAGCAAAACGTAAAACTTTTAACGCATTCATTTTCTACTCGATAATCTTGACTAGATTTGTTGATTAAATTTGTTGATTACATCTGATCTTATTCCACTTTACCCATTATCGGACTGTAAAGTCGATCAACTGTAGTCTGAAATTTAATCTTTAAATTGTATTTAACAGTTCATTTAACTTTTGGATATGTTCCATATCATCAGGGTGCTGTTGCAAATTACGTACACTATGATTTTGGTGATTACACACTCCAACAGCCTCATCCAGATAAAAATCATTTTGAATGATCAAACCATTCACTATACAGCTGGCAATATATTCTTCATGACCTTGAAAAGATTTTATATTCGATAATCGCTTGGCAATCAGCTCTGTGACAACATTTAACTGGTTCTGTTCAACAGCAAGCATCGGCAGCAACAATAAGAAATCTAAATCCGTCGATTGTAAGCATTGAAACTCTTTCAAACTCAAAAACCATGCTTCAAAATGCCCGCCAATATTGCCGATATACAGATCATTGAGAAAATAACGAATTTCCTCTGGTGTAAATTGAATATCAATGTAGAGTTTAGAATGAATTGCTAAATGATAATGCCGTATTGCCCGATCAGTATGTTCAGGTAAAAAAGACCTGTACCATGCTTCAATCTCTTTGCTATAAAGATCTATTCCTGTCTTCTCCTCAATCGCCTCATCCAAATTCAATTCTTTTTCTTCATCAAAACCACGTAATAATGCAATAAACCAATGCCAAAAATGCTCATTGCTGAATGTGATTTCGTGTTCCAAAATATGTTGACTCATTTGTTCTTTCTTAAATGTAATTAATTATTTACTGCATCATATCGAAACACGTTCAAATCATCGTATTCAATTTGTGGTGTTGTTCCTGAAATAATATCGGAGAGTAGTTTTGCTGAACCGCAAGACATGGTCCAACCCAATGTACCATGTCCAGTATTGGTATATAGGTTTTGATACTTGGTTTTACCAACAATCGGCGTACCATCAGGCGTTGCAGGTCTTAAACCCGTCCAAAAATGTGCATCCGTAATATCACTGGCATTTGGAAATAATTGCTGGAGTACCATCAGCAAGGTATCTTCACGACTTGATTTTAAAGAGCGATCAAAACCATTAATTTCAGCCATTCCTCCAACTCGAATACGGTCATCAAAACGTGTTAAAGCTATTTTATAAGACTCATCTAAGATCGTGGAGATTGGTGATAATGCTGGATCAATAATCTTTGTGGTGATCGAATAACCTTTTAAAGGATATACGGGCGCATCAATATTGAGTTGTTTTAACATCTCATGACTATAGCTGCCCAATGCCATTACATAAACATCACCTTTCAATGAGCTGCCATCTTTAAGTTTAATGGCTGTAATTCGATCTGAATCTTTTTCAATTGTTTCAATCACTGTATTAAAAAGAAAATTTACACCTTGCTGAGCAGCGAGTTCTGCTAATTCAGTGGTAAATTTTTGGCAATCCCCTGTTTGATCATTAGGCAAGCGCAAACCACCAACAAAATCAACAGTCGCATGCGCCAATGCAGGCTCTGCTTTGATCACACCAGCTTTATCTAATAATTCAAATGGCACACCTTCATGCTTTAATACTTCTGTGTCTTTGCCTGCCACATCTAATTGCTGCTGCTTACGAAACAGTTGCAATGTCCCAAGCTGACGTTCATCGAAATGAATTTGGGTTTCTGCACGCAGTTCATCTAAGCAATCACGGCTATATTCTGAAATTCTCACCATTCGCTCTTTGTTGATTTGATAGCGATTGATATTACATTCAGCTAACATTTGTACCATCCACTGATACTGATACATATCTCCAGTTAGTTTAATGGCGAGCGGCGAATGGGGTTGAAACATCCATTTAAATGCTTTTAAAGGAATCCCTGGAGCAGCCCAAGGAGAGGCATAACCTGGAGAAATTTGACCTGCATTCGCAAAACTTGTTTCAAGTGCTACATTCGGTTGACGGTCAATTACAGTGACCTCATGACCTGCTTGTTTGAGATAATATGCCGATGTTGTACCAATAACACCTGCGCCCATGATGATGATATGCATACTGAACCGACCTTATACGAATTTATCGTCTTATAATAAAAAGTTATCTGTTCTAATCTGAATTTTTGCCACTCTTTTAATGTAGCACTTAGAAATAATTTGGCAACACAGATTTCGTATGGAACTGTCACTATGGTTTATACTTTTGAATTATTTAGTTTTTTATCTTAAAATAATCATTTTTTTCATAGAATATATAACAAGGTATATCGCTTTCAGCATATAGTATTGTGATAAAAGTCTTGCTCAGCTCAGAAAGCACGCATATTCACTAATAATGATTATAGAATATATTTTATCCCTTTATGCTTCTTATACACTTCTAAATTGAATAGTCTATAGAGCGCTAATCTGTTGAAAAACTCACTTAGAATGAATTATCTGTATGAATATTCATTCAGCCAGTCTAACCATAAAGTAAATAATTATGACTGATCATATCGCTTAAATTAAAAAAGCTCGCTTCATCTATAAAGATTCAGCGAGCTTTGTCATCATCAGCTTAAGGATAAAATTATCGATGGGTATGGATGGACATTACAATCCCAAAACTTGCCAACAAAGCAATCACGGCTGAACCGCCATAACTCATCAAAGGTAAAGGATCGCCTGTTACAGGCAAAATTCCACTCACCATACCAGAGTTTACAAAAACATAGAAGAATAAGGATAAGCCAATTGTTCCAGCTAAAAGACGTCCATAATTATGAAAGCTATTTAAGCTAATGATCATGCATCTAAAAATCATCGCGGTATACAAGGCAAATAAGAAAAATACTCCAATAAAGCCAAATTCTTCTGCATATGTCGACATGATAAAATCGGTATGGTGTTCTGGTAAGTAGCCTAATTGAGACTGTGTCCCTTCCAAGAATCCTCGCCCTGTCATGCCCCCCGAACCAATTGCAATTTTAGACTGAATAATATTCCAACCAGCCCCCAGTGCATCGGACTCAGGATCAAACAAAGTCATAATTCGTTTCTTTTGATATGCTTGCAAAACAAATGTCCAAATTAATGGAAAAGCCATTGCTAATGCAGCTAGTGTACCAATAATTAAAGTCCATGACATGCCACTGAGAAATAAGGCGAAGACCCCACCAATCACAATACCAATCGCCAAGTCTGGCTGCAGAAGTGCCAATACAAATGGCACTACCATAATCATCAAAGCTACCACAATATGTCTAAACTTGGGAGGTAAAGGATTTCGTGCAAAATACCATGCCATCATTAAAGGCATTGCAAACTTCATAAACTCACTGGGTTGCATACTGCCAATACCGGGTATGGTTAACCAACGTTTTGCGCCTAAGCGTACATCACCAATCAGCAAGACCAAAATCAGTAATAGAATGGCAAATAGATAGAACCATGGGCTAATCGCTTGATAAACTTTGGGTGGAATCTGTGCACAGACAAACAATAAAACAAAACCCACACCAAAGCTGACCGCTTGACGAATCACCATAGTCATGTCTTCCGAAGAAGCACTGTAAACCATCAATAAACCAAGAACAGCATTGATGATTAATAAGCCCAATAACCATGGGTCAAGATGCAATTTATCCCATCTCGACATCTTCTGATTAATACTTAAACCATCTCGAACGGACTGACGTAAAAACTTATACTGGGGCGATGGTGTCATGAATGCAAATCTTAAACCTAGCTTAATCTAGCCAAATTATAGAGATAAATATTCAAGGAGAACATCTATCCTTTGAGAATTATTTTTAATTTCTCAGTTTTTTAATGCATTATTTGTGATTGTAAAATTAACTTCGCCAACTCTAAATCGTCAGGATAAGTGATCTTAATATTATCTGAACGCCCCATCACGACTTGGACAGTGTGATTACTATGTTCTAAAGCACTTGCTTCATCTGTAATCATGACTCCATCGTTAAGCGCTGTTTCAATGGCTGTTTTTAAAATTGAAAATGTTGAAATTTGAGGCGTTTGTGCTTGCCACAATTGATCACGATTCACTGTTTTAACAATATTATGTTGCTGATCAACACGCTTTAAGGTATCTCTCACAGGGATTGCAAGAATCGCATTGCTATTTAAGTTGATTGCTGTATTAAGTAGATTGACAAGACACTCACGTGTTACACATGGACGTGCAGCATCATGTACAAAGACAAAATCATCAGGTTGGGCAAATTGTTCAAGATAGCTTAATGCATTTAGCACGGAGTCAACACGCTCATTGCCACCTAAACAAAAATGACTTAAATGTTTATTTTTTAGAGCCAATGTCTGGGCATAATGATCTTGCTCACCAATTGCAAGTACATAACCCGCAAGTGGCAATTCATTTAAACGGTCGATGGTATGCGCTAAGACTGTTTTATTTTGAATAATTTGATATTGCTTAAGTTCTGTTTTTGAAAAACGACGACCTGAGCCAGCAGCCGGGACAATTGCCCAAATTTTACGGTTGGTCTGGTACAGGTTCGTTATCGTCTTCATTGGTTCTTAAGTCTACATTTGGATCTGTATAAATCTGCTTATAATGGGTACTAATCGTACTCATTTGTACAAATGTTTCATGTGGCTTCACTAGACCGAGATCTAAACGTGCATGTTCTTCTATGGCCTCAGAACCATTTTTCAAATCATACACTTCAGCAGCGAGAATACGGTTACGTTCTTTTAGATCAGCATTGACTTCAGCTTGCTGTTCAATTTGCTGTACTAAAGCTTGGTGAGGAAAATGACCTCCCTCACCAAACCAGAAGCGATATTGCAATACTGCAACGATTAAAATCGCCAGTATTGCAATCACTTTACTTGAAGTAGTTTTAAAGACTTCTAACATTTCAAAGAGATTAATTCAGACCTTTGAATTCAGCTTTACCGCGATAAGCTGCATGAGTCAACTCTTCAATACGAAGTAATTGGTTATATTTTGCAACACGGTCAGAACGGCAAAGTGAACCTGTCTTGATTTGACCAGCAGCAGTACCTACAGCCAAGTCTGCAATTGTAGAATCTTCTGTTTCACCAGAACGATGTGAAATAACTGTGCTATAACCATTTGCTTTAGCAAGATAAATCGCATCTAAAGTTTCTGACAATGTACCAATTTGGTTGTATTTGATTAAGATCGAGTTACCAACTTTCTCATCAATACCACGTTGTAAAATCTTAGGATTAGTTACAAACAAATCGTCACCAACCAATTGGATTTTATCACCGAGAATAGAAGTCAAATAACTCCAACCTTCCCAATCAGACTCATCCAAACCATCTTCGATTGAGATAATTGGATATTGTTTTACAAGACCAGCTAAGTAGTCAGCAAACTGGTTGCTTGTAAATGCTTTGTTGCCTTCACCAGCAAGAATGTATTGACCATTCTTGTAGAATTCAGAAGATGCACAGTCAAGCGCTAACATGATGTCAGAACCCGCTTTATAACCTGTGGTTTCAATAGCAGAAAGAATAACTGTAATCGCTTCTTCGTTTGAACGTAAGTTTGGTGCAAAACCACCTTCGTCACCCACCGCAGTGTTTAAACCTTGCTTTTTCAATACAGATTTCAAAGCATGGAAAATTTCCGCACCAGCACGCAAAGATTCAGCAAATGAAGTGAAGCCTACAGGCTCAATCATGAACTCTTGGATATCAACAGTGTTATCTGCATGAGCACCACCGTTCAAAATATTCATCATTGGAACTGGCATAGTCAAAGTTGTTTGACCACGTAAGTCTGCGATGTATTGGAACAATTCAGTTTTTTTCTCAGTTGCAGCAGCACGTGCAGCAGCTAAAGATACAGCCAAAGTTGCGTTTGCACCTAATTTTTCTTTATTTTCAGTGCCATCAAGCGCAATCATTTTGTCATCAAGCGCTTTTTGTTCAAATACGTTTTGACCTTTTAATAAGTCTTTGATTTGACCATTTACGTTTTGAACTGCAGTGCGAACACCTTTACCTAAGTAACGTGATTTGTCACCGTCACGAAGTTCTAAAGCTTCACGAGAACCAGTTGAAGCACCAGATGGTGCACATGCACGGCCAACAACGCCAGAGTCTAGGATTACGTCTGCTTCGATGGTTGGGTTACCACGAGAGTCCAAAATTTCACGTGCACGAATGTCAACGATTTGGCTCATGAATAATTCCTCAGTTGATTAAAAATAAGATGCTGTTTAAGGGCATCAATGAGTATCTAACTTTTTGAAACCTTTAACTAAGGTATCCAATTCTTTTAATTGTGCTAAGAATGGCTCAAGTTGAGACATACGCAATGCACAAGGTCCATCACATTTTGCTTTTTCAGGATCTGGATGTGCTTCTAAGAACAACCCAGCCAAACCTGTTGCCATACCTGCTCGCGCCAATGTAGTGATTTGCGCACGGCGTCCACCCGCTGAATCTGCACGACCGCCTGGTGTTTGTAAGGCATGGGTGACATCAAAAAATACAGGAACATTCATTTCTTTCATGGTATCAAAACCAAGCATATCAACAACCAAGTTATTGTAGCCAAATGATGTACCACGCTCGCATAGAATGAGCTTATCATTACCAGCTTCTAAACACTTGTTGAGAATATGGCTCATTTCACGCGGAGAAAGGAATTGTGCTTTTTTGATGTTGATAATGGCTTGTGTTTTCGCCATTGCTTCAACCAAATCTGTCTGACGACTTAAAAATGCAGGAAGCTGAATAATATCTGCCACTTCAGCGACAGGTGCAGCTTGGTAAGGTTCGTGAACATCTGTAATAATCGGCACATTAAAATGTTTTTTAATGTCGGCTAACCATTCAATTCCCTTTTCCAAACCTGGACCACGGAATGAATGTAAGCTTGAGCGATTGGCTTTATCAAAACTGGCTTTAAATACATAAGGGATATTTAAGCGCGTACAAATATCAACATAAGTCTCTGCAATTTCAAAAGCCAAGTCTTTCGACTCAAGTACGTTCATTCCGCCGAATAGTACAAATGGCAAGTGATTTGCCATTTGTATATCGCCTAAACGTACAATTTCTTGTGGTTTTAATTGTGACATTTAAACTTCCTAGTTTGTTTTACACACTTACTTACTGTTTTGGTGCTGCTTTTTTGCGGCATCGATAAAACTAGCAAATAATGGATGCCCATCACGTGGTGAACTTGTAAATTCTGGATGGAATTGTACAGCAATAAACCAAGGATGGTCAGGAATTTCTACTGTTTCAACAAGATGTTGCGCAGTTGAATAGCCTGAAATTTTCATGCCTGCTTGTTCAATTGCAGGAATGAAACGATCGTTCATTTCATAGCGATGGCGATGGCGTTCAGTAATTTCTGCTTTCGCATACACTTCACGTGTTTTAGTGCCTTCAACCAACTCGGATGTTTGTGCACCTAAACGCATTGTTCCACCCAGATTTGACTCAGTGCTACGATGCTGAATTTCACCACGTTCGTCTAACCATTCAGTGATTAAACCAATCAATGGGAATTTTGTTGAACGATTAAATTCTGTAGAAGTTGCTTCTGGCATACCTGCAACATGACGAGCAAACTCAATCACAGCCAATTGCATACCCAAGCAAATACCCAAAAATGGTACTTTGTTTTCACGTGCATATTGAATGGCTTGCATTTTACCTTCGGTACCGCGCTCACCAAAGCCACCAGGTACCAAGATCGCATCGACATCTTTTAATATTTCAGCAGGATTTTGGCTTTCCAATTCTTCTGCATTGATATAATCAATTTGAACTTTAACGCGATTTTGAATACCAGCATGTAAAAGTGCTTCATTGACAGATTTATAAGCATCTGGCAATTCAACGTATTTACCGACCATTGCAACACGAATGGTGTATTCAGGATTAAGTAAAGCTTCTACAACGTGATCCCAGTCTGCAAGATCTGCTTCTGGCAAGTTGATATAACCAAAACGTTCACAGATTAAATCATCAACATTTTGTTCGTAGAATGTACGTGGAATTTGATAAATCGAACGTGCATCTTTACAGACCACAACCGCACGCGCTTCAACGTTGGTAAAGAGTGCAATTTTACGTGTGGTATCGGCATCAACATCATGCTCAGTACGACAAATCAAAATGTCAGGCTGAATACCAATCGACAATAACTCTTTCACTGAATGTTGAGTTGGCTTAGTTTTAAGTTCAGCAGCAGACTTGATATAAGGTAATAAAGTCAAATGCATTAACATGGTACGTTTATGACCAAGCTCAACCATCAACTGACGTACAGATTCCATGAATGGGAGGGATTCAATGTCACCGACTGTACCACCGATTTCAACGATAGCAACGTCATAACCTTCGCCTGCACGAAGTACACGCTCTTTAATATTATCCGTAATATGTGGAATAACTTGGACTGTACCACCGAGATAATCACCACGACGTTCTTTATTCAAAACATCTTGATATACACGACCAGACGTAAAGTTATTCAATTTGGTCATTTTGGCACGACGTAAGAAACGTTCGTAATAACCCAAATCTAAATCAGTTTCAGCACCATCTTCTGTGACAAATACTTCACCGTGCTGGAATGGGCTCATCGTCCCAGGATCGACATTAATGTATGGATCCATTTTGACCATGGTTACTTTTAAACCACGGGCTTCTAAAAGTGCAGCAACTGAAGCAGCTGAAATACCTTTACCTAGTGATGATACAACACCACCAGTGACGAATATAAAATGGGTCATCAAGTTTCTCGTACAATGGAGCCTAAATTGGCCTACAATGTTGTGCGATTTTACTTTACCTTGTACCAAGAAAGCAAAGTCAATTCACATCAATTCATAGAACAATAAACAATTGGCTATTCTATCAGCATTTCCAATAAAAATTTAGCACTTGATAAGGTGATTTTTAAATATCATTTTGCTGTTATACTAGTTAACATCTCTCTAATCTGTTTTGTTTTGAGTAATTATGAATAAGAAATTTTTAATTTGTGGCGCAATTGCGACAGCACTACTTGTATCTGCTTGTGTAAAAAAAGAAGAGCCGAAAGAGACTGAGCAAGAGAAAGTTGAAACTGCTCAAACAGCGGCATCTGAACCAGCTCAATTTGAAAGCTTACCGAGTGCTGAACAAAATACTCAACAAGTCGAAATTCCTGCGCATGTAGAAGTTGAACGTACTGAAACAGCGAATACAACAACAGAAATTCGTCGTGAACCAACGCATGAAGCGCTTGCAACAACACAGGCTGCTGAAAATAAACCTGCTGCAACAGAAGCTAAACCGGCAAAAGCAGAGTCAGTGAAGACTGAAACAGCTCAAACTGCACCAAAGACCCAGACTGCTCCGAAAGCAAACTCTGGCACTGCTCAATCTGAAGATGACGCAGTTGCTGCTGCAATCGCTGCAGCTACACCTGCATTGAAAAACTAAAAGCTTATTTTTCAACAAAGAACTAGTTTTTAAGCAAAAAACCAGTCATTCATGACTGGTTTTTTTTGCTACTTATAATCTTCATAACAAATATAATACTAAGATATAGTAAAACCGCCTAATTATTCATACAAGTAATATTTATATGCTACTGATATTAAATAAAATTTATTCTTTTAATAAGATTTTAATGATTCATTTATTTTGCCCTTTTGAATCATAGGTGGTCGTGCTATCGTGAGGCGACATGGATGTCGCCATGTTGAGCGGGGGTATATGAGCAAAAACAAAGCACTGCTTTGTTTGTAGCGCAAGAACCCTATTAGACGAAAGATTTTTGTCACTTTTCAACTCTGAAAAGTGAGGCATCGTCTACGCAAAACAATTTAAACTTTAGAAGTAAAGCATGGCAGTGTAAGCTTTAGATCATCAAACAATCT
>NZ_LBNA01000054.1:0-180683 GCF_001005515.1 Acinetobacter sp. Ag2
AGATGATCGCTTGCTGGTCCAACACCTTGACCGTTGCGATCTGTAGTAGTCGCTTCAACATTCACTGCCGATCCATCTACGATACCATCAGCGACCGTAAGTTCTGTCTGGTAGTTGCCATCAGCATCGGTCTTCACTGTCTTGTGAATCACGACATCTTTGCCTGCTGCATCTTTACCGGTAATGGTAATCACCACATCGCTATTCGGTGCAACATCCTTGGTGGTTCCAGTGATTTTACCTGTGTTATCAATGTGAATGTCTATGTTACTGTCTACACGATCAAGCCCAGCACTTTCGTCTTCTGGAGTATTTGGATCATCAGTCGTATTTTTACCTAACTGATCTTCCGCTTGAACAGTATTGCCATTACGATCAACAACTTCTGAACTTACAGTCAAATCACCATCCACAAATTCTTCTGGAACTTCAGCTGTATAGCTTCCATCTGGCTGAACAGTAACTTCGATATCTTTGCTTAATGTATTTCCGTTCTTGTCTTGTCCTGTAATGGTAATAACAACTTTCGTTCCTTCAGGAATATTTTCTGTTTTACCAATGATTGAGCCATCCGTTTTTACTTCAACACTATTTTTCCCATTGGGAATATTTTCTTTATTTTTATCATTATCATGTGTTGCTGCGATGACACCACCGACTACACCTGTCCCAATCAGCCAAGGAAGCATTCCAGTCAAATGACTACTTGCTTCAGGTAATAATGCTTCCAGCCCTGTGATTTCTTTAAAGCCTGAAACTCCATCAAACCAATATAAAATACAACCATCTTCATCTTCAAAGACTAAATCTGAAGTTACTTCTTGGTGAACTACAAAGAAGTTTTCAATAACAATCACTTCACCATTTTTAAGCTTTAATAATAAATGATCACCATCTCGAATATATTCAGCCACATCATCTCTATTCATTTTAGTATGAATAATTGATGCTTCTGACAAAGTGATATGGTTGGTATCTACCGTTGATTTACTTAAAGAATCTTTTTCAATTACAACAAAATTAGCCATTTTTTACCTAAGGAGATTATGTACATTTATCTTTTAAAAAAATCAATTACTTAAAAATATGCACGCAGAAACCCTACAAAAATGAAATTTTTGATGGGGGTTGGGAGATATTTATGAGTAAAAAATAAATCGATAATTAAGTATGATTACATTTGAGGTACGACAGTTTGAGTGGGTTCACTTTTGTTAGAACATTGAAGCGTCTGACCGTCATTTAAAATAAACGGTTTTCCCTCTCCATCTATTGAAAGTAAAAAATTATGACTATTCAACTTTTGCACATCTACATCTACATCACAGCTAAAACATGATTCAGTATTGCAATTTTTCACTTTAAAATTATAAACTTCAGACTTTAAGTGATACTTTGCCGTATTATTTATATAAAAGTTCCCTGCTTGTATACGATCAATATAGAAATCAATCGCACACTTCTGATGTGTTGCGGTATCCCCAGAACAAAGCTTTTCATCTCTTTTCACAAGAACAATTTGATTGTTCGTCAAACTTTTCTCTTGAAACCTTAAATTTGATGGTTTTTGATACTGATTGCTTACACAGGCTGTCATACCTATTGCAGCAGTCACTACCATCAAAATAACTTTTGACATCACCGTACTCCGACATTAAAAATAATCGATAAAATCACAACATTAAAATAAGCAGGTTTAGATGAAAAAACAGATCATTTATATCTCGTATTATCTTTATATGATATTCAATTAAATCTATATTCCATCCAGCACAAATCAATAAAGCATAAGGATTAAAATAATTACAAAAATAGAAAACCCATTAATTTAAAATCAAAAATAGACTAAATAAACATCAACAAAAAAAATGCAAAACAATACCCTTACCGAAATATTTTATAAAAATAAATCAGCAAAATTTATGTATATTTTTTACACTAAAATTGGGAGATAACTTCAGCCTAAATAGATTAAATATTATTCAATACAGGTATTTTTCATTCATGTATTCGCATAAATTAAGTCCTTTAAATTTAACTTTATGAGATTTAACTCACACAATCCTAGCATAAAAATGATACAAATCATTATCTTTTTTTTATTTGATGATAAATTTTTTATGATTTTTTAGGTTTTCTTTATAAAAAAACAATTATCATATCAACGGGTTAAAAAAAGTATTTTTTATAAAGAATACATTTACAATTTTATTTTATTTTTATATTTTTTATCCAGAAAATGCTCAGCATATAATCTCTTATCTCCCGCATAATCTCTAAAATACAAATGTATAGATTATAATTCCATAAACATTAAATTAAATATTATATTCTTTGCAAAGCCACAATCTATAATCATTTATTAATAACCAATAAACTATCATTCATTGTTTAATTAACAATCAAAACAATAGCTAAATTTATATTAAATTTAAATCATTCTGCTAAAATCAAATCATTACTGTGTAAAATAAAATAATATTTACGAGAAACTTGAAATAAACCAATGCCGATAATTACAAGCATGATTAGGTGCCATTCAGGAATGTTAATCACTCACAAACCCATAATTTTTTTAAAAAGCTTGGGTGCAATCAGTCTATGTGTTCTGATTCAGAACAATAGCCATGCACAAGACACCCGCTATTTAAAAGGCATCAAGGAAAGTGTATCGAGTTTAATCAAACCCAAAGATGACTCCTCCTTTCGTACCGTGCAACTTAAACAACTCGCTGACTTTGAATACCAACCCGAGCAAAGCACTGCGAGCCCTTTGCCCGTGGTCAAACCCTATCTGGGGCAAAAGGCGTCTTTAAATAATCTCTATCTGGAAAATCCACCAACTGCCCAGCAATATGCAGTACCCACACGGACCTTAAACCTTGAAGAAGCCGTGCAAATCGCTGTCAAACGCAATCCCAATATTGCCCAAACGATTTCTACTCTGGCTTCCCAAAACGCCAATATTGATGTCGCCAAGGCACAATACTATCCACAATTAAAAGCTGGCATGAATACCGGTGACTTCACCTCAAATGATAAAGGGCGGCAGTTATATTCTGTTGAAGCCAATCAATTGCTCTATGATTTTGGCAAAGTCAAAAGCAGTGTCACCACACAACAAAATAAATTGGCGGTTGAACAAGCCAATGTCTTGATCAGTATTGATGAAATCTCTACCCAGACGGCTCGAGATATTTTAGGTTTATTGAGATATCGTAATATTATAAAAATCGCCCAAGATCAATTTAATGGGGTCAGTCGCTTACATGAGATTGCACGTTTAAGAGCCGAAGCGGGCATCAGCAGTCATGCAGATCCTGTGCAAGCGCAAAGTTATGTTGAATATTCTCGTTCCTACCTGATTACCCAGCAGAATTTTCTTAAACAGCAAGAACAAAAGTTACGCACCTTATTGGGTTTTGATGTCAGCCAAATTGAGTTCAATATTCCTGATGAATTCGTCAAGCAATCGGGGCTATATGATGACCCCGAAGTCAATACCATCCCCAGTATGATTGCCGCAAAGGCTGAAATTGATGTGGCACAAAGCCAAAAGAAACAAACTCAACTCAGTGTCTATCCGACCATTTCTTTGGTGGGTGCGGTGACCAAAGCATTGAATGGTCAAAATCCCAATACTGGAATTGAGAATGATACCGACAGTTCGATTGGGGTACAGATGTCGAGTAATTTCTATCAAGGCGGTGCAGTGGGTTCACAGGTTAAAGCAGCAAATTATGCTGAACAAGCCGCCCGTGCCAAGCTGAATGCCACCTATCTCAATATTATGGATCAAGCCCAAATTGCCCGTGAAAGTATTGAAAACACCGATAAACAGATTTGGGTGTTGATGGACCGAGAACGCTCAACTGCCAAAACCCGAGAGCTGTATGAAGAACAATACAAACTCGGCAAGCGTTCGATTTTAGATTTACTCAGTTCAGAACAATCGTACCAAAGTTCAAGGATTGAAAGAGAAGCAGCACGATTTGATATCTATGACACGATTGCATTATTTATCAATGTAACCGGAAAGAGTAGACATGCTTATCATTTAAATAATATTCAAATTCAGGGGTTTGAAGTTCAGCCATGAATAATAATAGATTAAATTATCAACCCTGGTTACAAGCCATTATCGCGGTTGCACAACATTATCGTATTCAACCCTCAGAAGAACAAATTCGTCTGCAACTGGATTGGAATAAATATCACAATCTTGATGACATGCTGGCACTGATTACCCGTCAAGTCGGCTTAAATATACGTCAAGCTGACTTTAGCACGGATGTTCTCAATCCATGGCGCTTGCCAGTGGTGGTCGAGCTGAATGATGGTCAGGTGGCGGTGATTGAGAAAGTAGATGCTGCTGGAAATGTCAGCCTACAACTCAGTGGTGATCAAGGGCTGTCACAAAGCTTCAGTGTGCAGCAACTACAAGCCCATGCCAAGCGCGTCTATATATTTAGACCTGAAACCTCTGTACCGGATGCGCGTGTTGATGAATACATTAAGCCTTATGAAAAAAGCTGGTTCTGGGACATTGTTTTAAAAGACTGGAAACGCTATACCGACATCATGGTGGCTTCAATGATTGCCAATATTTTGGCATTGGCGACCATTATCTTCTCGATGCAAGTCTATGACCGTGTGGTGCCGTCTCAATCCATTCCGACCTTGTGGGTGCTTGCAGGTGGCGTACTGATCGCTGCAATCTTTGAATTTGTTCTGCGAATTGCACGGGTCTATTTATCCGATATTATCGGTAAACGTGCCGACTTAAAGATTTCAGATCGGGTGTTTGGTCATGCACTGCGCATTCGCAATAAAGATCGAGCACGTTCAACAGGCTCTTTTATTTCGCAGATTCGTGAACTAGAAGGGGTCCGTGAATTGGTCACCTCAACCACCATCAGTGCAATTGCCGACCTTCCTTTTTTCTTCCTGTTCTTGGTGATTTTTTGGATGATTGGAGGCAATATTTTCTGGGTGATGTTGCTGGTTGTACCGCTGATGATTGTTCCAGGCTTTTTGGTACAAAAGAAATTGGCACAATTGGCGACTGAAGGCATGCGTGAATCGGCAATTCGTAATGCGATTTTGGTTGAAGCGGTGCAAGGCATTGAAGATATCAAACTACTGCGTGCTGAAGCCCGATTCCAAAATCAATGGAATCACATGAATGAAGTCTCAGCAGATGTCAGCATGCGTCAACGAAAAATTGTCGGTTGGTTAAATGCATGGACACAGAAGATTCAAGGCTTGACCTATGCAATCGTAGTCTTGGTCGGTTGTTTTGCAGTGATGAAAGGTGACATGACCACGGGTGCCTTGGTGGCGTGTTCGATTCTCTCTTCACGGATGTTGGCACCTATTTCTCAAGTGACGGGTGTGCTTGGGCGTTGGCAACAAGCCAAAGTGGCAAAGAATGGTTTAGATGAGTTGATGCAAAAACCGGTTGACCGCCCTGAGCGTGCTCAATTGATTCAGCGTAAAGTGCTGTTAGGGGATTATGATTTTAAAGGGGTGGTGTTTAAATACACTGAAGATGACCCACGTCCGACCTTGGTCATACCGCAACTCAAAATTGCGGTCGGAGAAAAGGTGGCGATTCTGGGACGCAATGGCGCAGGAAAATCGAGCCTTTTACAATTACTTGCCGGGATGCAACTGCCTGTACAGGGCAAAATTAGTCTGGATGGTGTCGATCAATCCTTGCTTGATCCTGATGATATTCGCCGAGATATGGCACTGCTCAATCAAAATGCCCATTTATTCTTTGGGACCATCCGAGAAAACTTAACCTTGGGTGCGCCCTTGGCAACCGATGAAGAAATTGTGCGTGCCTTGCAAATCACCAATGCATTGGAAATCGTAGAGCAGAAAAAAGAAGGCTTGGACCATACCATTCTTGAGGGAGGTGTGGGCTTTTCAGGTGGACAAAAACAAGCGCTGTTGCTGACTCGGTTGCTGTTGAGAAACCCGAATATTGTGTTGTTGGATGAACCTACTGCCTCGATTGATGATGTCTCTGAAAAAGTCTTGATTCAACATCTTAAACAATGGCTGGGTCATCGCACTTTGGTGGTGGCAACCCATCGCCCTGCTGTTTTGCAATTGGTGGATCGGATTATTGTGGTACATGAAGGAAAGATCATTAAAGATGGACCACGAGATGCCATTCTGAATCCGCAACATCAGCCGAATGCAGGAGGTGCTTCAGCATGAGCCAAGAACAAAATCCGCAAAAGATTGAACTGCAAACCCAATCGCCTGCTCAAGCTGATGATGCGACCAATATCCTACAGCGACCAACCAATCCCTCAGCACTCAAGTTTTCAGAACCGCCCTTGCCTAAATCCAGTTTTATTATTTGGATCGTGGCAGTGGGCTTATTGGCATTCTTGATTTGGGCATGCGTTTTTAAATTGGAAGAAGTTTCAACGGGCACAGGTAAAGTAATTCCTTCGTCCAAAGAGCAAATTATTCAATCCTTAGATGGTGGGGTGCTCACCAGTTTGGATGTCAAAGAAGGTGATATTGTACAAAAAGGACAAACTCTTGCTCAGATTGACCCCACCCGTTTTGAGTCACAAGTCGGAGAAAGCCAGACTAAATTACTGGCAACCCAAGCCACTGCTGCACGTTTAGAGGCGGAAGTGAATGGTACACCGCTACGCTTCCCTAAAGATGTATTGGCAGTACCAGCCTTGGTTCGAGAGGAAACGGCACTGTATACCTCTCGTCGTGCCAATTTGGATGAGTCCATCACGGGGTTAAAACATGCCTTGGCTTTGGTGCAAAATGAATTACAAATGACTCAACCATTGGTTGCCAAAGGTGCGGCATCCGAAGTTGAAGTGTTACGTCTAAAACGAGATATCAATAACTTTGAAAATCAGATCAATGATAAGCGTAATGACTACTATGTAAAGTCACGCGAAGAGTTGGCGAAAGCCAATGCAGATATTCAATCGTTACAGCAAATCGTGGCAGGTCGAAATGATTCGGTCAAACGTTCCACCTTTAAAGCGCCTGTCCGTGGTGTGGTCAAAGAAATTGCTGTGACCACGATTGGTGGGGTGGTACCGCAAAATGGCAAGTTGATGACCATTGTTCCGATTGATGAGCAATTATTGATTGAAGCACGAATTTCCCCACGAGATATTGCATTTATTCATCCGGGGCAGCCGGCTTTAGTGAAAATCACGGCCTATGACTACTCCATTTATGGCGGTTTAGAGGGTAAAGTGACGGTGATTTCACCCGATACTATCCGTGATGAGGTGAAACAAGATCAGTTTTACTATCGCGTCTATATTCGAACCAATAAAGATAAACTGGTGAATAAGGCAGGTAAATCTTTTTCGATTACGCCGGGTATGGTGGCTACTGTTGATATTCGCACAGGTCAGAAAACCATTATTGAATACTTGTTGAAACCATTCAATAAAGCCAAAGAAGCATTAAGAGAGCGTTGAGTTTTTAAGATCAACCAGCATGGATTGAAATACATCAATGGAAATAAAAAACCAATCTACGGATTGGTTTTTATTGGTGTTTATTCTTATCTATAAGTCTTGCAATGTTAAAATAATGCTATCTTGAAACTCATCCTAGTGACGCAAACATAGACGACAAATATGATTTTAACGGTGTGAATAGGAGCAACGAACGAGCTAACCATTGGACACATTTATAACGAATCATTGATGATTAAGATGACTTATTTGCTCAAACAACATGAGCGAAAATACGACAATTTAGTCACACCATAACAGCTTTATTTTTTGAACGTCAGAGACGATATTTTAAATAAATTCCAAATGCGGAAAAGTTTTTATGATCTCCAAACGCCTCTTTGGCGGCACTTTTAGGGTTAAGCCAACTATAGGATAAAGAGGTGTACAGTTTAGTTGTAGGTACCCACTCTAAATAAATACTGTACTCATCCGCAAAACGACGATTATGAACAGGTGTTCCAAAATAATTGGCTTTATCCAACGCCAACTGATAATAAATTGTTCCGAATGTAAGTTGATCATTCAATTGGGATTTAATCGAAAATTGCTGAACTTTTTCATTGCTATTGTACAAAGCATAATTTCCCGCAACATCACCCAATAACCAAGTTCCCCACCCAATATAACCTTTACTTAACGCATTCCAACTACGGCGTTGCTTATCTTGTAAATTATCATCTCCAGAAAAAAAAGAATATCGATAGCCTAATGTAGGTTGAAATGGCAAACCATCAAAAACATAGTCAGCTTGGGTATACCAGGCATTTGCCTGATAACTCACACCATCCCCACGACCGCGTTGAATTGCATATTCACCGTTCAAAGTTAAGGCTGGAATCAGTGCTGATTTAGCATTTAATGCCCTTAAATTATAAACTTGCATTCCATCTTTAGGGGCAGCATCGGAAGAAGGAGCTTTAACTTTAAATGCAGTTAAACCCAAAGTAAGATTTTCGTTCCAATCATAATCTAGATTCGCACCATTCATTTTAAAACTGCCCAAATCATAATCTGTACCTAACGTAAACAGTTGTGCTTTTAAATTTTGCTGTTCCCATGCAAGCACTGCGGAATTGCGAAATGCAGAACGTGGAGCAATATAATAGGTTCCATCTTGATATTGATCCAAATTACCATCCATGATGATAAAACCTGTCGCAATCGAATAATTTTGCCGTCCAGCCGTCAACTTCCAGTCACCATATCCAATACCCGCATAAAGCTCCTCAACACTGGTTCGACCATCTGAACGTCGTGTGTAGCCACCGGCATCACCATCTCCAAAAGTTTGTGAAGCAACGATTGATGTGCCAAGTATTAAATTTATATCTGAATCTAGCTTATAGTTCAGGTTTAAATTAGGTTTTAAATAAGCTTCTTGCCAAGTTGCTTGTTGACCTGTCATTGTCTGATCACGTAAATCGATTCGCCCACTACCAAAATTAATATGATCTGCATACAGATTGGCAGCAGTTATGGTTAATCCCAATTCTCCAGTAAGATTTCCTGATTTTATTTCATAATCAGCAACAGCTGCTAAAGGCACAAAGAAAAGTACAACAACACACAACATAGAATGAAAATAAGATGATTTTTCCATAATCAATATCTCCTTGAAATTATTTTTAGTTTTTGCTTTTGGATGGATACTCTTGAACTCCGTAGAGTTTGATGGCAACAAGATAAAAAATAGAAGTTAGAATTAACCCCACAACCCATGAAATATCAGCACCATTCAATACATGGGCAATAGAACCTGTATACAACTCTGTGGCAATAAATGGGATTTGAACAACAACCCCAAAAATGTATGCTGAGACAGCCAAAATGTTAAATTTTCCATATTTCCCTCCATCTTGTAGAAAAAATGATTTCACATCATATTCACCATGCCGAACCCAGTAATAGTCCACCAAATTTACTGCTGTCCAAGGAATAAGGACGTAAATCAATAAGAAGATAAAATTGGTAAACATCGGCAAGAAATTAATGGATGCCTTAATCCCAATCCACAATGCGATGCCAATAAACACAAAAGAAATCTGCACTCTACCCTTTGCTGACGGGATAAATGATGGAATAAGGGTTTGAATAAAAGAGATTAAGGTCAATACACCACAATATAAATTCATTGAATTTATGGCTGCGATTGCGATGACAAGGATAAAAATAATTCCACTGCCTAGTTCTGGTACATAGTTGATCAATCCAGAAATAACATCACCATTGGATGTCAACAATCCGATTGTGATCCCCAAGGACATGGGGATAATCGTCCCCAAAGAGCATCCCCAATAAGTTGCCCAAAATGCGGACCGAGCTCCTGTTTCTTTAGGCAGATAACGACTTGCATCAGAGACATAAGGTGCATAGGCTATTTGCCATAAAGCTGCTATCGAAAGTGAGGCAAGAAAACCAGTTGCAGAAAAAGAGTTTCTTTCAAAAAAGTCTAGCGGTAATCCATAAATAATGAATACCCATATGTAGGCCAAAACAAACCCGATCCCACAAATGACAAAGATAATTTTGGTAAAGAGGTGAATCAGCCTATAGCCAACGATGGCACCTGTCACAGCGACAATACCTGCCAGTAAAATCCCGAAAGATTGACTGAATGAGGGAATAAGCAAGTTGATCGCCTGTCCTGCCAAAGTTATATTGGAGGCAAGAAAACCAACATACATGATCACCACAATTCCTAAAATCGGCAATGCGCCAAGAGATCCAAACTGTCCCTTGGTTTGAATCATTTGCGGTACACCAAGTTGAGGACCTTGAGCTGCATGTAAGGCTGCAAAAATAGCACCAATCAACGTTCCCAAAATCGTACTGAGAATCGCGGATATAAAAGATTGCTGAAAAATAATGACAGAAAGTGATCCTGTCACAAAGGTCAATAACATCAAATTCCCACCAAACCATAAGGTAAAGAGGTCCAAAGGTCGACCATGCCGTTCATTGAGTGGAATTTGCTGAATGGTATGTTGTTCAATTGAATGAACAGGTTGTTCTTGCATGATATAGCTCCTTATATAAAGGAAGATTTAAAATTTAGATTTCTTGTTTAAATTGCTTTTTTAGAGATATAAACTCCCCTGCGTCTCAAGTACGCATTTGAAAAATATTGAAGTGAGTGGGTGAAAAAAATTGTGCTATCAGTGCATCGGTTCAAGCACAATGTCATCAAACAAGGCTTGTATATTCTGTTGAATTGCACCTTCAAAAATGATCACAATTCTTGTTTTTGGGTCATCATCTGCCCATGTATCGAGGTAAGACTCTAGAAATAAATAATGCTGTACACCATGTATTACAACAGGTCTCAAAGACTCCCTGATATGAAGCAAACCTTTGATTCGGAGTAAATTCTCTCCATACAGGAGAGCGAGTTTCTGAAGAAACTGGGTTATACTCCGCCAAGCTAATGGTTGATCAGCATATAAACATAAACTACTCATACCTTGGTGCAGTGATTGACCCAACTTGTTTCTCAGATGACTATTTTGTTTAATCCATTGGATCTGCGGTAAATCACGTACAATTGGATACTGTTCGCGATCAAAAATTAATGAAGCAACAGCTTCTACATCTGAAGAATCAATGATTTCAGCAGCATCATTGAGTGTGCGTATCCCCTCAATGAATTGATGAAAAGCATGAGATAAATCGGTTTTAGTTAAAATGATTTTGTCTGCAACAGCGATTTGACGGATTCTTTCCATGCGTTGCTGAGCTAAATTTATGGGTAATAATGTATCAACAGTCGCAATGACTGTTTGCACACTAAATAGCATTGCTATACTTTCATGTGCCAACAATAGTTTCAGTAAAGGTACAGGATCAGCCATCCCCGTTGTTTCAACAATGACCCGATCAAATATCGGTATTATTTCTGCCTGTGCACGTTGATAAAGTAATTTGAGCGTCTCTGAAAATTCAGTTTTAACACTACAACACACGCAACCACTTTTAAGTAAAACCATATCTTGATCAATCTGACCAACCAGCAGATGATCTAAACCAATCTCTCCGATTTCGTTAATGATGACAGCTGTGCGCTTCATTCGTTCATCAGCCAACAAGTTTCGGAGTAAAGTTGTTTTACCACTCCCTAGAAACCCTGTCAGTAATGTCACAGGGATACGTTTTACTGCATTCATCTCTGTTCTCCCTAAGCGAAACAAACAATATTTTTAAACGGTATTAACTGGTCCGCTGAAATACATGCTGACCTTGCAATACAGTGGTGATGACTTGAGTCGCTGCAATTTCTTCTACTGTTGACTCAAAAATATTGCGATCCAAAACAATAAAAGTTGCATCTTTACCCATTTCTAAGCTTCCAGTGCGATGGCGATGACCTATGGCAATTGCACCATTCAAAGTCATCATTTCTAGCGCCACCTCCAATGGCACACTTTCATCACCGTGTTGCAAAATGCCAGCTAAAGCTGGGAATAAATTAGGGGTTGGGGGTAAGAGCCAATCCGTTCCCACCGTCATGATTGCACCAGCTTCATACAAACTTCGAAAGTCGTAGGCTTTACCTAGCGCTTGCTGATATTCAGGGATATGCCAAATTGCTGGAGACATCTCAGCAATAATGCCGAGTTCTCTAAAACGGGGGCGATCTTTTAAAGACACATAATGAGCATGTGCAATATCATGAAAATGTCCTGCCTTTCGCTCGATATGATTTGCATTTTCATAATTATTCAGCGCAATACGCACCGAGCCATACCCCGTACAATGTGCCTTAACAACCAAATCTGCCTTGGTCCATTCACGGATTTTTTCAGTAAGTTCATTTGAATCAAGAAGTAAGTTATAGGTTATTGGCTGATCTGTGACTGGGTCTAAAGGTACATGACTAAAAGTAGGCGCCATAGACGTACCATCCAACATGACTTTAATACCGTTGACCATGACACGTTTTGAAGCATATTGTTCGCGCTGTGCAATGACCTGTTCATCTTCCTCACGATCACTTAAGGACACCACTTCCGCTCGCCAAGGCAGATGACAAAACAAATCCAGTGTAAGTTCCTGTGCTTCATCCAAAGTTTGCGCCGCAATCAAGAACGGACGTGTTGCTGAGGCTTCCTGCGCTGAAGTTATGCCATATTGGTTACAAATACTTGCCGCCATCTTAAGCGCTTGCTTATTCTGTTCTGCACTCTCGGTAGGCGCAGCCAAATATAATTTAACCCAAGCCCCTTCACGTAAGATTCCTGTGGGTTCACCAGTTAAAGGATCTTTTTCGATTTTTGCTCGTATTGTGCTGGGTGTATCACGGGTAATGCCAGCAAGCTCTAAGGCGAGACTATTTGCCATAACGTTATGAAATGAGAAATCATGTATGACAATTGGTACATCAGGAATGACTTGATCTAGCCACTCACGTGTCAATATCTCTGCCGTAAAAATTAATGGATTGTAAAGACCTGCAAAAATCCATGTCCTTTCTGAAGCATATTTTGCCCAGTATGCTTTGAGCTGTTGTGCCAGTTCATCTAATGTTTGGGGATCATTTAATTCGCAAGAATATTCCAAGCGACGCAATGCTGCTTTTAAAAGATGAGTATGCGCATCATGTATACCCGGCATAACCATTTTTCCTGCTAAATCATAGTGCTCTGCACCCTCAGCCAAAGCCAAGAGTTCATCTTGATCACCTATTGCTAAAATTTTACCCGCCTTGACCCACATGGCTTCCGCCCAAGGTTGTGATTCATTCACGGTATAAATTTTTGTATTGTAGTAAACAATATTACTCATTGTTTTATCCCTGCTTATGCTCAATGAATATTCAGCTCAAATTTCTGAAAAAGTCATAAATACATATTCATCAAAAAGCTTTTCCGTTTTTCACAGCTAATCTTTTATGTGTATTGCTTATTTTTTATACTCCACGGCAACCATATAAGTAATTCTTAAAAATTGATGTAGATGTTCTGAATTTTCAAAGTAACTCATCAATCATGTTTTACTGAGTCAAAATCTGTACTTAATCGGGTGTGAGATAAAATGCAAAAATTAACCGATAGATGCCTGTTTCTCTTCATCCATTTCAAAGTGGTATTGTTGACAATGATGCATTGAATAATTACTTAAACTATCGCGCCAAGCTGGCTGTCGTTTTATTCACCAATTACCCATCCAATTCCGACGATTGTTCAATTTCAATCTATTTTTAATTAGGGATTCATCTTAAAATTTCGCATCTCTTTTTGTTATATATCTACAATGAAAGCCTTTTTATTATTCAGTGTCATTATTCTCTTGGCTGGATGTGCACTGGGTACATCTCGTGAAATAAAAATGGCTGAAAAAATTCTCAACCAATTTCAATGTAACAATATAGAAACCGCTGAACTCAATCATAGTGCTATTAATCTTTATCACGAGCATTCACTTGCTGTGAGTAAAGAAAAAGCCACAGAATACATTGAACGTTATAAGTCAGGAGAGGAATTATTTAAAATTCCTTTAGATGAAGTGGTTCAACAGCAATATGATATTTATAAGACTGCATGTGAATCACTTGGTGGTGTGCAAACGGAAAAGCACTAATTATTTGGGACAAGCAAAAATAGGGAATAATTAAAACGCTTATTCCCATGAAATCACGTCCAACAGATTGTATTTATTATTTTAGCTAAGTTGTCGATTAAAACTCAGCTTCTTGCATAAATCTCGTATCCACACTAAATAAATCTGGATGTTTGGGATTAATCTGCGCATAAAATGCCATGATTTCAGCCATATCCTGCTGATAGTCTCCTGTCGGATATACAATTTTACCAATACCCGTTTTTTTCTTTGCATAATCCATATATGCCAATGCAATTGGCACACCTGCATTCATCGCCACATGATAGAAGCCAGTTTTCCACTGTTCCTGTTTAGAACGCGTTCCCTCTGGCGTGACTAGCATCACCAATTTAGAATGGCTTTTAAATAAATCGCTCATCAACTGAACCATACTTGGACGAGCTTCACCATCTTTCTTAGGACGGCGATCAATACCAATTCCGCCCATTGCGCGGACAAAAGGTCCAAAAGGCAATTTCATATAGCTATCTTTGATGGTAATACGAACATGAACACCCAATGCTTTGAGTGCTAAACGTGCATAGAGTGCATCCCAATTGCTGGTATGTGGAGCAGCGATCATAACGCATTGATCAATGTTTAAATCCCAATGGTTATCGATTTGCCACCCCATCCATCCCAAACTTCGCTCAGCTAATTTTTCGAACACCCTACGCCCCAACAGATAAAATTTGCGCAGGATTGTAGCAATCATCATCCTAGATAAAAATGCAAATCGCCTATAAAACAAGCGATTAATATATAATTGTATAAAAATAATTAAAAGCTAAACTTGTCAGTAAATCATCCAAATTAAATCAATTTTGCAAAGAATTTGCATATATCAATTTTTAACTGAATTAAAATACTGAATCCAATGTAATTCACGACAATGATTATCAAAATGAATTTTTTGCGGATGAATATTTTTATTTGATTGGTGAATGACTTGATACTCGATCCAACTTTCCAAACATGCTTCCACTTCAAAAAGCTGATTGTCCTGTTCTATAGTGTGTTTTAGTTGAGTTCCATCAATAAAGGTATAGATTTTAGTGGTCTGAGTAAATGTTATATCATTCAAACGCGTTTGTTCAGACTGTTCAACCACATGTTGTATTTTGAGGTGGTCATTACGTGTTTCTTGATTACTTTGCATATCATAAATACAAGCAACATATTCAGCCAAATGAGTCATAACTTTAAATAACACCACCACAACAGAACTAACATAGTAGCTCAACTTGAGTAAGCAGACTACATTGCACTGCATTTCCTTACATAATTCACATTTCTTATCAGTGAGATAGCTTATATTCTTAGGATCTGTTGACATTTCAACCATGCCTTGCGTTATTGGTTCAAATGACATAAACAAAACATGATATAAAAACTTATCTATTTAGGTGATACGATGAAAAAAACACTCTTGGTTATTTCACTATTAGGGTTAACTTTAAGTGCTTGTTCTAAACCGACTCATCAAGCATCTGAAGATATTCAAACAACTGCACAAACTCAAGCTGCTGCATCTCATGAAGCAGCAACACCAACAATTGACTCTGAACACAATGCACAAAATAGTTTGGACTGGGCGGGCGAATATACTGGCTTACTACCATGTGCTGATTGCTCAGGAATTAAAACCAAACTGATTCTCAAATCAGATCATACTTACGAATTGATTGAAGAATATGAAGGGGTTAAAGGTGAAGGCAAACCATTTAAAACTCAAGGCAGTTTTAGCTTTGATGAGTCAGGATCGATTATCGGTCTAGATAAAAATGCCGATGGACGTAAATACTTCGTGGGTGAAAATATACTGGAAGCGCGTCGTTTTGATACAGGCGAAAAAATTGAAGGTCCAAATGCCGAGCTATATCAGTTAAGCAAAACAGCTGAATAACCAATCAATTACTAAAGATGTATTCAGTGTTCACATGATAAAAAACCTGCTGAAGCAGGTTTTTTATCTATGCACGATAAGATCAATGATTGCCTATCAAATAAATCCCAAACAATGTAAAGATTCCACCAGACACACCATCAATCCATTTTGCGGCATTTTGATAAGCTGCTTTAAAGCTTGGCAATGAAAAGACAAAAGCCACAAAGCTAAACCAAATTAAAGTCTCAATTGACACAATGACAAATAATAATGAATGTAATCCATCTAAATTTGGATTTGCCAAAAAGATAGAAAAAACACTACCAAAATAAATCACTGCTTTAGGATTAGATAAATTGGTTAAAAAACCTTTGAGAAAAAAGCGGAAGTTGCTTTGCGGCAACTCAAAATGATGTTGAGTTGTCATCACTTTTTTACTCAATGCAGATTTCAACATTTGATAGCCAAGCCAACACAAATAAATTCCACCCACCACCAAAATGACATGTCGAAGCCAAGCCATTTTTTCAAAAATAATATTCAACCCCATCAGTGCGAAGAATGCCCAGAACATTACGCCTGCAGTGATTCCAAGCACAACAAAGATAGATTGCTTTCTTGAACGACTTATTGCTGTTTGAGAAACGAGGAAAAAATCTGGACCTGGGGTGATGAGTGCACAAAAATGAATAAAGATTAAAGTGCTTAATGCAATCAACATTTGCTAAATTCCATTTAAAGATGGCTGTTTTATATTAGTGTGAAAATTCATGTTTTACCACCCATGTATTTCAGCTTTTTATGCGAAGTATAATTGAAATTTTTTGTATAATAGTGAAGTTGCAATCGATCGAAACCCATTGCAACTTGATCGAGTTAGACCAGAATATCGCGCTTACCGTTAGGTCCCTGTTCGCTGACAATCCCCTGCTCTTGCATTTGATCGACAATACGTGCAGCACGGTTATAACCTAAGCTAAACTTACGTTGTAACGATGATACTGATACCTTGCGGGTTTCCAATACAAAGGAAACACATTGGTCATACAGTGCATCACGGTTTGGATCACCATCCCCGTCCTCAAAACCACGTGAGGTCGGTTCCTCATCAAATGGGGTAAGAATTTCATCGATATAATTAGGTTCACCACGTTCACGCCATGCGTCACAGATCCGGTTGACCTCGTCATCGGAAATAAACGCCCCATGTACACGTTCAGGATCAATCTTACCCGGTCCGAGGAAGAGCATGTCCCCATGACCGAGCAAATCTTCTGCGCCACCACCATCAAGAATTGTACGTGAATCAATTTTACTGTTTACACGTAATGCTACACGGGTTGGAATGTTGGCTTTAATTAAGCCTGTAATCACGTCTACAGACGGTCGTTGTGTCGCTAGCAGTAAATGAATACCAGCCGCACGAGACTTTTGTGCCAAACGTGTGATCATCTCTTCCGCCTTTTTACCCACCTGCATGATCATGTCTGCAAATTCATCTGCTACAATCACGATGGATGGTAAAGGTTGCAAACGTGGCGCACGCTCCTGTGTGGCAGAATCACTGGCTTTCCACGTCGGGTCAATCAAATCCTCGCCATTGGCAATAGCTTCTTCAACTTTACGGTTATAGTCCGCCAGTTTACGAATCTTCAAGAATGACATCAGTTTATAACGACGTTCCATCTCATTTACACACCAGTTCAAAGCACTTACAGCATCTTTCATGTCTGTAACAACAGGGGTCAATAAATGAGGAATATCATTATAATTTGCCAATTCTAATTGCTTAGGGTCAATTAAAATCAAACGTAATTGGTCTGGCGTATATTTCAATAACATCGATAAAATCATCGAGTTAACTGCAACCGACTTACCCGAACCCGTTGTCCCTGCAACCAGCATATGGGGGGCTTTACCTAAATCAGTAATCACTGGATTACCTGAAATATCTTTACCCATTGCCATTGAAAGCAAACCGTTTGGATCTCTAAAAGCAGGGGTTTCAAGCAACTCAATCAAACGCACCATTTCACGGCTGCTATTGGGCACTTCAATGCCGATATACGGTTTACCTGGAATAACTTCAACAACACGCACCGAAGCCATAGACATTGAACGTGCTAAATCTCGTGAAATATTGGTGACTTTGGAAGCTTTAACGCCTGGTGCAAGATCCAACTCAAAACGTGTTACTACAGGTCCAGGTTGTGCTTCAATGACTTTTGCTTTGACATTGAACTCTTGTAGTTTAATTTCTAGTAATTCAGATAAGCGTGAAAGTTGTTCAGCTGTAAAGTTAACCTTTTTATTTGGATCAACTTTATCCAGTAACTCAAAGCCTGGCAAAGTAGGTAAATCACGACGCTTTTGGGCAACCTGCATTGCTCGTGACATTGGTCGACCAAAAGCATCTGTAAGCGGTGCATCTAAGTCGAAGTCATCTTCAAGTTCTGCAAACTCAGTCTGCAATTCATCTTGAGGTTTACCCGCTGTTTCTTGCCACGCCTCCCTAAACGCATCTTTATCGGAAGAAATCAGAGATTTCTCTTCTTCGCTTACCAAAGTTGATGCTGCTAAATGAGTTTGAATATTGGCACGGGTAAACGGCGAAGATTGGGCATAACTACTGGTGGTTCTTGCCTCAGCCGTTGTTCTAGGCTCAATGGAAGACTGTTCTGAATGCGTTATATCATGTGCTTCAGCAAATGGATCATCAGCAAGTGAAGCAAGTTCATCCAGTTCATGGGCTAAACCTGATGTTGTCACAACAGTCGGTGCAGTCGTTCCAGCAACATTGGCAAAACTCGTGGTGGGCTGAATGGTATCTGTAGATTCAACTTGCGTATGTTCTGTATTGGCATTGAATGGTGTATGAATATCTGTTGCGGTTTGCCCATTCGGAACAACAGATAATAATTCATCAAAAACTTGATCATCATCCCAGTCAAGTGATGATTTTTGTTTTATCTCCACATGGCTCACTGATGTATGTGCATGTGGTAAATGATCAGGATATTTATTTTCAGTTTGATCTTCTGAAGCTCTTAATAATGCATCTATATCACGATTGTGATCTTGATCTTGATTCAGTGCTTTCCATACTTCACCAGATGAAACCGTACGTTGACTGTCTTGTTCTAAACGATGCGCCTTTTCTAAGGTGCGTTCCAAGGTTTCATCATCGATATCATCTCGATCAAAGTGAGTCTCTTGATGAGCTTTATGTTCTTGTTCAATCATGTCATCAAACAAACGCTCAGCCGTTTGATTATGTTTAGTATTTTTAACAATTAAATGTTCTTTCGGCTGTTGCTCTTGATCAGCTTCAGTAAATTCTGCCTGTGCTGTAATCGGCTCAGCTTTATGCGAATGCACTTTATTCTTTTGTGGTGAAGTTAAATCATAGGCTGACTCACTTTCAGGCACATTTTTATAAAATAAATCTTGTAAATATGCAGGTGTGGCTTTCAACATTGCCCATGTTTTATTCCATTGGATTCCAAAAGCCAAAGTAAATAACACAATGAGTAAAATCAGGATAAAAATTACAGCGCCATAGATGGTCATCAGTTGAGATAGACTTTCACCTAATTCATAGCCAATAATCCCACCCGAGGCATTTGCCAATGTATCTGCAGGCACATTCCATAACAAATACAATAAACTCGATGTCGCCAGCAAAATGAAAAATTGAGCAGCATAACGAAATGGACGACTCACAAAGCTTCGTGGCCACCATACTTGTATGGCTTCAATAAACATAAATACAGGGATAAGTAGACTTGCCCAACCTAAGAAACCAAACAATAAATCAGCAATCCAAGCACCTGCAACACCACTGGCATTTGAAACCTGTTGTGTATCACTGGAAATATGCATCCAACCTGGATCAAATGGGGTATAAGTCACTGTTGCAAGGAACAGATAGATCCCAAATGAAATCAAGAATATTGTTGTTAAAAAGCGCTGTGCATAAACATTTGACACCGCAGTCATATACGATCCTGTAACCAATTATTCAAATTACTCTTTTCTGAAGCTTTTAAGCTTTTCTTGAGAGAAGAAATTTTTATATTATGCACCTGTTCTTTAAAAAAAGATGCACTATTATTTACTTGTGTTGTAAAGCATTGTTAGAAATTTAAAGTTTTATTTGCATGAAAATGCTCAACAAACTTATTTCGTCTTTCTATATAGCTCAATTCGATTTAGATGATCAATATTATCGACATTGAAGCCACACAACTTTGACCAAGTTTCACGTATAATTCGAGCAATTGCTATATTTTTTATAAAAAGGATGACTTATGAGCGCTCGTCACTCTCGGTTGATTATTCTCGGTTCTGGTCCTGCGGGTTATAGTGCTGCAGTATATGCAGCACGCGCCAACTTAAAGCCAACATTGATTGCTGGTATGCAGTTGGGTGGTCAATTAACCACGACGACTGATGTTGAAAACTGGCCGGGCGATGCTGAAGGTTTAACAGGTCCTGCATTGATGGAGCGTATGCAAGCGCATGCTGAACGTTTTGGTACTGAAATACTCTACGATCACATCAATGAAGTTGATTTGAAAGTGCGTCCATTCGTTCTCAAAGGCGACATGGATGAATACACCTGTGATGCTTTAATTATTGCAACTGGTGCAACAGCACAATACTTAGGTTTAGAGTCAGAACAAGCCTATATGGGTCAAGGTGTCAGTGCATGTGCAACTTGTGATGGTTTCTTTTACAAAAACCAAAAAGTCATGGTTGTGGGTGGCGGTAATACTGCGGTCGAAGAAGCATTATATCTTTCCAACATCGCATCACATGTAACGCTTGTACACCGTCGTGACAAATTACGCTCAGAAAAAATTCTTCAAGATCATCTCAATGAGAAAGTTAAAGAAGGAAAAATTTCGATCATCTGGAACCATCAGGTTGAAGAAGTTCTCGGTGACAGCAACTCAGGCGTAACGTCTGTACGTCTTAAATCAACCCAAGATGACTCATCACAAGACGTTGATGTTTCAGGTCTGTTTGTTGCGATTGGTCATAAACCAAATACTGCGATGTTTGAAGATCAACTTGAATTGCGTAATGGCTATATCCAAGTCCGCAGTGGTACAGCAGGTAATGCAACAGCAACATCTGTTGCAGGTGTATTTGCTGCAGGTGATGTGGCTGATGATGTGTATCGCCAAGCAATTACTTCGGCAGGTTCAGGCTGTATGGCTGCACTTGACGCAGACCGTTATTTAGATGGCTTAGAATAATTCAATTATTTTTGTAAAAACAAACCGCCTACATGGCGGTTTGTCTATTTTTGATTTATAAATAAACAAGATCAATGATTTTAAATAAATATCAATTATAGGAAAAAAGATGACAACAACGTGGACCGATGGCTACCAGACTGAAGTAAATTACACCTATGGCTACTACAAAGATCTTAGCCCCAATTATCAGAAATTTTGTTTACTACTCAATGGGGTAGATTGCCCACCTGCCAAAGATGATCATAAACATTGTGAACTCGGTTTTGGACAAGGGGTCAGTCTGAATATCCATGCCACCTCTAGTTTCGGCTTATTTTTCGGTACTGACTTCAACCCTGCACATGCAGCACATGCCAATGTTTTGGCTGAACAAACGCAAGTTCCGCACCATTTTTATGATGCCAGTTTTGAAGAATTACTGAATAAAGATCTACCGATGTTTGACTCCATCAGCCTGCATGGTATTTGGAGTTGGATCAGTCACGAAAACCAACATATTATTTTACAGTTCATCCGAAAATTTTTAAGTCCAAACGGGATTGTCTATATCAGTTATAATTGCTTAACGGGTTGGGCAGCCAATATGCCGATTCGAGAGCTATTTCACAGTCATTTTAAATTTAACAGCACCAGCACCAACCCACTACAAAAAGTAAATGACTCACTTGAGTTCAGTGAAGCCTTACTCACTCAAAATCCGTTATTTGCACAACGAAATCCCAATGCACTCAATAAAGTTCAAGACCTCAAAAAACAAAATCCCAATTATTTGGTTCATGAATATCTCAATCAAGATTGGCAATGTTTTTCATTTCAACAAGTGGTTCGAATCCTAGAAGAAATTAAACTGACCTATGCAGGTTCAACTGATTTAAATACCCATTTAGATAATATTAATTTTAGTGATCAACACCAGCAGTTTTTAAATACCATTGAGCATCCGATCTTTAAAGAACAATGTAGAGATTACTTTGCCAACACTCAATTTAGAAAAGATCTTTTTATTCGTGGTAAAAATACCCTCACCCCACTCGAAATTCAACATCGTCTGAGAAATACAGCTTTTGTGCTATTGATTGCACCTGAAAAGCTACCTACCACTATTGCTGGCTACTTAGGTGAATTTGATTTGCTCCAAGAAGTTTACCAACCTTTAGGCGCACACTTTAAAAATTCTGATTATCAGCCACAAACCCTTGCTCAACTCGAACAAGTCATGCCTGATATTACCTATGCCAAACTGTTAAATGCGCTGGTGATCTTGTGTCACTTAGGTTTAGCTCAGCCATGTCAGCACCAATTATCTGACGAAACAACACAACAAGCACAAAAGTTAAATCACTACTTCCTCGAACAAGCCAGTTATCATACCAATTATCAGGTTTTGGCATGCCCACTAACGGGGATTGGTATCCCAAGTGATCAGTTTACTCAACTTTTCTATCGTGCCCATTTTGTTGATGGTTTAAATTCTGCATCAGAGTTTGCTCAATATGTTTGGGATGTCCTCACACAATTAAGATGGTTGGTCTTGGATAAACAAGGGCAGCCTGTTTCTGACACTGAAACCAGTCTGAAAATTATTGAAGAAAAAGCACAGTTCTTTTTAGACAGCGATAAACTCAAAATTGCTCAACAATTGAAACTTTTTGCATAGCTTCTATTTAGACATCCCTACTGAAGATCAGCTAAGATAAAGCTGATCTTTTTTTATTGATGATATTCCGTGAACTCATTAGCACCTTCACAATTTATTTTCCCAGATCCAATAGAAGCTGATCCAGACGAACAAGGTTTAATTTGTATTGGCGCAGATTTAGATCCATCAACACTCTACGAAGCCTATACGCATGGTTTGTTTCCGTGGTTTTCTGAAGGTGAGCCGATTTGCTGGTGGAGCCCTGAACCAAGATGTATTATTCGTCCTCAAGACTATAAGCCCAGCAAATCACTGCTGCGCAACATGAAAAAGTTTGATTATCAAATCACCATTAATCATGCTTTTGAACAGGTCATTCGTTCGTGTTCACTGCCCCGTCAATATGCCGATGAAACCTGGATTTCTGAAGAAATTATTCAAGGTTACTGTCAGCTTTTTCAGGCGGGTTATGCGTATAGTGTTGAAGTTTGGGACCAAGATAAAATTGTTGGTGGGCTTTATGGGGTCAGTATTGGGCACGGTTGTTTTGGCGAGTCCATGTTCAGCACACAAACGGATGTATCCAAAATGGCGTTTTATACACTGATGCTCTTAGGTCGCGAAAATGATTTGCCATGGATTGACTGTCAGCTAGTCAATGATCACTTAATCAGCTTAGGTGCTTGCACACTTTCTCGCCATGAATATCTTAAATCGTTACAAGATGTAATAAAACAGCCCCCTATAGATTGGAAAAGTTATCAAGAGCGTGTATTTTCAAGTAAAACAATAGCGAATTTTTCGCGCTTAATGGAATGACAATAAAAGGAGGGGCTGATTTATGAATTCTTATCATCCTAAGTCCCTATTGAACGACTTACAGTACTATATTACTCCACCACATGATTGCAGCTATCTAGAAAATAAATCTGCACGTATGGTTTTTCTCGATCCTGTACATCGCATTGATGTGGTCACGCTTTCTGAATTATCACGCGTGGGCTTTAGACGCAGTGGTGACTTTGTTTATCGCCCTGAATGCCATCTGTGTCGTCAATGTTTATCTTGCCGCGTCCCCGTTGCTGAATTTCAAATGAACAGTGCGCAAAAAAAAGCATGGAAACGCAATCAAGATCTCACAGTAAAAATTATTTCCACTCAAGAGGCGAGCCAAATACATTATCAGCTTTATGAACGTTATATTATTGAACGGCATGCTGATGGTGATATGTTCCCTCCGAGCTATGATCAATTTGAAAAATTCTTGATCCACAGCTGTACCAATAGTTTCTTTCTTGAACTGTGGAAAGATGATCGTTTAATCAGTGTGTCTACCTGTGATCAATTGGATGATGGTGTCTCTGCGGTGTATACCTTCTTTGATCCAAGTGAAAGCAAACGCTCACTTGGCGTTTTTGCGATACTAAAGCAAATCGAATATGTTAAATCGTTGAGCTTGGATTATGTCTATTTAGGCTATTGGGTTCCACATGCCAACAAAATGAATTACAAATCCCAATATGCCCCATTTGAATTGTTACTAGACGGGCAATGGCGTCGTATCAATCGACATTTGGACGCCAAAGAGATTCAAGAGTTAGGCGATATGTTAATGACCACACTCCCTTCTGAGTGGAACGAGCCCATTATTAAATAATCGGCTTGAGCTGTTATTTAAACTATTTTTGTTAAATCATTTTATTTAAATAATTTCGAAAAATCATCACTACATGTTTTGACCATAATGATGGCATGCTCACGGCTACCATCTTTATTGGGATAGTAGTTTTTGCGCAAATCAATCTGATGAAAGCCAGATTTTTCGTACAATGCGATTGCTGCTTGATTTGACTCACGAACTTCAAGAAAGATTTGTACAGGGTTATTTTTTAACAGGGTTATCGATTCCTCTAACAGTTGATAACCTAACCCTCTCCCCTGCTGACTTGGATGAATGGCCATGAGTAATAGATTTGCCTCATCTAGCACAGGTTGCAAAATACAAAAACCAACAACTTGATGGTTCTGTTCAATTACCGTGCTCACATAGCTTGTGATGGACTCCTCGAATTGACTTATTTTCCAAGGATGGCTTTGTACTTGATTTTCAATTTCAGCCACAACATGTAAATCTGAAGCTTGCATTAAACGAATCATCTTCGTTCATTAACTCAATATAAAAAATGAATTATATGTAATTTATACAATTAGTCGAATAAAAAAGAGCAACAAATGTTGCTCTTAGATAATGCTCTCAATGAAACATTAAAGCCCTAATTTTGCTTTCCATGTTTCAAGCAAACTAACTGTATCTAAATCATTTGGATGAAATCCAGGTTTAAAGTAAGCCAACATCTCTTTGGTCATGCCTGTAATAATGCCTTTTGAGGGGCTATAAGCATATTTATAAATGATGCCGAGCTCTTTTAGATTAAGCTTTCCATCCTCTTTTAATAGACGTACAACAAATGAGGATTGCGCCATAAAGATCAGTACCATTGAAACCACCAAGGCTGTTGTACGTAATCCATAAGCTTTAATGCCTTTACCAAAGACCGCTTCATACACATCAAAAGCCACCGCTTTATGCTCATTTTCCTCTACCGCATGCCAATACCACATATATGACATGGTTGGATCGGTCATGAGCTTTTGAATATGTTCATTTATCAATAGTTGAGAGGCGATCGTGGCAGTAAAGTGTTCTAATGCTGTTGTCGCAGTCAAATCAACCATTTCTTGAGTCATGCCAAATGGTTTAACAACTCGTGCAAACCATTTTCGTGCACCTTGAATAAGCGCACCTGTTTCACGTTCATACTTCTCAACATCGTGTCCAAATCGTTTTGCGGATGCATTAAAGTTTTCATGCTCTTTGGTGTGCATGGCTTCTTGACCAATAAAAGCACTAATTTCTTTTTGCAATGCTTGATTGTCTTTAATTGCTGGGTGATAACGCACTGCGCGTACAGAATCAATAAATAACTTTTCACCATCTGGGAACAAAGCAGATAATGCCGTCATGAAATGTGTAATACCTGCAGAGTCATTTGCCCAGTATTCAGGTACATCGTCAAAATTAAAATCCATACGACGTACAGGGAACGTTGCACCAGCACGGTTTGAAATATTCACTTTTGCATTCATTGCAGTTACTCCTATTAAGTGAGATATCACTTAAATTCTTTATGTTTGTTTTTCTCTTTCTTTATCTTACTTTTTTATAATTTTTGGATAATTGCAGATTAGGTCACACAAATATCAGTTAAGGACAGCTTTAGACTGTAATTGTCTGACAATTTACAGGTTTTGTTTTAGCCATAAAAAAAGCGCCCCATAGGAGCGCTTTTTTATACACAATCAGCGATTATGCAGTTACTTTAGCAACTACACCAGCACCAACTGTACGACCACCTTCACGGATCGCAAAACGTAGACCTGGGTCCATTGCGATTGGGTGGATCAATTCTACTGACATTTCAACGTTGTCGCCTGGCATTACCATTTCAACGCCGTCTTGTAATTGGATTGCACCAGTTACGTCAGTTGTACGGAAGTAGAATTGTGGACGGTAACCGTTAAGGAACGGAGTATGACGACCACCTTCTTCTTTAGAAAGTACATATACTTCTGCGTCGAATTTAGTGTGCGGCTTGATTGTACCTGGTTTAGCAAGTACTTGACCACGTTGTACGTCTTCACGCTTAGTACCACGTAAAAGTACACCACAGTTCTCGCCAGCACGACCTTCGTCTAGAAGTTTACGGAACATTTCTACGCCAGTTACAGTTGTTTTAACTGTATCTTTAATACCAACGATTTCAACTTCTTCGCCTACTTTAACGATACCAGATTCTACACGACCTGTTACCACTGTACCACGACCAGAGATTGAGAATACGTCTTCGATTGGCATCAAGAATGCTTTGTCGATTGCACGCTCTGGTTCTGGGATATAAGAGTCAAGCGCTTCAACAAGTGCAAGAACTGCAGATTCGCCATACTGACCAGCATCACCATTAAGTGCAGCAAGTGCTGAACCACGGATGATTGGAGTGTCATCACCTGGGAAGTCATAAGTAGAAAGAAGTTCACGAACTTCCATTTCTACTAATTCAAGTAATTCTTCATCATCAACAAGGTCACACTTGTTAAGGAATACAAGAATATAAGGTACACCTACTTGGCGAGAAAGAAGGATGTGTTCACGAGTTTGTGGCATTGGACCATCAGTCGCAGCACATACAAGGATCGCACCGTCCATCTGAGCAGCACCAGTGATCATGTTTTTAACATAATCGGCGTGTCCTGGGCAGTCTACGTGAGCGTAGTGACGGATTGGAGAATCGTATTCTACGTGTGAAGTATTAATTGTAATACCACGTGCTTTTTCTTCTGGTGCAGAGTCGATTGCTGCGTAGTCTTTAGCTTCACCGCCGTAAGTTTTTGCACAGATAGTTGCAATTGCAGCAGTTAAAGTTGTTTTACCATGGTCAACGTGACCAATTGTACCCACGTTTACGTGTGGCTTATTACGTTCAAACTTAGCCTTAGCCATGAGAGCTTCCTTTTTTAACTACTCATGCAGGGTCACTGCATGAGCACTTGGTTTTTAACTATGAATTAGTTTGGGCTTATAGTAATCGAAAGATTACTCGTCGTCACCTTTTTTACCGCCAGACTGGAATTTAGAAATGATGCCTTCAGCCACGTTACGTGGAGTTTCAGCATATTTAGCAAATTCCATAGAGTATGTCGCACGACCTTGAGACATAGAACGCATTTGAGTCGCGTAACCAAACATCTCAGCAAGTGGAACTTCAGCACGAATTGCTTTAGTACCGCCAGGTAAGTCATCCATACCTTGAACCATACCACGACGACGGTTTAAGTCACCCATGATATCGCCCATGTAGTCTTCTGGAGTTTCTACTTCAACTTTCATGATCGGTTCAAGCAAGATCGGATCTGCTTTCATGAAACCATCACGGAATGCGTAAGAACCTGCCATTTTGAACGATAATTCGTCAGAGTCGACATCGTGGTAAGAACCGTCAAATAATGTCGCTTTGATACCCACAACAGGGTAACCAGCCAAGACACCATTCTTCATACGTTCTTGAATACCTTTGTCAACTGCACCGAAGAATTCTTTAGGTACAACACCACCAACAACTTCTTCAGCAAATTCGTATTCTTTACCAGCTTCAGGATCAAGCGGTTCTAAACGTACGTATACGTGACCGAACTTACCTTTACCACCAGTTTGACGAACGAATTTACCTTCTTGTTCAACAGACTTTTTGATTGTCTCACGGTAAGCAACCATTGGTTTACCAATGTTCGCTTCAACACCGAATTCACGTTTCATACGGTCAACGATGATGTCAAGGTGAAGCTCACCCATACCCGCAATAATTGTTTGACCAGATTCTTCGTCAGTGCGAACACGGAACGATGGATCTTCTTTCGCCAAACGACCTAAAGCAATCGACATTTTTTCTTGGTCAGCTTTAGTTTTTGGCTCAACTGCAAGTGCAATTACTGGCTCTGGGAATTCCATACGCTCAAGTGTGATGACATTTTTCTCATCACAAAGTGTATCACCTGTAGTTACGTCTTTAAGACCTACACACGCAGCGATATCACCCGCACGGATTTCTTCAACGTCTTGACGATCGTTTGCGTGCATTTGCACGATACGACCAATACGTTCACGTTTAGATTTAACTGGGTTATAAACAGAATCACCTTGTTTAAGAACACCAGAGTAAACACGTACGAATGTCAAGTTACCTACGAACTTGTCGTTCATGATTTTGAACGCCAACGCAGAGAATGGAGCTTCGTCAGATGCTTCACGAACAGCTTTAGTTTCAGCTTTATCGTCAAGTACACCTTCAATCGCTTTCACTTCTGTAGGTGATGGCAAGAATTCAATTACAGCATCCAACATACGTTGAACACCTTTGTTTTTAAACGCTGTACCACAAAGCATTGGTTGAATTTGACAAGCTAATGTTTGAACACGTAAACCAGAAACGATGTCTTCTTTATCAAGATCACCATTTTCAAGGTATTTGTCCATTAACTCTTCAGAAGCTTCAGCAGCAGCTTCAACCATGTTTGTACGCCATTCTTCAGCAGTCGCTTGAAGATCAGCTGGAATATCGCCGTATTCGAACTTCATACCTTGAGAAGCTTCGTCCCAAATGATCGCTTTCATTTCGATCAGGTCGATAACACCTTGGAAGTTTTCTTCAGCACCGATTGGAACAACGATAGGTACAGGATGTGCACCAAGACGTGTTTTCATTTGTTCAACAACACGGAAGAAGTTTGCACCTGTACGGTCCATCTTGTTCACGAATGCTAAACGAGGTACTTGGTACTTGTTCGCTTGACGCCATACAGTTTCAGACTGAGGTTGTACACCACCTACAGCACAGTAAACCATACAAGCACCGTCAAGAACACGCATAGAACGTTCAACTTCGATTGTGAAGTCTACGTGTCCCGGTGTATCAATTACGTTGATACGGTGTTCAGGGAACTGTTTACTCATACCTGACCAGAATGTAGTCGTAGCAGCTGAAGTGATTGTAATACCACGTTCTTGCTCTTGTTCCATCCAGTCCATTGTTGCTGCACCATCATGTACTTCACCAATTTTGTGAGATACACCTGTGTAGAACAAAATACGTTCTGTAGTCGTGGTTTTACCAGCATCAATGTGCGCAGAAATACCAATGTTACGATAACGAGAAATTGGGGTTTGACGAGCCATGATTTCTTGCATTCCTAAATTTTGTTGTTTAAAACAGGACGCATCAATGAAGCATTGATGCGTACGGATACTCAATACGTAATGGGCAACTTAAATACCCGCAAATCCCCCACTTTGGTAGAGGGCGATGTTAAATCGAGCTGCAATACGCATGAGTATTCTCCTGATAAGGGACTGTTTTAGCCGCTTAGAAGCGGTAGTGAGAGAAGGCTTTGTTAGCTTCAGCCATACGGTGCACATCTTCACGTTTTTTGATCGCTGCGCCTTTACCTTCAGCTGCATCAAGCAACTCACCAGCAAGACGTAACGCCATAGTTTTTTCAGAACGCTTAGCAGCAGCATCTACTAACCAACGCATAGCCAAGGCAGTACGACGGGATGGGCGTACTTCCATAGGTACTTGATAAGTAGCACCACCAACACGGCGTGCTTTTACTTCGACCATAGGACGAACTTTTTCAAGAGTAGTCTCAAAAAATTCAACTGGGTCAACTTTGTTTTTTTCTTGAACGCGGTCTAAAGCACCGTAAACGATACTTTCAGCAATAGACTTTTTACCATCTTGCATTACGTGGTTCATGAATTTAGCGATTGTTTGGCTACTGAACTTAGGATCCGGAAGGATTTCACGAGCAGCAACTACGCGACGTCTTGGCATTTTAATCTACCTATAAATATGACACTTCAGGTTTATCCAGCATGAGCACAAAGTGTCATGTGCTATTCGCTGGCCTTACTACACGTCGCTTGAATTTCACAAAATTAATGCAGAAATCAGACAAGCGAGACGATAAAGGATTGTGGTTCTATCGGCTTAAGAAGCGAATCTCGAAAGATTATTTCTTAGGACGTTTAGTACCGTATTTTGAACGAGACTGGTTACGATCTTTAACACCAGCACAGTCCAAAGAACCACGAACGGTATGGTAACGTACACCTGGTAAGTCTTTAACACGACCACCACGGATAAGAACAACACTGTGCTCTTGTAGGTTATGACCTTCACCACCGATATAGCTAGAAACTTCAAAACCTGAAGTTAAGCGAACACGGCAAACTTTACGCATTGCTGAGTTAGGTTTTTTAGGTGTAGTTGTATAAACACGTGTACAAACACCACGACGTTGTGGACAAGCCTTCAACGCAGGAACTTTTGATTTTTCAACCAAAGTTGTACGACCCTTACGGATCAACTGATTTGTTGTTGCCATATGGCAATTCTCCCGTTAATAAAAAGCCTCAAAAAATTACCACTTTTTGAGGGCATGCAATTGTAAGCCAAGATGTAAAAATGGTCAATATTCAACGTACTGTCAAATATTGACCATTTCGAACTTTGCAGATAAAACCAAGCAAACTTAGTCTGGCTTATTTTCTGATTTTTTATCAGTAGCTTCTGCGTTTTTTTCAGTGCCTTTTACTGTATTTTCAGCATTAACTTTCGGTTTGGCTGGTGTACGTTTTTTTGTTACAGTTTTTGCGGCTGTCGTTGCCTTTACCGCAGAAGTTGAAGTAGCTGTAGCTGGCTTTTTCTGTACATTGCGGCGAGGTTTTGCCGTGATCGATTTTTCATCCAACTGTTCAGACGTGTTTTTTCCAATATGCGTATCAGCTAACTTTTGAATACCCTGCTCAACTTTTTCTACAGGATTTGAAACAACATCTTCCTCATTAGGTTTTTCTTTCACTTCAACTTGAGTAATGGTTTTGTTCTCAATTTGTGCGTCTGTTTTCTCTGGATTACTCTTTTGCGATGAATCCGCTAAAAGTAATGGATTGGCATCAGACAGCAACTGAGTAAACTGCTCATAAGCCTCTAAAGTATCGATTGTTTGATCAGGGTGCTGAAGCAAATATTGACGTGCTCCTGAAAAAACGATTTGAGCTTGCGCTGTGGCATCATCCACCAATTTCCAACTATATACAGCGCTGATTCCCATCGTGGCTAAAGGTGTTAAACGCGTCAACAGATTGAACTGAGGAAGATTATTCATCCATGATAATTTAAATGAACCATCTTCATTGGCAATCCATTTTTTTAGCAGCTCAGCATCATTTGCTGAACCTAATAATTGCTGGAGTTGATTGACATTATGGGTTTGCAAAACACCCGCAATTGTTCGAATTGCCGCAATTAATGCCTGCTTTTCAGCGACAGTCCCAAGGTCAATCTGTTTAAAAATATATTCTACAACGGTATGGTCTTTAGCCTGTAACTCAAAACCATATGCTCGCCCAGTATGGTAAACACTGCGTAGTGCCAGAGCCAAGGAAGTTGGTACATCAATAATCGCACCAACGCCTCCAACCGCACCTGTCAATGTACCCTGAATTGCGGCAATAATCTTATTTTGATTCGCTAATGCAGTACTGATCCTTCTTGAACGTTCAGTATCTTGACTAAGTTCTGCTAGATTTTTTGCACCAACCTCTTTTAATAAGGACTCAACAGAGGTCAACTCAGAGACGAAATCATTGAGTTTATCGAAAAGGAAATCTGACAGTTTTTCATTTAAATCTGGGGAAATAAATGAAGCAACATGATTAATTTTTTTTGAATGTTTTCCCAACAGTTTGCCAGTTACATTGGGTAAATGCTCACGCATCATTTGCTGAGGATTTTCATATTTTTTTCGCTCAAAAGCATTTTTTTCTTGGGCTGTACCTTGAACAACTGAGTCTGCTTGAGGGCTTTGTGTAAGCTTACTGACTGTTCCTGGCGCGACATGCTGAAGCACATTTAAACCCGTTTCACTGAGTTTTTTTGCTACACCAAAAGCATTTGAAATAAGTCCGCTTGAATGTTTTTTATTGGAATTTACCATCTGCATCCTCTGTAACTATGTTTATATTACTAATACTAAGACATATACCCTGAGTCTGCTGACAAATCATCTACGATGGAATCAGCAACACCCCCTGTACATTAATGTACCGAATCATTCACCAATACAATTACTATTTCATAAAATTTCAGTACAGATCAGTATACGATACAATTATAAACAATCCGAAGGCTACTCGATGGCGATAAAATCAATATATTTTCTTATAAACAATAATATTAACAAATAGATGTCACAATTTGTCGCGAACAACAATTGAACGGGTGGTGATCTTGGCTTTTGCCAGCTATGATAGTTTTATATTCCTTCAAATATATTTACTCAATGATTATGAAACAGAATTTACAGAATCAAATTAAATACAGTTCTGAACAAAAATATCAAGCAGAACTTGAACGTTTAAAAGAACAGGATCAACACAGAAAACCAGCAGGTTGGCAACTTTCAGCGTATGCGGTTCGTTCATTTATTTTAGGTGATCACAAACTTGATATTCAAAAAAAGTTTTATGGCGATGATGCCCTTGTTGACCGTGCCTTAGTCACATTGATGGGAAATCAAGGGCTGATGCTGGTAGGTGAACCGGGGACAGCTAAATCCATGCTTTCAGAACTGTTCAGTGCAGCCATCTCTGGAAACTCTCATCTCACCATACAAGGAACTGCGGGTACAACCGAAGACCACATTAAATACTCATGGAACTATGCCCTGCTATTGTCAGAAGGTCCTACTGAAAAATCACTGATTCCATCCCCCTTATTTCACGCCATGAAAAATGGTCAAATTGCACGGTTTGAAGAAATCACCCGTTGCCCACCAGAAATTCAAGATGTTTTGGTGTCATTACTTTCAGAAAAACAAATGATGATTCCAGAAATGGGACAAGATTTTAACTTAGCTGCGAGACAGGGTTTTAATATTATTGCCACAGCCAACTTACGTGATCGTGGTGTACATGAGATGTCAGCCGCATTAAAGCGCCGCTTTAATTTTGAAACCGTCAAAGCGATTCGTGACCGAAAGTTTGAAATTGAGCTGGTTGGATTGCAGCTGAAACAGCAGCTTGCAGAACTTTATCAAGAAATTCAAATACGCCCAGAAATCATTGAGCTATTAGTCACTATTTTCAATGAATTAAGAACAGGGCAAAGTCTACAAGGTGCAAGCTTGAAAACACCAGATGCGGTCATGTCTACAGCCGAAGCTGTAAATATTGCCCATGCCGCAGGACTTCAAGCCATCTATCTAAGTGACGGTATTTTAAAAGCAGAGCATATTGCACAACAGTTGGTTGGGGTTGTCTTTAAAGATAATCCAGATGATGCCAAACGCTTGCGTTATTATCTGGACACAGTAGTAAAAGAACGGGCACGTAAAGATGCCGATTGGAAAAGTTTTTATGAAGCCAGTCGAGAGTTTTAATGATGCAACTACTGGACCCAATCACAGTCATTGATGAAATGCCCGCTCGATTAAAACAAGCATTTCACCTTAAACAACAATTGGCACAGCAAAATGTATTCTTTGCACCTATTCGCCATCATAGTCCAGCCTGTGCTTTTGCTTTAAAACAATACATCAATGAAATCAAACCCACACATATATTGATTGAAGCGCCAACCAGTTTTGAGTTCTTGATCCAAAGCTTACAAGACCAAGCCACCGAACCTCCGATTGCGATCTTCGCGCAAGCACAATCTCATCACAACGGTTCCCCGTCTCGCGCACAACAGGATGAACAACATCAAGCTAATCAATCTCAACCTGAGTTTTTTTCTGCCTATTTCCCTTTTTGTGAATATTCACCAGAATGGGTGGCGATTCAAGCGGCAAAACAACAACATGCAGAAGTTAAGTTTATTGACTTGGATTGGACTCAGCAAAGCATTTTAAAAAGTCAGCAAAAGGATGCTGATTGGCAACAAAAAAGTTTGATGTCTGAACGATATTTTGCACATAGCCAATATATTCAAAAACTTGCTGAAAGCATGCATTGTCGAAATCATGACGAACTATGGGATCATTTATTTGAACTACAAACCGCCAGTCAACTACAACAGGCGCAACGTTTTTTTGATGATGTGTTTGTGTGGTGCTCATTGGCGCGTTTGGATTATGAACGAGAGGTACTTTTACGAGAAGCCTCTTTACACCGTGAAGACGTGATGTGGAATTGTATCCAAAAGGTGATGGATCCCGAACACAAAGTTTTAGTGGTGACAGGCGGGTTCCATAGTATTGCCTTAATTGAAAATTTGAGTGATACCGCTCAGGCTGAACGCTTTATTGTTCAAAACTCAACTCAAAAGTGGCAAGAACAAGCATGGCTGATTCGTTATAGTTTTGATCGTCTTGATGCCCTGAATGGTTATGCTTCTGGCATGCCATCACCAGCCTACTATCAACACCACTGGCAAAACTTAAATACTCAGAACACCCCAACACCAGCAGATCAACAACAAGTTTTTTTTCAGTATTTAAATGAATTGTGCCATTTTTTAAATCAACAAAATGCGCTTGATATCACCCCATATATTGCACTTAAAAATACTGCGGAAATCGCATGGCAATTGGCGGTACTGCGTGGACACAATCAACCTAGCCGTTATGATCTACTCGATGCATTGCAATCTGCACTGATCAAAGGTGAAATGGATGATGGGCAACAACACTTATTTACCCATATCTTTCAATTTTTAAGTGGACAACGACTTGGCAAAGTTGCACAGAATCAACATAGTCCAGCCTTACTTCAAAATACCTATCAACAAATTAAGACTTACCGTTTTAATCTCAATGACACTATTTTACGTCATCGAAAACTCGATATTTATCGTAAACCATTGCATCAAGAAATCAGTCAATACTTACATTTATTGGAATTTGTCGGCTGTCATTTTGCACAACGTATTTCAGGACCTGATTTTGTGCAAGGGGCAAGCTTGGACCTTCTATTCGAGGAATGGCGTTATGCATGGACCCCTAGTGTTGAGGCACGCTTAATTGAACTGGCTGAAATGGGCAATCAGCTTGAACAGATTGCTTTGATTAAAATGCGCAAGTTGCAGCAAGAAAATGAACAACAGGGTATGGGGCAATCTGCATTTGAAACTGCTAAGTTATTGGCTCTCGCCTGCCGTTTGGGATTGAAACAGCATTTAAAACTGTTGAATCAGCAACTCGATGGATATCTTGAAAGCGATCAAAACTTGGCTTCAGTAATTGGCGCAGCACAACAACTCTACTATTTATGGCATGGTCGCAAACTACTTAAGCTTCCAGAACAAATGCTATTAAAAAGTTTAAGCTTTGCGGTCTATCAAGCCTGTTTTTTACTTGATCAACTTTATGATACCCATGAAGAAAAAGTTGAACAAAACCTGAAAAACCTAAAAAGTTTACATGAACTGATTTTAAACATCCAACAACAAAAGATGCCGCTTGAACATCATGTATTTAAAACGCAAGACTTCGATTTATTGAGTTTGATGTATGAACAGATTGATCTAACAAAACTGGATGAATTCCATCTCAATACATTGAAAGGTGCACTGCATACTTTACAGTTTTTAGATCATCAAATCGAGCAACAGCAGCTTCAACAATACTTACAACTGGCGTTTGCCGCAGGCAGTTCTCCTGAAGATTCGGTGCAGTATTTACATGGCATGTTTTTTATTGCACCAGAAATCTTTGTACAATCAAAAGTAGCAATTGATGCATTACATCAATTGGTCAGCCATTGGACTGAAGATACCTTTATTCAGATTTTGCCTGATTTACGTTATATCTTTAGTCAACTCACGCCTAAACAAAGTACACAAGTGTCTAAACTTATCGCCCAAATCACAGGGCTTGGAAATGACACCATTCTGGATCAGGTATTGAGTCATATCAGTGAGCAAGATGTATTACAAGGCGTTCAACTGAATCAGCAACTTTATAAAATATTTGCATATGACCATTTAGAACACTGGGGAGCAAACTCATGAGCCAATTGCCTCCTGAACAAAATCAACATGACAACTCAGACAGCCATGTTTCGCTTGATGCAATGGATCAAGCACGTCGCTGGCGTCTGATGTTGGGTCGTTACGCGGATCAAAATTTATCTGCTGCTACGCTCTCTGGCGAGCAATTGAAGCTTGAACGCAATCTCGATTATCTCTATCAAAATGAATATAAACGTCGTGGAATCCAACAAGGTAAAAATCGTCATGGTGGTTTAGAAGCATCCCAATTAAATGCAATTAATTGGCTGAATCAAAGTCGCAAACTTTTCCCAAAATCGACTTTTGAACGCATGCAAAAACAAGCGATTGAACGATATGAATTAACCGAGTTATTTAAAAATCCTGAACATGTTCGACAACTTGAACCCAATCCAGCTGTAGCCAAAGCCTTACTGAGTATGCGTGGTCGTTTAAACAATGAGATGAAAGCGGCTATTCGAGAGCTGATTCAAAAGGTGGTTGAGGAATTACTACAAAAAATTCGTACACAATTTTTACAAGCCTTTCAGGGGCGTCGTAATCGTTTTAAACGTTCGCAGCTAAAACAGGCACAGAATTTTGACTGGAAACGTACCATTCAGTCCAATCTGAAAAACTACCAGCCTGACTTACAAAAACTGATTATTCAAACGCCTTATTTTAATGCCCGTGTCCAAAAGCATTTGCCTTGGGAAATTGTCCTCTGCGTGGATCAAAGTGGTTCAATGATGGACTCGATCATGTATGCTGCGATTTGTGCCAGTATTTTAGCTGCACTGCCTGCAGTAAACATCAGTCTGGTACTGTTTGATACTCAAATTGTTGATCTCAGTCATTTGGCGCATGACCCTGTTGAAGTTCTACTCACCATGCAACTTGGAGGAGGAACAAATATTGGGCAGGCTTTACAATATTGTCAAAAGAAAATCAAACAGCCTCATCGCAGTATTTTAGTTTTGATCAGCGATTTTGAAGAAGGAGCATCTGTTCAACAGATGCTCAATACCACCAGTCAACTCAACCAACAAGGTTGTAAATTACTTGGACTTGCAGCACTCGATCAAGCTGCCAATCCCGTTTATGACAGTAATATGGCACAAAAACTCCAAGAACGTGGCATGCAAATCGCCGCAATGACACCTGAACATTTAGCGACTTGGTTTGCAGAGGTAATGCAATGAGTTGGCAGATATATACCCAATACGATGAAGATAGCCTCATTATGCACAGTAATGCAGGCTTATTAAGACGTGCACGAAAAGCGCTCAATGACGTTGAATTACTTCAACACAGTGATGAACAACTACTTTTTAAAGTTGAAGAATGTGAGGTTCTATTACCGATAAAAGGAATCACTCAGGCGCAATGTAATTGCCCTGCTCAAGGTTGTTGCAAACATATTTTAACCAGTATTTTATGGGTTCAAGAAAACGTCGCTCAATTTTCAACAAATCAGCTTGTATTGGAAAATACGACTGAAAGTACAACTCTGCAACAAAGCTCCAATACATCCGTTACCTCTGAGCACGCCACAGCATCTGCAAAAGAACAACTCTTGGACTTTGATCCAAACAAAATTCAAAAGCAGGCAGGTAAAGCCAATATTCGTTTAGCTTATGAATTTATTCAAAATTGGTTAGCACAACCCGAACAATGTCAGATTGACATTCAAACCAATAAAATTTCTTTTCAAACAGATTTAAGCCCTGATCCTGTTCTACTCTACCCTGCTACTGGATTTGAAGGCATCTTGTCAGAAATCAATCACAAACAAAAAATTGCAGCGCATTTAGCATGTGTTGCTTACTTCTTTTTGCAATATGCACCAGAAAAATGGCAATGGTCGATTGAGTTAAACGAACAACAAAACAATCCGAACCAACAACTTGCTTTGGATGATCGTGAGTTCATCGAAGAACTTAAAACAATTTGTCAGAACTTTATTCAACACGGTTTATCTCATCTTGCCAAAGAAAGCGTTATGTCACTGCATATTTTAAATATGCAGGCACGCGCCCAAAACCTTCCTCGCCTAGGCAGTTTATTACGTACACTACATGGCACTATGCGGCAATTTTTAGAGGACGATATACAGGTTGATGAACAACAGATTTATAATCAATTGGCACATCTATATGCTTATTTGACTGCACTTTCAGAAATTGAGTCTTTAAACCCAGAGTTTCAAACTGAGGCCTTAACCAAACTTCGCGGTGTGATAAAACGTGATTATCAAAATGAAACGATTGCTCATTTGATTCCACTGGGTTGTGAATGGTGGAGTACCGACAGCGGTGCGCATGGTTTAACGGTGTGTTTTTGGGATGTGTCTGAACAACAACTCAAAGAAGTCACTCAAGCCAGAGCCAATCATTTAGACCGCACTTTTGATATGCATAGTGCAGCTAACACAGGAATTTGGGGAAGCTCTTTAAACTTTTTACTTCAACACCAACTTGAACTGACCCATGCAAAATCAAGTTCAGATACTCAGCTCAGTGCAAGCACGGATACCCGTTTTTTACAGAAAGGCTCGTTCAATGAGTTGAGCATTTCTGACTTAGACCAGATGAATATCGGCGTATCTGAATGGCAAACTTTACAAGAGATGTTTGTCCCACATTCAAGTCTAGAACAACTCAAATCACGTTATGTTCTGTTGCGCCATCGCAGTATCAATGCACCTGAACTTAACGAGCTTGAACAATATTTTGAATATCGCGTGACAGACCAACAAGACATTGCTTTGAAATTAGTGATTCCAATCGAAGCAGAATATCGTGTTCGAATTAAACATCTTACCCATCTTATCCAAAATGAAAAAATCCTTGCAACCTTGGTGCGTGTTGAAACAACACAACAACAGCTGCAATTCATTCCATGTAGTGTGATTTGGCAATCCTCCAAAGGATTAAAAATTTTTAGTCTTGACTATGACCACCCAATACAAAAGAAAAGTAGTTTGGCTGAACTCATCACAGGACGAATTGAAAAGCTTCTGGAACAGAAAAAACAATGGCAAAAGCAACAACATCTGTCTGCTTTAGAGGTGTTGGTTTTAGAAACACAAACATTGCTTGAGTTTTATGCCAATACAGGTCGTTCTCAATTTGATCGTGATGATCAAGATAAACTCAATGAGCTTGCCCAACAATTTGCAGACTTAGGTTTAAGTTTTATTCGCAACACATTACAAATGGGTTCTACTCAAGACGCTCTTGCAACGCAACTTTTAAAATGGCGACATGTTTTATTACAACTACAACGTTTAAATCAAAGAATCGTTTTAGAAGGACAAGTTACGTCGTGATAAATTAGTTCTGGTATTTAAATTGATGATATTTTTCTATAATTTTGCTGAACAACCTAGCGAAGTATTAAAGACTATAGAAAAGCAACACGCAGTTGCTCAAAAGGAATGTATATGTTAAATCAACTTTTTTCAAAAATAGAGTCTATGTTTTCGAAGCCTGAAGATAAAAGCATTCAAGCACAACAGGCAAACTCATCCCCAGCTGAAGATATTGACAAATATAATGAGAACCTCAAAAGTAAAGTAGAAAAGCTTTATCATATTTTTAGCCCTTTGGCTGTCATTGAAGAACAACTTGATCAGCATGTAGTTTTATTTATTTTGGAAGGTGAAAACCCTGAAATTCTCATCAAACTACAACAGTACACCGATGAAAAAGCATTACTTTTATTGGGCAAGCCTGGTACTTATAGCTGGTATTGGCCTCAAAATAGTCAAGCACTAGATAAAAAACAAAACAAGCTTGCTGATGCAGCATTAAAACTACGCCGTCGTTATTATGGCGAGATTTTTGATGAATTAAATGCTGATCAAATTACCCGTTTTGCCAAAGTGCTCGAAGCCGCCACCAAGCAAAAAAATTTCACCAATATTTATGAAAAGGTACCTTCTTGGTTTATCTACCTCACCGTAGATGCATTTATCACTGCTTTTGATAGCCAGCATTTTAGTGAAACTGATCCAAATAAATTATTAAAGCAAAATTGGACACAACAAAAACTGGTCGATTTACTTGAAAATGAACAGCAAGGTTTAGGGCAAGAGCTGTTAGCTTATTTATTTGAGCGTCAAAATATAGACAGTTACCATGCCAACAAATTAGAAAAATTATTGCTCTTAAAAGACACCAAAGAATTTATTATTGAACGCCTAGAACAATTAAAAAACATTATTCCCAATCTAAGCATTATCGGACAGGAAAACTTTTTAGATTATATTGTTAAACAACCTTCTCTAATCAAACAGGTACCTGACTTAATTGTAAAACTCGCGATAGGTAAGTCTAAAACGATCCGTACCAAGGCAACCAGTTTGCTGAGCAATCTCAATGCTGAAGATAGTCAAAAATATTTACAGCACAGTTTACTGGAAGGTTCTAGCCAAGAACGTGGCTTTTCAGCAGATTTATTGGCGCGTTTAGGTGCAGACAATCTTGCTGTTTTAGAACAAGCTTTTGAGCAAGAAAAGCAAAAGTCCGTACAACAAATCCTACAAATGGCAATTCAACGCTTAAGATCCGTTGACAGTGCACAACTTCAAGAAAATATTGAAACCCCTGAATTTAAGCCCTTTATCGAACAAAAAATTCCACAGAGTTTTTCAGAGGTTATTTTAGAAAATTATCAGCAAATTTTAGCAAAAGCTGAACAAAATGCGCTTGATGAGATTGAAGAAAATAAAACTGCCAACTACAAGCGCAATTGGGCACAAGACCATTTAAAACAATTGAAGAAGATCAGTCGAGAGAGTTTATTGGCACTTGTGGATCAATTAAATGGTGATGCACCATTTAAAAATTTTCACAATGTTGAAAATATTATTACCTATAAAAACAAATATAAAAAATATCCTGAGTTTTCGATAATCCACGCTGCTCGAATTGTTTCTACACGAAATCGAGACTGGATCTATTGGCCAAACTTATTTGAAATGCTACGTCCAGAGGAATATGCTCAATATGAGTTGCGTCACATTGTCCAAGCTTTAGAGGCAGCTAAATTTTTCAGTCCACAACGTAAAGTTGCTAAAGGTATTTTATCGTCATCATCCTATTATGAAAGTTTGCAGGATTATATTTATGACGCAGATAAAATTTGGCCATTCTTTGCTGAGAATCAACAATACTTAACAGAAGCTTTAGGGCTTTCCCCATCACTCGAAAAAAATGAATATCAAAGCTTTACCCCATCTGATGCAATTTTTGTGTTGAAATGCTTCCCGTCATTGCCAACTCAATTTATTCCACGTTTATTGGAATTTGCCTTAGGTGAGAACAAACGATTACGTTATGAAGCTCAAGAAGCCTTGCAACACCTTCCTGATATCCATCAGCGTGCGATTGAAGCGCTAGACTCAGGTAAACAAGAGATTCGAATCACAGCAATTGAATGGCTCGCACGATTACAAAATCAAAATGCAGTCAAACCACTTAACGCTTTACTGAAAAAAGAGAAAAAAGAAATTGTACGTGCTGCACTATTAACTGCACTAGAAAAATTAGGGCAAGATATTAGCGCCTATCTCAAACCAGAAGTATTACTCAAAGAAGCAGAAGATGGACTTAAAGGAAAACTATCGGCAAGTTTTACTTGGTTTGATTTTGAAACACTGCCAAAAGTGAAATGGAAAAATGGCAAAGCTGTTGATCCTAAGATCATCAAATGGTGGGTGATTTTGGCTGAAAAACTGAAAGAACCAAAAGCCAATGAATTATTACAGCGGTACATGGGCTTAGTTGATGAAAAAGACCAAGTTCAATTGGCAAACCATTTATTACACAGTTTTATTCATCAAGATACTTTGCAGACACCACTTGATGAAGCAACACAATACGCAACCAAAGAAGCGCCTAGTCGCTTAAGCTCTTATCGCGATGCCTATAAACGCTACGGTGAGAAATATCCTGAGTATTATGCCAAATACGCGACCATCACTTTAGAAGAGGTGATTGAAGAAATTAAGCGTGAACGTTTAGGGCTCTATCTGGGTTCTGCAATCAAGAGTAAAGGTATGCTTTCACTCACCGCTAATGCACAAGGAAGTTTTGCAGTCAAACAACTCCAAAACTATATGAAACAGCACTACCCGCGTCGCTCGCAAATTGAAGCAATGATCAGTGCATTGTCCATCAGCAATGATCCTTTGATTATCCAGCTATTGCTTGCACTTTCTCGCCGTTATCGTACTGCTTCAGTACAATCCCTTGCGAATGCTTTAGTCGCCGAGATCGCAGAACGCAATCAATGGACCAGCGATGAACTTGCTGATCGCACCATTCCAACTGCCGGCTTAGACGAAAATGGTGTATTACAACTACAATATGGCTCACGTAACTTTACTGCCATTGTGGATGATAAAGACAAATTCATTTTAAAAAATGAAGAAGGAAAAGAAGTTAAAGCCTTACCTGCTGCACGGCAAAATGATGATGAAAGCCTAATCAAAGAGGCTAAATCACTGTTCAGTACCAGTAAAAAAGAATTTAAACAAGTGGTTGATATGCAAACAGGTCGTTTGTATGAGGCGATGTGCAGTGAACGTCAGTGGAATGTTGCTGAATGGCAAGAATACATCTTTGAACATCCAATTATGCGTCGCTTGATTCAACGTCTGACTTGGCTTGAAATTAAAAGCAACGGTGATAAAGTCAGTTTTAGACCAAGTGATGACGGTGCACTGTTGAATTTGGACGATGATGAAATTGAACTCAGTCCTGACAGTAAGATTCAAATTTCACATGCGGTTTTAGTTGGTAAAGAAGAAGCCCAAGCTTGGATTGCACACTTCAAAGACTATAAAGTGAAGTTTTTATTTGAACAAATGACTCATCATTTACCTCAATTTGAAGATGATAATGTCACAGAGATCAGTGATCATAAAGGTTGGCTAACCGATACATTTACCTTGCGTGGTGTAGTGACCAAGTTGGGATATCAGCGTGCCAGCATTGAAGATGGTGGCTCATTTGACCGATATACCAAGCCTTATAAACAACTGGGAATCGATGTCGAAATTACATTCAGTGGCAGTTATGTTCCTGAAGAGAACATTCCAGCAGTGCTATATGAATTGGCATTTAGTAAAAAAGCCAGCCGCTCTTGGAACAATAATGAACTCCCAATCAAAGAGATCCCACCTATTTTACTGGCAGAAAGCTACGCGGATTATTTAAAAGTCGCTGCAGCAACATCTGGTTTTGATCCAGAGTGGGAAAAGAAAACTCCGTGGTAAGCCATATTTCTTTAAAGTTAATTTAAGAAACCACCAATCAAAACCATCTATAATGACTTGTTGTTATGGATGGTTTTGCCTAATTGATGTAAATTCTCAAGATTCATTAAAACGCTAAACCACACTATAAAATCTTGGATTTTCAATCAATTAAATAACATTTAATCCTTGGAGTTAATCGTGTAAATGACGCCTAAGAATCAGTATCTTTCGCCATTGAACTGAAAAACTAAACGCGTTTAAATGTGACCATTCATTCTGTATTCTAAAATAAAGGACTTTGCATGAACCGTCGTGTTGTGATCACTGGTATGGGTATTAACTCATGTATCGGTAATACATTGGAAGCTGTTAAGCATTCTTTGGAAAATGGTATTTCAGGAACACGTCATAATTCAACCTACGAAGAACTTAATTTTAAAAGTCATGTCAGTGCTGCAGCTGAACAAGATTTTGATGGTATTGACCGTAAGCTGAAACGCTTTATGGGTGTTTGTGCCATGTATGCGTATAATTCAGCGCTTGCAGCTGTTGAACATGCAGGTTTAACTCCTGAACAAATCGGTGGTAATCCTCGTTATGGTATTGCAGGAGGTTCAGGTGGTAACTCAACTGCTTCTGTCGCAGAAATGGTTAAGCTTTTAGAAGAAAAAGGTGCACGTAAAATTGGACCTTTCTTTGTACCACGCAATATGTCAAACACAATCACCGCCAATGTCGGTGTTGCATTCAAACTACAAGGTGTTGCACATTCCATTACCAGCGCTTGTGCAACTTCTGCTGATGCCATTGGTTATGCTTACAACCTGATCCAATTGGGTAAACAAGATTTAATGCTTGCCGGTGGTGGTGAAGAAGATCACTGGTCACAAAGTTTATTGTTTGATGCAATGGGCGCACTTTGTTCTAAATACAATGAAACGCCTGAAACAGCTTCTCGTCCCTACTCAGCTGACCGTGATGGTTTTGTTATCGCTGGCGGTGGTGGTTTCGTTGTACTTGAATCACTTGAACATGCCCAAGCTCGTGGTGCAAATATCCTTGCTGAAGTTGTTGCTTATGCGGCGAACTCTGACGGTGCGGATATGGTTGCACCATCAGGTGAAGGTGCAACACGTTGTATCCTTATGGCACTTGAAGAAGCTAAACAACACGGCGTAGACAAGATCGACTATGTGAATACGCATGGTACATCTACTCCTGCTGGTGATGTAACAGAATTACTGGCTATGGGACGTGCGTTCGGTGAAGGCAATGTCCCTCCACTCAGCTCAACCAAATCTATGACAGGTCATAGCTTAGGTGCTGCTGGTGTTCAAGAAGCAATTTACTCTGTGTTGATGATGCAAAACGACTTTATCGCACCAAACATCAATGTGACTGAACTTGATGAAGGCGCAAAAGGTTATGACATCGTACTTGAAAAACGTGACGCAAAATTGAATACTGTAATGAGTAACAGTTTCGGTTTTGGCGGTGTAAATGCTTGTCTCATTTTCAAAAAATGGGAAGGCTAATTTAAGCAATTCTGATCATTCATGGTTTATCTATACTGTGAATGATCAAGTTTTCGCACACTGCCCTTAAAAGGGTAAATTGATGGATGCTCCTTCTGAAGCTTTCCTTTGGGTTAAAGCTTTACATATCATAGCAGTCGTGTGCTGGTTTGCTGCATTGTTCTACCTCCCTCGTTTATACGTTTACCATGCAATGAGTGAGGATACAGTCAGTCATCAACGTTTCGAAATTATGGAACGTAAGTTGTATCGTGGCATCATGTGGCCATCGATGATTGCAACACTAATTACTGCGCATTTTTTAGTGGATTGGGGTGATGCCACACGCCACTACCATGAAGCATTATGGTTTTATCTCAAAGTTGGCTTGGTTGGTCTGTTGGTGATTTACCACTTTGTTTGTGGTTATTACCGTAAAAAACTGATTGGCAATGCACATTATAAATCACACAAGTTTTGGCGTTTTTTTAATGAGATGCCGACATTGATTTTATTTGCTGTGATTATTTTGGTGGTGGTTAAACCTACGTTTTAACTAAAAAATTCAAGCCTCATGCTATAAAAAGCACACTCAAAGTTAGACATTTCGTCCAATTTAAAGTGTGCTTTCTATTTGAATAAGTTTATGCTGAGTGAAATCAGTATCTTTAAACTAAATATTCAATCAATAATTTCTTAAAATTTCATTGTCAACATCATTGATAAAAATAGTTTTTTTGGAATTTCAACGATCTCATGAGTATTTTTTCTTCAAAAATACTTTGTGCATATTTGTCCAGCCATAAACAAAAATATCTTTTTTGGCAATATCGATAGAATCATCCATTTTGAGTAAGTTCGTTAGCATTAATTCAAAGTCAGAAAAATATCGAATGAATTTATCAGCGTATCCAAATCCTGTAGATGAATTTATTTTAGAGTTTAATGCTTATAAATGAATGAATGTACAATCGGCAATACAAAATGCCACAATCAAGCCAGATTAAATCAATTCCTTCATACTCCTTACTTTGTTTAATTTTCATGAGTATGCATCTAACTTTAAATTCTACTTAATCAACCAACGTCTAATTTTCAAATTCAACGGTGTTGAATAATACTTTTCGATTGCCCAACTCAATATAAATACTCCCATAAAATAAATAGGCAATAGCATCAATTTTTCGGCGGGTAGAGTTTCTTTGGGAAGATAAAAAACTTTAAACATACCAAGAATAATCAGATGAAATAAATACATCTCATAACTACGCTGCCCTACCCACTCCATAGCTTTGGAGAGCATAGAGGATGGTTCAGCCTGCGGATATTGAGCAAAACAGAAAATTAAAATCGCAGACAATAGCGCAAAAATAGACACTCCCCATGTACTGACATCTTTAATTGGGGCATAAAAGTACAACATAATCATCAAAATACAAACCACAGGCACTATGATTTTTAGAATATCAAGCTTTGTCCCCACCTTTTGAGCAATTAATGCGGTCAAACACCCCATTGCAATGCCATCGAAACTCGAAAAATAGTGATATAAATATGCCCCACTTTCTTCAGCAAAATGTAAAGAACGAAAGTAAGGTGCATAACAAATAACCACCAACAACAATGCAATAAAACCTTTCCCTCGCCCTAAAGCCAAACAGAGTATTGGAAAGGCTAAATAAAACACCTCTTCAACCGACAATGACCATAAGACACCAAGTGCATAATTCACCCAACCATTCTCAATGATCAATATATTCATCCAAAAGGTAAAAGCAGAAAATACAGTGAGCCCATAAGAGACTTCAATGTCATTGGGTGCTTGATTCATAAATGGTTTAAGTCCCATCGCACCAAATATCGTGACCAAAGCAACAAGCAGGACTAAACAAGGTATAATTCGTGCAATACGGCGAACATAAAAGTCTTTTACTCTGATATGCCCTAACGATCCACTTCTTTGTAAAGTGTGCTGGGTAATCAGAAAGCCTGAAATGACGAAAAACATCGTCACCCCATAGTTGCCATTACGCGCAATCAAATTATTAAGACTTTCTCCAAAAATTTGTACACCTAAAAATGTGTCGTGTAATTTATAAGGAATATTAAAATGATGAATCAGCACCAATAAAATTGAAATGCCTCGTAATAAATCAATCTTGTTATTGCGCATAGATATTATTGTTTACCTAAAGTGGTGCTATTAAACGTGTTTTTTATTTTTATTTCAGTATTTTATTTTGAACAATTTGTTAATAAATTGATGTAGCCGATGGATTGTGAATCTAAAAATAATGTCGATCAAGACATCATGAACTATATAAAATTTATAACGAAATCAATTTAATTAGAAAAAATATACAGGAGATGACCTAAAACCATCTCCTGATCAGTTAAAAGTTGAAGATATTCAACATTAGTCTTGTTGATGACTACGTTTTCTCATACGCGGTTTATACATGAACTGATAAGTGACCGCCAAAATAATCACCCACAACGGACTGATGATGAGTGCCTTTAAAGTATCAGGCTCCAAGCTGAGAATCACCAATGTAAACGCAAGGAAGATCAATACAATATATGACATCCATACGCCACCTGGCATTTTAAAGTTTGATTTTACATGCAGTTCTGGGCGTAATTTACGATAGCGTATATAACATACCATGATGATACTCCAGATGCTGATGAACAAAATCACGCACAGAGAACTTGCCAGCGTAAATGCTTCAACAGTATTGGGTACAAAATACTGTAAGGCTGCACCAGCCATAATGAAACCACAAGAGAACAACAACCCTTTTGCAGGAACAGCACGCTTTGATAGCTCAGCTAGCTTTTCAGGCGCTTGACCTTCTTTGGCTAAACCAAAGAGCATACGACTGGTTGAAAACACACCACTGTTCATTGATGACATCACAGAAGATAACACCACCAGATTCATAATAATGGCAGCACCACCAATACCTGCATGCATAAATAACGATACAAAAGGACTTTGGTCAGCTGGAATTTCTGTCCAAGGTGTTACAGACATAACAATAAACAATGCCAATACGTAGAACAAAATAATCCGTGTAGGAATTGCATTGACCGCTTTAGGCAAGTTCTTTTCTGGATCTTTGGTTTCTGCTGCCATCGTCCCAATCAGCTCAACACCGACAAAAGCAAATAAGGCAATTTGGAAGCCTGCTAAAAAGCCAGTTCCGCCTTTCGGAAACATTCCCCCATATGACCACACATTGCTAAAGCTGGCAACGGAGCCACTTGGCGCTTGAAAGTGGCTAAATACCATATACCCACCAATCAAAATCAAGCCAAGAATGGCTAAAATCTTAATCAATGCAAACCAAAATTCAATTTCACCGAACAATTTTACGGTAAGTAGGTTAATCCCGAGGACCAAAAGCACGCAGCCTGCACTAATCAGGGCTTGCCCCATGGGCGTAAAAGCAACGCCATCGGGTAACCAAAAATTCAAATAATTAATAATTGCAGCTAAATCAGCAATGCCGACCAAAATCCAACCCAGCCAATAAGACCAGCCGATGTAGTAACCTGCACCAGGACCAATCAAGTCATGTGCCATGTCGATAAATGATTTGTAATGCAGATTGGAAAGTAGAATTTCCCCTAATGCACGCATTAAGAAGAAAAACATGGCACCAATAATCATATAAATGATTAAAATCGAGGGACCTGCTAGAGAAATTGTTTTCCCTGATCCCATAAATAAACCTGTACCAATCGCACCGCCTATGGCAATTAATTGCAAATGACGATTTGATAGTTTCCGTTGCAGCTCATGTGGCGACGATGGTGCGTCATCTGTATGGCTTGAAGTTGTCATAAAAATATCCTTTTTGACAATTTTTCTGGAGGTAAAACTTGCTTGTGGCAACAGAACATTCCCGTTCTATTTTGTTTTACCCAACTTGAGCGAAAGCACATGGTTTACATGTGCTTTGGCTTTGTTTCTAAATAAGTACGATTTAAGTCATGCAGTGATCAATGCGTAGACATTAAAAAGCTTATTTCTGTGCTGCAGTGACTGCAATTTCAATCAACCAATCTGGATTCACCATATCTGCTTGAATTGTGGCACGAGAAGGGGCAACACAACCTTTTAACCAATCCACCCAAACAGCATTGAATGCTGGAAAGTCTGATAAATTTTTTATGTAAACATTTGCAGACAATAAACGTGATTTATCAGTATCGGCTTCAAGCAATAGTTGATCGATAGTTGCCAAGATATCTTTGGTTTGACCCACAACATCAAGTTGCGTATTTTTAGGTACTTGACCAGATAAATAAACCACTTTATTAAAAATTGTGACTGCACTCATCACTTCATTGCTATTCAGTTTCTGAATATCAGCATGTTGAAGATTATTTGACATCTTTATTTCCTTATTTCGAAATTTTGAAATTAACGCGTGCAGTGACACCACACATGAGTTCATAACCAACTGTGCCTGAACTTACAGCAACATCATCGATCGGCAGTACAGCACCGTCAGAAGATTGTCCCCACAACACCACTTCACTGCCAATGTCAGCATCCGTAATATGAGTTAAATCAACTGCGAGCATATCCATACTGACTCGACCAATGGTTTTAGTCAGTACAGAATTGACCAACACTGGCGCATCCATAGAAATACGCTGATAACCATCAGCATAACCACATGCAACAATACCGATTTTCATCGCATGGGGTGCTGTGAACTTTGAACCATAACCCACTGTTTCATTTGCCTGTAAATCTTGAACTGCAATGATTTCACTGCGCAAACTCATGCTTGGTTTAAGATTCCAGTCTTGGATTGAATGGGTAGGATAATCAGGTGAGCTACCGTAAAGCATAATGCCGCTACGAATATAATCTGAATGTAAATCTTGTGAATGTCTCAGGATGGCAGCGCTATTTGAGACCGAGCGGTCACCCGCTAAATCGTGAATCGTCTCATCAAAAACACGTTGTTGATATTCAATCCCAGATTTTCCCAAACGCTCTCCATCTGCATCTGAAAAATGCATCATATGGGTGATGGACTTGACCGCAGCACACTGTTTCAATCGTTGCCACATTGTACGATAAACCTCTGGTTTAAAACCCAGACGATTCATGCCCGTATTCATTTTTAAAAATACGTCGAATTGGGTCTGTGATCGAGCATGTTGTGTTTGGAACTGCTCTAACCAAGTAATTTGTGCTGTGTGATGCAAACTAAAGCTCAATTGGTATTTTTCACAATCCATTAGATCTTCTGCGGAGAAGATACCTTCTAAAAGCAAGATTGGACCTGTCCAACCTAATTTTCTTAATCTTTTTGCTTCCTCAATATCCAATAAAGCAAAACCATCTGCGGATTTAAACGCTTCATAAACACGCTCAATTCCATGCCCATATGCATTGGCTTTGACCACTGCAAAAACCTTACTTTGAGGCATAAATTGACGAGCAACATTTAAATTATGCTGTAATGCATCATGATGAATGACAGCAGTAATTGGTCTAGGCATGTTATTCGTCCCTGAATACGAATCTGCAATTAAAGCGTTTATCTCTAAACGCCTTAATACAATGTGAATAATAAAAATGAATGCAGTTTTTAAGCTGCGTGAGGATAACGCTGAATAGATAGACCTTCTGTACTAATATCTGTTTGATGATTCAATACAAGATCACTGATCAATTTTCCTGAACCACATGCCATCGTCCAACCTAATGTGCCATGACCTGTATTTAAGAATAAGTTTTTAAAACGTGTCGCACCAATAATCGGTGTACTGTCTGGTGTCATTGGACGAAGACCTGTCCAGAACGATGCTTGTGCCAAATCACCACCTGGGAATAAGTCTTGAGTAACCATTTCTAAAGTGCCACGACGGTCAGCATTTAAACCATGGTTAAAACCACTCAGCTCAGCCATTCCACCCACACGGATACGTTGATCAAAACGCGTGATTGCAATTTTATAAGTCTCATCTAAAACTGTAGACTGTGGTGCAAATGTTGGATCAACAATCGGAATGGTTAATGAATAACCTTTTACAGGATAGACTGGTAAATTTAACTCAAGAGGTTTTAAGAAATCCCGTGAATAGCTACCAAATGCCAATACATAACGATCAGCTGTCAATACTTGACCATTAACCACGACACCCTTGATTTCATCACCTTCAACCACAAGTTTTTCAACATTTTGGTTAAATTTAAAATCTACGCCCAAATCTTTGGCTAAGTTGGCTAAGGCATTGGTAAATAAATAACAATCGCCTGTTTCATCATTTGGAAGATGTAAACCACCCACCAATTTATCTTTCGCATGTTCGAGTGCTGGCTCAACCTTAGCAAGATCATCTTTAAGCAATAGCTCATGAGGAACGCCACACTCTTTCAGTACAGCAATATCACGTTGAACCATCTCTAATTGTGCTTCATTACGGAAGACTTGTAGAGTACCTTTTGAACGGTTTTCGTATTGAATACCTGTATCTTTACGAAGCTCTCTTAAACAGTCACGGCTATATTCAGCAACACGTGTCATACGTTCTTTATTGATGGCATAACTTTCTGAATTACAGTTTTTAAGCATTTGCGCCATCCACTGTAATTGCCACATGCTTCCATCGATATTGATTGCCAGCGGTGCATGGTGTTGAAACATCCACTTCACGGCTTTGAATGGGATACCGGGTGCAGCCCACGGCGTTGAATATCCTGGGGAGATTTGACCTGCGTTACCAAAGCTGGTTTCTTCAGCAGGACCTGCTTGACGATCTAAAACTGTAACTTGTGCTCCTTGCTGCGCGAGGTAATATGCACTTGCTACACCAATCACACCACTACCTAATACGATTACACGCATTTCTTATCCTTTACGCATTTACTAGTTTATTTAACTAGTATATTTTTGGTTCAATAGTTTATTTCACTATTTTTGATGTTAAAATTTAGGTGTTTTAATTTTTTGTCGTGAAAATTCACCAAAAAAAGGAAATTATTGATGCGTAAATTAGACCGTATAGATCGAATGATTTTAGAAATTCTTCAGAATGAAGGTCGCATTGCCATCAGTGAATTGGCTTCGCGAGTTAGTTTATCAACAACACCTTGTTCTGAGCGAGTGAAGCGTTTGGAACGTGATGGCATCATTATGGGTTATCATGCGCGCCTCAATCCAAAACACCTCGATCGTAACTTATTGGTTTTTCTTGAAATTAGTCTCTCTGCAAAATCTGGTGACGTTTTTGAACAAGTCGCGAAAGATTTAATGGAAATACCAGAAGTACAAGAATGCCACCTCATTTCTGGGGACTTTGATTATCTGGTCAAAGCCCGACTAAAAGAAATGAGTGCTTACCGCCGTTTATTGGGTGACTTACTTAAAAAACTCCCCTCTTCCGCATCTTCACATAGTTATATTGTGATGGAAGAAATTAAAGAATCACTCTATCTAGACGTAAAATAAGCATCTATTTCATTCGCTTATATTGCTAGACTGATTTTCTTTTGGTCACCACCATAGATCGCATCAAACAAAATTGAGCAGTTCAGCAAAGCTTTTGATCCGAGCCTTTGGCTGAGCGAGATCTAATTCCTGCTGACTTCCATATCCATATTCAACAGCAATCGTTTCAATACCATTTTTGCGAGCACCGAAAATATCATGCTCTCGGTCTCCGACCATAAGACATTGTTCTGGATTGAGCTGTTCTTTATCTAAAATATAGGCAATCAATTCGGCTTTATTGGTTCGTTCACCATTGAGTTCACTTCCATAAGGATAGTCAAAATAACTCAATAAATCGAAATGATCTAGAATTTGACGCGCATAGACTTCAGGTTTTGCTGTTGCTAAAAACAGTCGATAACCTTTATTTTTCAGTGCAGCTAAGGTCTGCGCAACATCCTCAAATACATGATTTTCAAATAGCCCAGTAACAGCAAAACGCTCTCGATAACCCAATAAAGCTTGCTCAGCCAATACATCATTTACATCAATATTCAACAATTTTGCTAAAGATGCTTTTAGCGGTGGACCAATGATCCAATCAATATTTTCAGACTCAGGAATAGGATGTCCTACTTTTGCAAGACCGTATCGTGCAGATGTGGTAATCCCTACCTTTGGGTCAGTGAGTGTTCCATCCAAATCAATTAAAATATTCTTTATCATGGTCCAATCCTTTAAATCTGCGTTTCAAACAATTATCAAATTACTATCGAGTGTTCTCTCAAAGTTGCCTATACTAACGCAAATTTGAGAATTAAGGACATCATCGTGCGCCCTACTGTACTTTGTTTTTCAGGTCTAGACCCTTCAGGTGGAGCTGGCTTACAAGCTGATATTGAAGCAATTGGTCAAAGTGGTGCGCATGCGGCAATTGCTTGTACAGCATTAACCATTCAAAACTCTCAACAAGTCTTTGGTTTTGAAGCGACCTCAAAACAACTCTTACTTGCTCAAGCCAATGCTGTTGTTGGCGACTTACCGATTAAAGCAGTGAAGTCTGGGATGCTGGGGACTACAGATAACATTGCCGCTTTGGCTGATTTTTTAAGAGAACATCCAGACTATCTCTATGTGCTTGATCCAGTTTTAGTGGCGAATAGTGGTGGTTCTCTAGGTAATCAAGAGACCTTAGTTAAAGCCTTTGTTGAACTGATTCCGTTAGCAACTGTCATTACCCCAAACACAGTTGAGTTACGTGCCTTAACAGGTGAAGATAATTTAGAACAGGCAACCCAGAAACTCTTTGAAATGGGTGCTCAAGCCGTTTTAGTTAAAGGTGGACATGAAGATACACCTGACTATATTCGCAATGCTTTATATGTAAATGGTGAAATGATCACTGAATCGAAATGTCCGCGTTTAGCGGGTGAATATCATGGCTCAGGTTGTTCACTTGCGAGCTTTATTGCTGGGCGCTTGGCACTGGGTGATCAACTTAAAATTGCGGTACAACATGCTGAAACATGGTTATTTGGTGTATTGAAAAATGCAGAAACACCCATTGAAGGTGGGCAAAAAATTCCAAAACGTTTTTAAACCTAATGATCCTAAACAAACTAATGTCCAAAATTTTATCCATCCATTGATAAGTAAAGTTTTGGACAATTGATCAAACATAACAGAGAACAACAATGATTAAAAAAAGCTCAATCATCCTGGCTTGTGTTTTTTTTCTCAGTCCACTCACTTTTGCCTTACCCCAACAACAAACTGTTACAGGCAATTTAAACTACACTGTAAATGGACAAAAAACACAATTTTTATTTAAAAATGGCGATGAAGAGTTAGGGCAGCTCACCATTAAAACTGCATCAAAACGGCAAACATTCCCACTACAAGAATTGCCTTATCAACGCTCCTATCAAATCTATTTTAATGATTATAATTTTGATGGATATACCGATATTGCTGTGTCTGCTCCAGATATGGGTATGGGAGTTTATGCTGTCTTTGATATTTTTCTTTACCAACCAAAAAGCAAAGACTATCAAGTATTAGATCAAAGTAAAATTGATTTTAGCCATGCCCAATGTTCTATATTGGCAGATCTCAAATTGATTCCTCAGAAAAAACAAATGACCAGTTCATGTCGAGGTGGCGCAAGATGGTGGGTTGATACCTTTCAATTTAAACATGGGCAATGGAAATGGTTAAAATCTAAGGCAGAGGATGAATGATTCAACAATTTTATGATCAGCGCGTCTTAAAAAATCAGCACAATAAATAGCAAGGACCAAAAACTTTACCCACCCCATATAAAAGCGTAAATTAATAACTTGAAATGGTGATCATGCTTTTTCAATGAAATTAATCATTATAACAAAATGAGAAGATAACGATTGTCCAAACGTATTCATCAAATCACCCCATTAAGCCTTCCTATTGCTGGCACAGAAGCAATATCGTTGTTGACGGAGCACTCTTTTCCTCGGCATTCACATGATTACTTTGGTATAGGTATTATTACACGGGGAGCACAACGTTCTTGGAGTTTAATTGGTCAAGTGGAAGCAGCATCTGGTGATGTCATTATCGTAAATCCCGGTGAAATTCATGATGGTATTCCTATTGATGGACCACGTTGTTGGCAAATGATTTATTTTCAACCAGAACTATTGCAACAAGAATTGCTTGCTGAAGGACGCTGTGCAGATGCCATATTGCATCCACTCATACATGATCAGTTATTGAGTCAGCATTTATCTCAACTTTTTAAACATATGTCTCAACCTGACATTGAAAGTGTTGCATTAGAAGAAATGCTTTTGTTTAGTTTAATGCATACAAGTCGTCATCACATACTCTCGAAAAAACATCGACCCACGCAACACTTTTCTGTAAAGCGTGCTAAAGAATATCTTGACGAGATGTCTGGATATACAGTTACTCTGAGTGAGCTCGCTGATTTATGCGATATCAGTCGATTTCAACTACTCAGAAGTTTTTCGCATGAATTTGGCATTACACCACATGCTTACTTAATGCAACGACGTGTTTGCCAAGCGAGAAACTACCTATTACAAGGAAAAACTTTAGTTGAAGCTGCTTTATTTGCAGGCTTTGCCGATCAGAGTCATATGACAAGAGCCTTTGCACGTCAATTTGCAATGACGCCAAGTCGCTATCAAAAATATTATTTGTGTTAAAAGTATCCTGCAATTTTATTCAAGACTTTAATTTTATATCTTTAAGATAATCAAGCTTCATTTATATTTGGAGCAGGCTCATGTACATGAGTTTCGAATTTTTAATTACATCACTTATTGTTGTTATTTCACCGGGTACAGGTGCCATTTATACCATAGCCACAGGGATATCACGTGGTACAAAAGCCAGTTTGATTGCTGCAATTGCATGTACATTAGGGATTATTCCCCATATATTCATAGCAATCCTCGGACTGGCGTTCGTGTTTACCATGAGTAGCTCAGTATTTATGATTTTAAAGTTTCTAGGTGTGACTTATTTACTATATATGGCTTGGTCAGCACTCCAAGAGAAAGGCTCCTTTCAATTTGAACAAAATGAGACTAAGCACTCCTCTCTTAAAATTATCAAACACGCAATATTTATTAATTTATTCAATCCAAAACTTCCCTTGTTTTTTTTAGCTTTTTTACCTCAGTTTATTTCTAGCCATACCGCTCAACCTATATTGGACATGCTCGGCTTAAGTCTAATATTTATGCTGCTTACATTAGTTGTTTTTATTTTCTATGGGTGTTTCGCTGCAATGATGCGCCGATATGTGTTAGGAAAACCGAGTGTACTAAAATGGCTTAGGCGCATATTTTCTATGAGTTTTGTTGGTTTAAGTATGAAACTCTTATTTAGTTCAAAATCATGAAAGTTTTACTCTCTTTCTAAGTGTCTAAATCATATATACGATTTGATCAAAGTGAAGAATTGAAAAGCTATTTATAGCATTGCTCAAATTTAATTTCGTTTTGACGGAGATTAAGTCAAAAAATTAATTCAAATTTGAGCTAAATTTTCTCCAACTTTAATAACACATCCTTATTTTCCAAACCTCCGGCAAAACCAACCAATTTACCATTTGCACCCACCACACGATGACATGGTGCGATAATAGAAATTGGATTTTTACCATTCGCAGCGCCGACTGCCCGAACGGCTTTCACATTACCAATCTGTTCAGCAATTTGCTTATAACTTCGCGTTTCACCAAATGGAATCGTAAGTAAAGCTTGCCAAACCTTTTGTTGAAACTCTGTTCCAGCAAAATCTAGGGCTAAGTCAAATTGGGTTCGATGTCCTTGAAAATATTCATTCAATTGTTGCTGTGTTTCCAACAAAACGGGATGATTTTTATTTTCAATCAATTGTGCTAAACGGACACGTTTAGGATTTTCATTTTCCCAAAGTACTGCAACCAACGCTTGATCGTGGGCCACTAGTTTCAATTTACCTACAGGTGAATTCATTTCCATAAATGAAAGCTGCATCAAATGACTCACTGTTGCTGATATCTATTTTCACAGATTAACTTAGCTTGAAGATAATTTCATCAACACTAACCCAGAAATAATCAGTACAGCAGCCAACATCCGCATGGCAGATGCCGGTTCACCTAAAAAGAAGATACCGACAGCAAATGAACCCACAGCGCCAATTCCTGTCCAAACCGTATAGGCAGTACCAAGTGGTAAGCTTTTCATTGCATAAGATAATAAGGCAAAACTTGCGATCATAAAAATAAGGGCTAAAACACTAGGAATCAGTTTACTAAAGCCATCTGAGACCTTCATAAAATATGCCCAAACCACCTCAAATAACCCTGCAACCGCCAATAAAACCCATGCCATTCGATATTCACCATTTTCTATATGTTATTTCTCAATATGATCACACAAAAAAGTGCCATCCCCAATCAGGATGGCACTTCGATATTCCAATTAACTGGATGAAAGCTTCATCAGCACTAGACCGGAAATAATCAGTACAGCTGCCATCATACGCATTGCTGTTGCAGGTTCACCGAGGATAAAAATCCCCACTAAGAATGAACCAATTGCACCAATTCCTGTCCAAATGGTATAAGCCGTTCCCAATGGCAAGGTACGCATCGCATATGCCAATAGACCAAAACTTAAAATCATAAAAAATAAAGTGATAATGCTCGGTGTGAGCTTAGTAAATCCTTCAGACATTTTCATGGTATATGCCCAAACGATTTCAAAGATACCTGCAAAGACGAGAACAATCCAAGCCATGACCAGCTCCAAAATTAAATTAGAATCAGGTCGTCCTGACGATTTTTCTCAGATTGAGGGAGGTCGTTCCTCCTAAAGAATCCTAATTATATCAACTCATCTGACTAAATTTATTAAAATTTACAAAATTTGACCTTATTTACATTTGAATGGTACTTTTTCATCAGGCTTACTTTATGATCATTCACAGTCATTATAAAAGCGGAGTAGATACGCCATGAAACATGATTATTGGGGTGAAATTCATCCAAGTTGGGCAGGATTTAGTTCAGAAACTTTTTTTTCACATGCATTTTTTAATCAACATGCAGATCGAGAAATTTTTTTGGGAGAAGAGTTCGATGAAGAAGGTCATGAAATAGAACAAGAACCTGATCAAGAACAACTTAATGCATTCGCCAAAACATATCAAAAATTCCTACAAAATTTTGAACAACACCTCAAAACAATACAGCAACATGCTTTCGAACGTTACCAAAAACTTTATGCACACCACTATGAAAATCCTGAAAAGTCAGGAGAAGCGGCTTTAAATATTCACGATGTTGAGTCACATAATCCTTATATTCAAACCATGTTAAATTTACGACTAAGTTCACCAGACATATTAAGGCTATCCATTCATTATGATTTGGATACTGAGCACGGAATGGAGTTTAAGTTTGTCAATGATCAGCTTGAAACCGTAGCAGGTATCGCTGAAACATAAAAGGTCACCTCCTCAGAAGTGACCTTTTATTTATTTTTGAAAATCAAAAATTAGAATCTTAAACGCAACCCTGCACCATATAACCAACCGTTTTCTGAATCAGTTGCTGTTTGCCATTGAGTTTCTTTATTACCCTTAGAGTAAGTATAGGCAACACTGACATAAGGCATGACTTTTTTGGTGATTTCATAACGTGTTTCTAAACCCGTCGTCATACTGTTTAGACCTGACTTTTTTGCATATCGAGAGTCATCACTAAAGACCACATTGAGATCTAAATATGGCTGCAAAATCAGTTTTTGAGTTAACAGTAAATCACGTGAGGTTTCTAAACTAAACGCCACTCTGCTGTCTTGACCAAAATAAAGATAAGCATCTGTTTCAAAGAAATACTGCGCCAAACCATGCAAACCGAGTGCAGCATCTACACGTTCTTGATCAGTTTCTCGTTCAGGATTATCACTATAACGCACACCCGCTTGAACATCCCAGAATGCTGCAATATTACGGCTATATAAGGCACTCAGATCATATTCAGCTTTGCTTGATTCGGCTTTACTGGAACTTCCTTTAATAAACAGTTTATTTTCATCTGTTCCAACTCTGAGTTCGAATGAAGAATCCAGAGTACCTTTACCATCCTCATCCAACATCCAGGCATTGTCGATCGTTACCCGTTGATATACTTGTCTACCATGCTCCTTTCGATGGTCATGTGTATCATGGGATGAACCCGTATTTGCTGAGTCATTACTCTGCTCAGCATCCATTTGATGTTGAGAATGATCAACTGTTTGGTTTGGGTTTTCCATTGAGTTCATTTTGGAATGATCCATGGATGAATTGCTCATCGTCGTGGTGGATTCAGTGATTGCATTCGTTACACCTTGCAGCTGATGACCTTCATGGGCGATTGCTAAACCACTGACTGACAACAATGAAATATTTAAAACTGATTTTGAAAAAAGATTAATGATTCGCATGTTCGCCTCCTTTCATTTCAGTTTTTTGATTTGCTTTTGTTGCTTGAATAGGTTGTGTTGACACTTTGCCATCACTGACATTTGCAACAATCAACTTATTCATCATGCCTGACGTCATGTGATACAACAAATGACAATGGATTGCCCATTCACCTAATTCATCAGCAGTAAGCAATGCCGTCACTGTTTTACCTGGCGGTACAACAACAGTGTGTTTATTTGGCATATCTACTGGAGGTTGACCATTTTCCAGCTGCATAAACATGCCATGCAAATGCATTGGATGCGCCATCATGCTGTCATTAATAAATTTAATACGAATGCGCTCACCGTATTTCACTTTAAGCGGTTCAGCCTCGCTAAATTTTTTACCGTTAATGGTCCAGACATAACGCTCCATAGTTCCACCTAAACGGACCACCAGTTCGCTGGTCGCCTCACGCGTATCTGGTTGTGGTGTGAGTGACTTTAAATCACTGTATTGAAGCGCTTTATCTCCTTGAGGTGTTGAGGCATTTGCCCAACCATAAACCACTTGGTCATTCTTAGACTTTGAGGCCTGGTCATGCTGAGAATGATCCATGCCTTGCATACTGTCAGCATTCATCTTCGAATGGTCCATGCCCTGCATACTGTCAGCACTCATCTTCGAATGGTCCATGCCCTGCATACTGTTGGCACTCATTTTTGAATGGTCCATGCCTTGCATACTGTCGGCACTCATTTTTGAATGATCCATGCCCTGCATACTGTCAGCACTCATTTTTGAATGGTCCATGCCTTGCATACTGTTGGCACTCATTTTTGAATGGTCCATGCCTTGCATACTGTCGGTGCTCATTTTTGAATGGTCCATGCCTTGCATACTTCCTCCTCCCATACTGGAGTGGTCCATTCCCATATCTTCCATGGTCAACAGTGAACGTGGACGAGCATTAGGCATATGAATACCTGAGGCTTTAGGCATCAATTCATTATGCAGTGTTCCAATCGCAAATCCTGAACGGTCAATCGACTCAGCCTCAATTTGATAATGATTGCCTTTAGGTTCAACGATTACATCATAAGTTTCAGCCGTTCCTATGCGGAACTCATCAACAGCAACAGGTTTCACTGGTTGCCCGTCAGCACTGACAACCGTCATTTTTAAATGAGGAATTCTGACATCAAAAAATGACATTGCTGATGCATTCACAAAGCGTAAACGTACTTTTTCATTTGGTTTAAACATACCCGTCCAATTCTGTTCAGGGGTTTTGCCATTGACCAAAAAGGTATAACCCGTCACATCAGACATATCTGTTTTTAACATACGCATCTGATTCCACATTTTCCGATCAGACCACGTGGTCTTTAAACCATCACGCTGTATTTGTTTCCAAACATCAAAAACCGTTTCTCGTCGATTTTGGTAGTATTCCGCTGAGACTTTTAAATTGTTTTGAATTTGATCACTGGTCTGCTTATGAAAGTCCGATAGCATGACCACGTAATCACGTTCTGTTCGTTCATGCGCTGCCAAAGGTTTTCTATCTTTGGGATAAATAACTAAAGAACCATATAAACCGTCTTGTTCCTGTCCTTTTGAATGCGCGTGATACCAGTAGGTTCCACTTTGACGAATCTTGAACTTATATACATATTCTTCGTTGGGTTTAATTCCATTAAAACCATTAAAACCTGGAACTCCATCCATAATTCCAGGAAGTAACAGACCATGCCAATGAACGGAGGAATCCTGATTTTTTAATTTATTGGTGACACGAATAACAGCATCATCACCTTCTTCAAACTCTAAAAGGGGTGCTGGAAACTGACCATTCACAGTAATACGTTTTAAGGGCTTGCCAATAACATTGACCATTCCTTCATCAATCGTCAATCGATACTCTCTCACTGCCGCCATTCCCCATGTTGAGGAAAACAAACACAATGAGACAAGCAGGCTTTTCGCCAAACGTTTTTGAACTAAATAAATAGACATAACTTAACCTAAATTTTAAAAATAAACTTTACGAATAAAAAGTTTCTAAAATCAGGCTAAGCTTTGGGTGGACGTAAGATTTCTTGCCAAAAACCAGCAAGATGCTGTGCTCTGTAGTTTGCTTGATAAGAAGCACTATTTTGAAAATGATCAGGTATGGTCAATTTGGGGATATCACTGTTCAACCAAATCACGGTAGATTGACAGGATAACAAGCTACAATCTTGGCACTTAAACGCTTGTGTTGGCTCAGATTGACTCACTTGCTGATGACAATCATTTTGATCCGTTATCGCTTGATCATCATTTGTATGCTGATTTTGTCCATTTTTATTCTTATTTATATCTGTACAAAGATTTTTAAGCTGTTGTACAGACCCATATTCCTTTTTTGTTTGATGCCCATCGATGTGATGAGATGATGACATCATTTGCTGATGCTGCATACTCATCTGCATGACTTTTGCAGATGCAATAGACACACCACTCCACCCTATGGCAAAAACCATAAGACAAACAAACCACAGCTGTTTGCGGAGTTGTATAAACAAAACTTGAACCTTGTTAAGCCCATCATGAGCCTAAAGCATAGCCAATAATCTCGATTTTGGCAAATATCGCACATTTCAATGCATAAGTACTGATTGGATAAATCTTCAGCACGTTATTTTTTATACAATGCTGAATCATTGAGCAGGTCAATAAACAACACATTTCATAAAAAAAGAGCGCATATGAACTCTTTTTAAACGATTCTTGATGAACGACTAAACAATTGACAACTAATTGTTTAATCTATACCCAGCTTATCCATATGCTTATCAACATAGTTATCCATATAGTTAATCACAATGTTATCCACAGGGTATTTTCAATTTTTGTGGAAAACTTTTAAACTGAAACTTGACCCACTTTGGCTAATTCAGCTCGCATTTCATTGATTACCGCTTGATAGTCAGGTTTTCCAAAAATCGCTGAACCTGCCACAAACATATCTGCACCCGCTTCCGCAATTTCACGAATATTGACAGGTCCAACGCCCCCATCAATTTCTAAACGAATATCACGACCTGAAGCATCGATAATCTTACGTGCCTCACGGAGTTTTTCTAAAGTCTTTGGAATAAATTTTTGACCGCCAAAACCAGGGTTAACACTCATCAATAAGACTTGATCTACTTTATCCAACACATAATCTAAATAATGTAATGGTGTTGCTGGATTAAATACTAGACCCGCTTTTGCGCCACCATCTTTAATCAGTTGCAAAGAACGATCAATATGGTGTGTTGCCTCAGGGTGGAAGGTAATAATATCCGCACCTGCCTCAAGAAAATCACCAATCATACGATCTACAGGAGAAACCATGAGATGCACGTCAATCGGTGCTTTGATGCCATATTTCTTTAATGCCTTACACACCCCAGCACCAAAAGTTAAGTTTGGAACATAATGGTTATCCATCACATCAAAATGAACAACATCTGCGCCTGCAGCCAATACATTTTCAACTTCTTCACCTAAACGGGCAAAATCAGCAGACAAAATTGAAGGGGCAATTAGAAATGGCTTGGACATGAAACAACCTAGCAGATATAAAAATTTTTCCTATTATAACAAACTTACCTTACAAGGTTGATTTAAAAGTAGACAGCTTTAATCTTCATCAGTATTTATAAAATAATTCTAATGCAGACCATCGATGAATCCTGTGTAAATTGTTTCCAACTACAATAAATGATACTGCAAACTTAAAATATTTTCTTTTAAGCGTTTTGGATAACCAAAAAAATCAAGGGCTTTAACAAGCCCTTGATCAAATCAGTCGTTATCTAAAGATAGAAGATCATTTGGACTGCTGATGCTTCTCTTGTTGTTTTTTCTCAAAATCGCGAACCATTTGAATGCGTTCTTGAGTTGCAGGATGCGAAGATAATGCATCCAGAATTGCTAAAGACTGATTTTTATCCGACTCTTTTTGCGATGAAGGCGAACTAGCGGATGCCTTTTTATCAGCATTGGCAGTTTGACTCGCATTGTCAGCTTTTTCTGAATCTTCTGTTTCATCACTTAAACGTTGTAAGAAATTGGCAAAATGTGAGACTTCAATGCCCTTTCGATCCATCAACTGTAAAGCATATAGATCAGCTTCAGATTCAAATTTACGTGAATAATTTGCACCAATCATTGCAGCAGGTAATGAAGTAAATAAGTCCGAACTATCTCCCGTCATGGCAATATACAAGACGCTAAGCCCTAAACTGGTTAAGCCTTGTTGTAGGCTATGGCGCTGAATTAAATGACCTTGCTCGTGCGCCAAGACGCCTAAAATTTCTTGATCACTATGTGCCATTTCGATCAATTCATCCGTGATAATGATGGTATTGTTGGGCAATGCCACCGCATTGGCACCCAAGCGCCCTCCTTCACGAAAAACCAATTTGGCAGGTTTGCCTTCAGCCACTGTATTTAAATATTGTTTGGAAATTAAATCCTTTTGACCTTGAGCCAATTGGCTGGGCGCTGTCCAATTATTTAAAACATAGGTTTCGGCTTCATCCCCTAATTTTTTCAAACTATTTTCAGGCAATTGAAAAGCCACATAATGTGAAGCAGCTGGAACGCCCCATTTGACTAAGGCAAACACAAAAGCAACCACAAAAATCACGCTAAAAATGATCAGGCTTGGTGAACGTTCAAGTTTCCAGATTGAATGCTGAACTTTTTTAGTTCCATAATTAAACCATTCAGGTAATGCTCCATGAAACTCGATACGCGCATCGTCTTTTAATTCAATCACAGGATGTAATTGCCCAAGCGCACCAATCAATGCCATATCTGAATATTGATAGCGACGATGCTGCTCTAAACGATCACCATAGCGAATCAGAACTTCAGACTCAGATTGAGCTGAAATCTGTGCATGGTGCGGTTTAGACACCACACCATCATAGAAAATAATATCTACTGGTTGTGACATAGATTATTCAACTCATATCATTATAAAGAAATATCAATGTCAAAAATGTCACTGATTTCTTCGGCTAAAGCGCTTTGTTCTTGCTGTGCCAAATTCATCATTTGATCTGGATCATCATGCAAAATTAAGCTCATCGACTCAACCTGATATTTGTGAATACGAATCGCAGCCCAAGCAGACATCAATCCTATGCTTAAAATTTTGACAATCCAGTTTGAGGCAATAATCCATGCGTAACGCCACTGATTGCAATCTGTTTTAAATTGGCTGTTGCCGACCGTGGTATTGTTCCATGTGGTAATAAAAAGACGTGCAGCAATCAATGGATAAATAAATAATCCAACCACTGCATACATGATAAATATCCCAGTAATGAAAAAGCTTGGTGAGAAGCCTGCAACAGTGCCAATGATGCCGAAATAAACCACAGAAAATGCAATAATTACACCAATCGACATAAAAATCGGCACATAAACTGCTGCCATATAAGCAGACCAATCTGCATTTAATTTAAAGTTTAACTGCCCTGCATATAAATGATTGAGATAATATTTTTTATATAGCCATATCGCTACAGGCGAAAAGATACCCAAAGTAAAAATATACACCAATATGCTCAAGAAAAAGACTTTATAAGACTCTTTAGTGGTTCCAGCAAAATAAAATCGGCTGTTCCCGAATTTACTGTTTCGCGCAGTAAAACGCATAGTTGCACGAATCAACCAAGGGACTGCAGCATATAACACAACCAACCCAACCACAGTTGCTATCATTGAATAGTGGGATGAAATGGAAAATGCTGCGTAGATCCCCAATGCGATCAAACGCCCTATTAAAATTTTGGTTGGTATACCCGTAAAGTCAAAACGTCGCTGAAAAAACTCCGTGTTTCCATAAAAATAACGTAAACGACGAACCTTTGCCCAAGGTGCATACAAACTTAAAGTCACAATGGTCAATAGGATATTGACAATCCATATTCCAAAATACTCCATTGCATCACCATGAAACTTAAAGCGGTGAACTTTAGGGTATTGTTGGTCTGTATATTGCGGAATACTGGGTGGTGTGAGCTGTTGATCCACATTCAAATGATCAGGAAATGGAGGTGGAATTTGATCTTGCATATTATTCTCTTTATTCAAATTATGATGGTGAACTCAAGTTTTTCATAATAAAAAATATCAGTGCCAGTGTATATTTTTTCTAAACTGAAAGAAATAGAGTAAAAGCAAACAACAATTTACTTTTACTCAGCATCAATTTGCTTTTTTTAATATTTTGGGATAAATCGCATTCTATTTTTGCAATTGTAAAGCATGGAATTGCAAATGATCATCCATAAAACTTTGGATAAAATAATATCCATGATCATAGCCTTCGTGAAATCTCAGGCTGATCTTTTGCCCAACAGCATTACACGCTTGCTGGAATTTTTCAGGATTCAATTGACTGTAAAATTGATCTTTTAAGCCTTGGTCTATCAAAACCTCATCAAACAGTGAACCCTTGTTAAACAACAACTGCGTGGCATCATGTTGGCGCCATACTGATTGGTCATCCCCTAAATAATGGGAAAAAGCTTTTTCGCCCCAAGGACATTCACTTGGTGCGCAAATTGGCGCAAAGGCAGACACAGATTTAAAATAATGTGGATATTTCCATGCCAATGTTAAAGCGCCATGTCCTCCCATACTGTGCCCAAAAATACCGATCGCATTTGATTGGATTGGGAATGTTTCAAGCGCCCAAGAATAAAGTTCATCGACGATATAACTTTCCATTTGAAAATGTTTAGACCACGGTGCCTGAGTTGCATTGATATAGAATCCAGCACCTTGTCCCAAATCCCATGAATCGCCTTGAGCAACGTCTTGACCTCGTGGCGAAGTATCTGGCGCAATCAATATTAAACCGAGTTGTGACGCCAAGCGCTGGGCATGCGCCTTAATAATGAATGTTTCCTCAGTACAGGTCAGACCAGCCAGATAAAACAATGCTGCACACTTTTGCCCTTTTAAAGCTTGAGGTGGCATATAAACAGCAACTTTGCTTGCACCTTTTAAATAATTCGACTGAATCTGATAAATTCGTTGTTCACCATCAAAACAAATCGTGTTAGTTAAAAGTTCCATTGCCATCTCTCTAAATTTGGATTTACAAATTGTTTAAGGTTTATAGTCTTATATCACTTACCTGATGCCTAAATGACAATAACCATCAAGGTTTAGCTGGATCTAACTTTTCATTCTGACTTTGTGCGGAAGCAATCACACCTTGTTGTGGAAATAAATGCTGCTCCAATTGAGGCAACATCAATTCCATATTTTTTCCAATCACCCACTGCGGCTCAGATGGATCAAATCCTTGTGCATTTTCCCATTTCGCAACTGTTTCAGATGCTTCTTTAAACGCCGCTTTTAATGAGCCTTGTTCACGCATTGCTTGATCAAAGAACGCTCGACCGAAATAAGTATAATCTGCTTCATTTGAACAACCAAATGATGCACGATCAGCTGCAGAAGCAGTAATAATTAAGGTATCTGGTGATTGCAGTGCTGAAACAAAACTACCTGAATAGCAGGCTGATATAACGATTACTTTCCAACGAATACCCGATTTATCTAAACTTTCTCTGAGCCATTTTGGATCAACATCGCTTAAATCAATCGGTTCATTTTCCAATTCAAAACGATTCGGTAAACCGTGTGATGTCATATACAAAAACAACACATCACTTTCACGATTCATTTGCTGCCCGATACGGCGTAAGGCGAGATCTATACTGGTTTTTGAAGCGATTGGGGTCTCGTTAATACTTGCAGGATTATTCACCAACTCGATAGAGCGCCCGAATGTTCCAAAACGCGTATCGAATTGCTCTTTAATTCGATCGATCTCAAATTTAAATACATCCTGATAACTTGCCCCTGCCACACCTAAAAAGTACCAGTGTGTTTTGGCAAACTCACCAAACTGAATTTGTTCTAATGCCTTATTGAGTAAACGACTTTGAGCATAGAACGCATTTTCACTGATACTCGGTGGAACCTCTTCTACTTTCCAAATCGGCTGCTCTTTAATAGACACTTGCCAAGTAAACAGTGTCGCAACCGTAGCAAACATGATCAGTGCACGTTCCCACCACGGCCATTTTAACTCTCTCGAAAACACCCAAACTACTGCAAGGCTCTGCCAAATAAATAAAGCAAAGAACAACAGCGGAATCACATCATAAGTGAAATACGGTAACAGATCATGATTGCCCAGATACTGTAAAAGACACTGAAACAACATGATATGCGTATCAAGCACCAACCATAATAATGCAGGCACCAACATTAAACGTGGATTATTGGTCCGTTGAGAGAGGAATATCCCAACAATCAAAGCAATAAATGGCCATAAAGCATAACTGACTAAGCCTTGACGATTAAATACCCCACCATCACCTGCGACCAACCAACTAAATAAAGTATTGGCACATGCACCCAACAGCCCCCAAAAAATAAGCTGTAAAATTGACGGACGAACAATTTGTAAAGACTTTCGCGAACCCAAGAATAACCAGATCCCTGCACGTTGGTTACTTTTCAAATCATGCCAAAAGTTAATTGAGGGTTTAAGGTCTATCATATAGATTCTGTTAAGGCAGTCGCTTCAATCAGCCTATCTAGTTTAGGCTTGGCTAAAAAATTATCAATGTTTGATTTAACTATATATCAATAATTCGACTATTATTGAAACAGTTACCAAACTACTCAATAAGATTGCTGTTAAAATAAGCATCAAAACGACAAGCATCCCCTTGCCACTGATGATGGGTTGGTTGATCATTTAAAAATACAGCCAATCGAGGACGTTTTACCACAACCCGTTTGGCAATGTGTTGAGCTAAGACTAAAAGATGATCTCCTAAATCCATTTCACCATCTTCTGGAAGCAGCATGTGCAATAACTGCATTTGCTTTTTGACTTGCGCCTGCTTTTTGACTGCCTGCTGATGTTGATCACGTTGCGGAAACATGGGATCTAAATAAACCACATCGACTGTTTGTTTGTCTTGAATCAATTGCTCTAAATAGACGGTGGAATCCGAAAAAATTAAATCAATTCGCGCAACGACTTTTCCTAGAAATGGATCATTTTCAGCCTGTGCTTTTGCATCCTCAAGCAAAGTAAACAAAATTGGATGACGCTCTACCAAGCGAATATTGGCACCCAGATAAGCCATCAACAAGCTGTCATGACCTAAACCTGCTGTGGCATCGACCAATTTTGGTTTTTCTGAAAGATGACAAGCACGGGCAATCATTTCTGATTTTAAACTGGCACGTTTTAGACGTGATATTTCAGCTTTCCAATCAGGCTGCATTCTCATGCCATTGGCACATAGACTCAAACCTTGCTCATCAACACACAGTGCGAGTTCAGGGTTTAACCTTAAAAAACGCGCGTTGAGTTTATCAATCACCTCTATATTAACCACGACTCCACGTAAAGAAAGCACAGTTTGATAAGACTGTGCTTTCTCTAAAAAAGTGGGTTCTGTAAATAAGCGAATCTCGCTTACCATAATTTCCAACCTGTTAAAGCAAATAATAAAATGATTAAACCTGATGCAATGCGATACCAAGCAAAGACCATAAAATCACGTTTGGAAACATAAGCCACCAAAACACGAATCAGAATTAATGCAGAAACAAACGAAACAATCAAACCTACAAAAAATACGGTCCAATCTTGAGTAGTTTCATAAATATGATAGTTTTTAAAAAGATCTAATAACCCTGCACCGACAATAACAGGAATACCTAAGAAAAAAGAAAATTCAGTTGCCGCCTTACGCGATACACCCAACATCATACCGCCAATAATTGTTGCGCCTGAACGTGAAGTACCTGGAATAAGCGCTAAAACTTGAATCAAACCAATATAGATTGCTTCTTTAATCGTAATATTGTCGACTTCAACTGCATTAACTTTAGGTGGATTTTTCTCTACCCACCAAATAATTAAACCACCAACAATTAAACCTATCGCTACTGAAATATCATTAAACAAAAGTTCTTTTACGATATCACCACAAGTCAAACCCACAATCATGATCGGAATTGAAGCAGCAATAATGCTCACGCCTAAATGTCGACCTTTAGGCTCGCCAGAAAACAGACCGATAGCAGCTCCCCAAAGTTTGCCCCAATATTCATAAATGACGGCAGCAATTGCCCCCATTTGAATCGCAACAACAAATAAGTCACTCTTTTCTTTGGTCCAGAAATTCATTAATTCAGATGCAAGAATTAAATGCCCTGTACTTGAAATAGGTAAGAATTCGGTAATACCTTCAACGATACCCATAATGGCTGCTTTGAGTAGCAGTAAAAGATCCATGTTAAATCCTAAAAAATTAAATCCTAAAAAAATTAAATCCTAAAAATTAAAGCGAAAAACGATTATGGCTTGCCTTGTTCTGGTATTTTTTTCCATGCATTATCACGCAAATATACAGGTAATGCCTGTTCAGCACTGAGCCATTGCTGTTTCAATGCATATTGTCTTGCAATCGTCGCAATATCGTTGGCATTTGCAGTAAGCTGCTGAAATTTAGTCGCTTCAGCATCGACCAATGTTGCACCAGAACCAATTAAAGTATATTTTTGGTACGCTGCAGCCTGCTGATAGTCTAATAATTTTTCTTCATCTACAAGTTGCATAATGTTATTTTGATCGAGCTTAAAACTCGCCATATAAACTTCATTCATACGTGCATCTAAAACGGCTGTAACTTCTACCAATTGAGCATGTTGATATGCTGCCTGAGCCAATGCTTGTAATGTAGACACAGGAATGACAGGAATATCATGTGCCCATGCCAATGCTTGGGTCACTGCGGCATTGATACGTACACCACTAAAAGAACCAGGTCCACGGCTAAACGCAATTGCAGTCAGCGCTTGATTACTGATTTGGTTTTGCTGAAAGCCTTGCTCAATCATTGGCAAAATCGTTTGAGTCTGTGCCTTTGCTCGCGTATCAAGTTGAAAATAGAGTGTTTGAGTTTCATCAACAATCGAAACGGAACACTGCTCATTGGCAGTTTCCAATGCCAGCAATTTCATGCACAACCTTACTGTATTAAAAATGTTGCCTATGATACTCCACTCATTTCATTAGCGCGAGAACTAAGCGCTAAAGCCTGTCAGATAAAATCCATCAGATCAAATTCATCTACAAAAAATCAAGGCAATAGACTTTTTTCCTGAGCAAAAAAGATATTAACACTCTCGATGGCAGTGTTTAGTTGAATATCTTTAACGCATGGATACGACTTAAGCAAACTGATTAAATTTTCTTAAAATATAAGGCGATGAAAGCAATTTATTTATGTTATGTAATTTTACTTAATGGGATGAGTATTGAAGCGAGAGTACAGCATGTACCCCTCGCCCGAGAAAAATAAAGCCTTATTCAAAGACATCATTCATTTTTAAATGACGCTATTCACTTTGAAACAACCATGCTAATCAAACTTAAACTCTTCTAAATTGATAAAATCTTTATAGTGTGAGGCATAATGCATTGCACTCATTTTTAATAAATTAGCTGCATTTTCATCTAAAATTCGAATGACTTTCCCAGGAGAACCCACCACCAACGAATTATCTGGAATGACTTTACCTTCAGGAATCAAGCTATTGGCACCGATAATACAGTTTTTACCAATCACAGCATGATTTAAAACCACTGCATTGATACCAATCAAACTATTCTCACCGATGGTACAACCATGCAGCATTGCTTGATGTCCAATAGTCACATAATCGCCAACGTGTAATTCAATACCTGCATCAGTGTGTAACACTGCGTTCTCTTGAACATTACTGAAATTCCCTACATGAATTTTCGCATTATCCGCACGAATAACGGCACCAAACCAAACACTGACTTGTTGTCCCAACTCAACTTGACCAATTACAGTTGCATTATCAGCAACCCAACCATCAAAAGGCTCATGTAACGCTTTAGGTGCCAGTCCTTTAAATTTATACATCATCGCGTGATATTCCTTTCAATTTTTCCCTGTAACAATACTTTTAAATATAAAACTTATTTTCGATTAAAGATTTGAGATTTAAATGATGGAGAATTCAATAAAAATGGCCAGTTTTTCTGATAATCCAATCCATATTTAAATAATGAAATTAAAATTCTAGCCGTTAAACCCCAAATAATTTCATTTTCGATTCGCAGGCTAGGAAAATATACGGATTGATGTGCCAATCGCACTTCATAAGGAATGGGTTGTGATTCCATCATTTTTTTAATCGGCGCATAAAAAATACGATCAATTTCAGTCGGTTGTGGAATCAATTGAATATCAGGTGGAATTAAGCCCACCACAGGTTTCACCGTAATTCCGCTTTTTGCTCGCTCCATCGGCAAATCACCAATCAGCTTGACATCAAAAGGATTTAACGCAGTTTCTTCCCAAGCTTCACGTAAAGCCACAACAATATTACTGGTATCATTCGGATCACGCTTACCACCCGGAAACGAAACTTCACCAGCATGATTTGATAGATATGCAGAACGTCTGGTCAACAAAATTTTAGGATCAGCTTCCTGAGTAATTGCAATCAGAACCGCAGCATTGGCAGGAAATGTTCTTCTGCCAAAACGTAATCTGTTTTGCAATATTTGTGTTAACTCATGATCCTGCATGTATCTCACTCAATATTTTTGTTCTCTTTCTATCATATATGAAATTTTATGGATAAGGCTATAAATGATGCGAAAGTAGAATTTTTCAGTTATGCTGAGTTATCTCACATTTTCAATGAAGCTTATGAGTTTTTGCAGTGTTTGTGGTCATTCGACAATCGAAAAAATTCCTTTAGGTGATCAAAAAATCCGTAAAGTTTGTACACACTGTGGCACTATTCATTATGTCAACCCTAAAGTTATTTGCGGCGCACTTGCCCTTTGGGAAGATAAAGTTTTACTTTGTCGCCGTGCAATAGAACCTCGCTATGGGCTTTGGACATTACCTGCTGGGTATATGGAACTGTTTGAAACCATGGAGCAAGGTGCAGCACGTGAAACACGTGAAGAATCAGAAGCAGAAGTAGAAATCGAACAATTGTACTGTATGTATAATATTCCACGCATTGGACAGATTTATGTGTTGTTTAAAACACAAATTAAAGATGGTTTTTTTGGTGCTGGAGAAGAAACACTCGAAAGCCGATTATTTGAAGAACATGAAATCCCTTGGAATGATTTAGCATTTCCAAGCGTTGAACGTACATTACGTCATTATTTTGAAGATCGGAAAAATAATATCTTCCCAATGCACTTAGAAACATTAGGAACACGTCTCGACCAAACAGGTTGATTAAAAATTAATTTATTGATAGTCAATTATATAGAGAGCTAAAAAAATCCCCCAATCTCAATTGGGGGATTTTTTTAGCGCAATGAGATTATTTTGTTTTCACTGTATAACACTGTGGCAAACTTACCGATAGGGTCCCTTGCTGACGCTTCGCTAACTCTTTTTGTTCTGTAGTAAGCTTATCTTTATTAGTATCTGTATTGTTATAGATTGCCTGATAAACCGCTTGTAAATTGACCCAAGTTGCCTGAATTGTTTTGTCTCCATCCCAACTGGTTATATTCACCCCACTAGATGTATTTTGTTCATTAATTAATCGTTGAAGGTTTAAACGAATACCGCCCGAAGAGACTGAAGCTTTATTTAAGTCATCATTGGTAGTCCCACTCGTAGGGGTAACGACCAATTTTTCATTTAATCCCACTAAAGCACCATCAAGACTTCCAAAAATAGGATTGGCTAAAATCATACGCAGTGTAATTGATTTTTCAATATCCCCATTAATATAAGCAGTCCCTGTTGTACCCAGTCGATATTGTTGAACACCTGTTTCTTTATCAATATAAGTGCTTGGATCGACATCCGCACAGGTATTTGAATTTAAAGTACCATTTCGACCAAGGTTAGTACGGATATCCCCATTTTCATCAATCACAATACCTAAGGTTTGAGTATTTGGATTAACTTCAGGATTCGTAAACGTAAATGTAATATTGGCATACAGTGGGAAGTAATATTTTTCTCCTGTTTTTACTGTATTTTTCGTCATGAAAACTCTTCGATCTAGATAGTTCGCAGGATTGGTTTTATAAATATCAATACCACCTGAAAGCTGATCCCCATTGAATGTCTGACGCCACTTGCCATAAACCGTCGTATCTGTCGGAGCAGTGGTCGCACCAGTGGCACGTTTATACATATATTCCGTACCAGCTACATTGGTATTGTTCAGTAATGTACCTTGATAAATGCTCAGTTGATCTGTTGTTGTTTGATCTTTTTTGAATATCAATGGATTGCTGATTTTTCGAGTTAATGGACTGATCCAACCTTGCTGTGGATTGACATCTAATTTTTGTGGAACCACTTGATTGAGTAACAGGAACTTTAACAATGAATCAGCAATGGTGCTACCTTCGACTTTTTGCGGAACACCTATCCATTGCATCGCATAACCTGTCGTATAGCCTTGGCGGTCCGTCACGAGATACATATTGGCTATCGATTCGTTCTTCGTATTTAAGTCACTCTTCCCTGTAAAGCCTTGGATATCAACATTTGCTCCACTAAAAATCAGGAAGTTTGTAGAGTAAATATTAACTAGCGACTGTTGAATCAAACGCTGTGCTGTTAACTGTGCTGAAGCATTATCGACAGTTTCAAGATTGAGCCATGGTTTTAATTTCTCGATGTAACTGCCATCAAGAAAATCGGCAACACCAATATCCGCAGGTAAATCTTTAAGGTTATTTTTTAAATTATCTGATAATTCGATAGGTTGAATATCCCCAACCTGGTGAGTATTTTGCTCTACACCAATCGCTTGGAAAACACGAACCAAGCCAACCATGACTTTAAAAGTATCATCGCTCATATCCATACTGGCAGGTGTTTTGCCTGTCATGGCACTTGCGATATCAATCAAACCAATCGCAGCAGGTTGTCCCCTCACCTTTAATGGACGAATTTTGTTTAAATCTACATCCCCCAAAACAATTTTACGTTCTGATTGAGAACCCTGAATATAAAATTTTGCCTTATCACCAATTAAACAACCGCCAGAAGCCAAACCACCTTCTAATTTGGTGTTGAAATGATTTCGAGTATCTGTACTACAATCAAAATTTAATCCAGTCACTGGATAATCGACATAAAAACCTAAACATTTTTCATAAGATGCATCACAGCCATTGGTATAAGTGACGATACCTTTGTAGGGATCTTCATTGACTGTTGAACTTTCACCACCACAACCAGTAAGTGCTAAACCTAAACTCGTTAAAACGAAAGGGGCTAATACTCTTTTTTTCATAATCTCGTCCTTACTGAATAACACTCAGCTTAATTTGTCCATGATTTGTTAACTGTTTATTTTCAACATCTATAGCTGAGGATAATGGTGTTAAAAATAGATAAGTCGCTTTTTCTGGTTTTCTCAACACACCTTCCATTGCGGCATATTGTAAATTGTTGTCGTGTGATTCTTCATTTTTAAAGCCACTGACACCTTCAATGACACAGCCTTGTTCATCTAAAAATACAACTAAAGGCCAATAATAGGTTTGTGTCTTAGAAGAGGATGCGTAGGAGGTCAAAAGTATATTTTGTACCTGAGCATCTAATTTCACCACTTCATAAGCAAAATGCGCTTTAATCGGCGCAACAGGCCATAAACCAATCTCTTGATTTTTAAGTGATAAACCTTTTGCTTTAAGTATTTTTTTACCTGTGAAACAAGCTTGTTCTAAATTATGAACCACTTCGTCTTTAGGTAATCGGAAATAAGTTGAAGATAGCACGACTGGTTTTTTTTCGTCAGCATCTGGATTGCCTCGAATACGGTTTAAGAGACTTGTACTCAGTCCCTTTTGTCGTTCAATTGTTTCATAACGCCCATGTACTGCACCAATCTCTGGGGTCATATAAAATCGCTTTTTCCCCTCGAGATTAAATTCACGATCTTCCAGATATTCATTATTTACATACTTTTCACCATCAATGATGGTGAAATTTTTGTCTTCTGTTTCTTGGATACTCTGCGTTTTAAGCGCAGCTTTGGAAATTTGTGAGTTCTGAGTCGTTAAACTCTTTTGTTGTTTTTCGACTTGTTTAGCTTCATGTTGTGATTTAGCTATTTCAGCAGTTTTGGTTTCTGGAACAACTACAGCTGTTTTTTCTTGTTCATCTGGCTGTACTGATGACGAAATAGTTTTTTGTGGTTGTGGTTGTGGTTGTGGTTGTGGTTGTGGTTGTGGTTGTGGTTGTGGTGAAACCTTAACAGTTTCTTGCGGCTTTGTTTGGATTTCTGATGAATGCTTAGTTAAAGGTATCACAGATTTTTTTGGCTCTGGCGCACTTGTAGGAAAACGCTCAGGTTGAGTCACATTTTTATTTTGTGTTGTACTGGATTGAGGTTGAATAGCCTCAATAATAGGTTTTACAGTTTTGCTTTCATTCTTCTCATTATTTTTTTGTTTGGTTTCAGGTTTTGTTGATGATTCAGGTTTTTGGATAATCATCGGATGCCCATCAGGTCCGATAATGGTATAGAAACTGGATGCATAGCAAGCTGATGTGGCTAAGCTCATACCAATTACCAGCCACAAAGAAGTCAAAACTATTTTTTTCTCAGCTTTTAAATGCATTACCATCTCGTTCTGTAGTTAATCCCTAGAATTGTGACTTTGGTATTTGTTTTTACATTCAATCCAGCATATGGGTTGAGCAGTAAATTATCTACCCCTGTTTTATTCGCTAAACTACTGGTATTTGCAGGAATATTATCTCGGCTACGTAAGAAGCCCACAGATAAATCAATATCCGTATCTTCATCAAAACGGTAACCTAAACCTAAACCGAATAATTGAGCATTATTGATCGGTACCATAGTATTTCGTTTATCATCCGGAATCGCACTGGCACGAGGTTCATAACCTGCTCGAAGTTTTAAACGGTCATTGGCTGAATACTCAACACCAATTCCCCAGCTCCATGGTGATTTAAAGCCAAGCGGGAAAGCCAATGAAGTATCTGTGACTTGATTGGACAAAAGTTTAGCAATTTTTAATGCTGAAATTTGGCGATCAAACTCAAATTGGAATTTTTCCCACGCTTTAAAGTCTGTCCACCCAACATCGAAATTCACTTGTAAATCAGGTAAAACCTTATATTTTATCCCTGCTTGGAAATGTGCTGGATATTCCAAATCCATTGCGATCAAACCAGATTCTGTTGGTGGTATATAACCTGGAAACCCAAGAATCGCAGCAAGGATTTGCCCCGTCGCAGATGAGTTTAAGCCTTTAATCAGTTCTCTTGGCGCGTTGGCATTATCGATAAAATATTTACCTTTCATACGCATTTTTGCCGAGCTTTGATAGACCATACCAAAACCAAAGTTTTCAGTTGGCTCCCACATTAAACCCAAGTTATAGCTTGGACTCAGACTTTGTTCTAAAGAAACCTGCATTTTCCCGAACTGACCAAAAGGATTCATCCCCTCATTGGCATTACAAATACCAAATAGCAAAAGATCCGTGATCATATTGGAGTTATTTCGGAATGGTCCACAAACAGACTCATCCACCATTCGTAATACGCCAATCATTTCATTGGGGAAGCGTAAGTCCGTCTTTAATGCCATGGCATTATATGACATCCCAATCGAAGCTCCCAAAGAGAGTTGATCATTGACTTGATATGCAACAGAAGGTGATAAATATGTAATACGTTCAATGGCAACCTGTTGTCCCATAAAGTTGCCGGGATTTTTATCTTCTGAACCAAATCCTGCCACCATCGGTGCATAAGCTGCGGTTGCATAGGTTAATTTTGAACCTGGTGGGTTATATGAAACCCCACCAGTAGGCGCCAATACCGGCCATCCAGGTCCCAAATCTACAACTTTCTTTAAAATAGGAATGTATAAACTTGCATATTCAACGTCACCACGTACAGAGTCTTTATAGTCTGTACATAAGCTGGATGGATTATCAGGTGCATCATTACAGATTAAAGGATCATCAGAATAACCAAATACGTTATAACCTGGCGGTGCAGAAAACTCTCGTTGAACATCAAAGTTTGCAATGATACCTTGTACGTCGGTCTGTAGACCTTTAAGTTTCGTCAATCCAGCCGGGTTAAAATGAATTGCACTAATTCCTGGAGGGTCTGCAGTAACAGCATTCCCCATCGTCAATGAACGTATATCTACAGATAGGTTAAGCCCTAAATGTGCAAATACTTGAGTTGAACACCCTGTTAATAAAATTGCTGTTACTAATGGGCGCAAACGTATGTTTTTCATACCTTACACTCCTTAGCGAGCTTTTTTCTTACCAAAGCCAATAATATCTAATGGGAAGGACAATCCAAGTGAAATATCCGGTGAATCCTCAGTTAAACCAATGCCCAATGTACCATTCACAATGGTTTCAGGATTGACTCGCACACCTAAAGCAATCGAGAACATACCACTTGATTGATTCGCAGCATCATATTTTTCACGCCCCTTTTCAGGGGTTGCTGGATTTGCCTGATAGGTAAAGGAGGTATTCATATTAAATGATTGTTGATATGACATGGTCATAGATACATCATAGTTAAATGAATACGCAAAACCAAAAGAGAATCCGCCCGTAATTCCTGGATCAAATTCTTCTAAAACCCGTTGACCGAGCTGCTGACCACCCTGACCATTGGCATTTCCACCACCACGCACTTGGTTTAAACCAGTTTCTTTAAATCCATAGTTAGCCGAAACAGAGGCAAATAATACAACAGGGTCAATATATTTTCGGGTACTTGCACCGAAACCGACAGAATAATAGCCCTTACCTGTGGAGAGATCTGTATTCGGGTTAATTTCGTATGGGCTATCCCCTGTTTTTGTCGATACACTACCAAATAAAATCAGCGGTAAACGACCAGCTTTAAGTGGGAACGGTTCCCAACGCGCGCCTAAATTGATATCTCCCAGACCTGCGGCAGTTGCATCTTTTAAACTGTCTGATTTTGCGATAAAAGGGACGGAAGCGGTAAAGGTTAAATTATCTCGAACGCCATATTGCGCCGTAAAGGTATTGGTAATGGTATGACTTGCATCCTCATCTACACGAAGTTGATAAGCAGTACCTTCATTAATCCCCAAATTCAGTTGTGAATCACGATAGTATGAATAATCCAAATCATAGAAAGTTGATATTTCGCCTTTTTTAATTAAGGAATACTGACGTTCATTGGATGTAAAAACTTCTTGTAAGTTGGTTTCCTGAGTAGCATCACCTTCTTTTTTTTGTAATGCTTCAGCCGCTTGAGAGCCTGACTTTGGTGCTAAAGATTTTGTTTCATCTTTATTAATCTGTACATCTTCTTTAGCTGGAACAGCTTGATCTACTGCTGCTTCAGCACTTGCATCAACCTCAGTATTTGTTTCAGCCGCATATAAACTTCCAATTGCAAACTGAATACTCACTGCAAGTAAAGTTCTTTTCATCCATTGATTATTCATATTATTCCTATCCCAAAAAATCCAATTCAGTTATGTAATTTTTAGTCCATCTTTTACTTACGTTTATAATAGAGTCGTAGGTAAGTTGTAATTGGCTGATTATAGGTTGCTGACTTGGTATCTAGGTCAATTACTTTACGCATGGTTGATGCTTTATCTGCCAATCTATTGACGTAATCTGTTGAATATTGAGCCTCTACCAATGCATAACGATTAATTGTTGCATCATCAACATGACGCATATCCGCCTCTTGTAAAGCCAACATATTACGTTGTTGGTCCTTAGGCGCATTAATCATAAATAAAGTATTATTTTCCCAAACTTGCTTAAAGCGCTCTTGGTCAAAACTAATATTTCCTAATGCAGGGTCAGCCACATAGACCCGACCATCTTTATACGCTTTAAATACGACAAAATGTTTAAAGCCTGCATAAGAAATAGGCACAATCACAGGTTGATTTTGATTAATTAAGTCTGTGAATTCCCCTTTAAAGCCGCCGCTCTCATAACCAATCGCAGCCACAAAACGTTTCATATCCAACAGAGAAAAACTTCGACGTTCGATAATACGGTTGTATTCTCCAAAACGTAATAAACCTTCCATGGTTTGCTGTTCAGTTAAATTTGTTCCGACATATCCATTAAGCAATGTCGTGAGCGCCGCAGAGCCACAACTATAGTCATATGCCTGACGGACGATCCCACGGAATTGATTTTCTAAAGCAGGTTTAATCTGTACCATCTCACGATGATTTCGTGAGAATGATGGGTCTCGAGAATCCGCAAGCTCAGTATAATAAACAGCATCCTTTGGCTTGGGTTTTACATCTAGCGCATGGTTGGCAAAATAGTACATTAATGCCGAACCTAAAGTAATTTCTAACATAATTTTAACTATCAAGTATCGGCAGTATTTTGCCTAAAGTGCTGATTTTATTTTTAGAGTGAACACTCTACATCCCTGAAACTAGAAGATACCGTTTTTTGAAAAAAAAAACAGTCTTTTTTTGAACTTTTGTCGTTTTTAGGACGTTTTTTTGTAAAAAAAAACGCATGCTCTGCATGCGTCTTTTTACAACCAATCAATTCTAACTTAGTGACCAGAAATAGTCAGTTTTACACCATTTGGCGTAGCTGAACCACCGTTATAGAATTTCATACCTGTAATCGAAACATCACCGATTGAGCCTGTACCTGTACCTGTACCAGCAGTTCCTGGAGTACCTGGTACAAAACCTGTACCACCACCCAACACGACTTTAGTTAAATAAATATCTGTACCTGTTGCACTTTTCATTGCTGTTACAGCTAAACCTTGTGGTGTTACTGCAATATCAGCATCTAAAGCCAAATTTGCTGAACCTGTATCAGTTACTTTTACGCCACCTAAAACGATATAACCGCCACCACCAGCAGAAGCATCTTTAAATGCTAAGTTACTGATTGATAAACCACCAATCATTGAACCATTCAATTTAATCATTGCACCTTGTGGTGTATTACCCAATTGAATGTTTGCAGTTGTTGCGCCTACATTTACCGTTAAACCACTTAAAATTTCAGCAGAACCAGCATCAGGCTTATAAGCTCCCGCCGTACCTGTCACGTTATTAACTTCAATTTTACCTAAATCAATTTTAAGCGCATTAATTGCTGCCGCTACGTTTAAAAATGGCTTGCCCGTTGCTCCAGCTGTTGCACTACCATCAGTATCAATTACTAAATCAGCTAGATTACCAGTACCTGTCTTGGTCACAACCACATTATTTAAAGTGATCGCACCCGCTTTACCTGAACCACCAGTTGTTGCGTTTACAGCCAAACCATCACCATCAAAAACATGTAGTTTAGCAATTTCGATTTTAGAAGCATCAATACCAACATTGATACCATCTTGACCTGTGGTTGCACTCAGTGCAGCATCATCCATTGCTTGCAGAGCCATTGCATTTGAGCTAACAGCAACAGCAGAAACTAAAGCGAGTTTAGTAAATAATTTCATAATCCGTACTCTCCCAAGAGCATTTTTTTTCATTTTTAACCACTCTCCGTAGTTCCCTGTTGTTTTTAGTTGTTTTACAACTTAGAACACCAATCCTTGAGTAGTCCGTTTTGCCCTTTTAAATTAACTGTATGTTACTTTTTGTTCAACTGCTGTTTATCAAAAAGGAGATGAAACCGATAAACGGTAAGCAGTTTCACTACATTATGTTATTTTTTTGTTCAACCGCTGTTTATCACAAAGTTGATAAAACCGATAAACGGTAAACAGTTTTTTCACCTTGGTTTTCAGGTAGAATATAGCCGAATCAATCAATTTTTCTTTTTGAGTTCAATCTCCCTATGTTTCGGAAGTTATTACATTTTCCATCAAACAGCATTGCTACAGTATTATATCGACTTCACTCGCTTTTTGGTTGTGTCTATTTAAAAAATTCAGGGCAAGATGTCATCGCCTTCTTACCTGAAAAGTATTGTATTTCAACCTCACAACAATACGAGACTTATACACGAACCGACTTTAGCAATTATCAAAAAGATCAAAATACAAATAAGTTCGATCATTTTTTTTCTTTTAATCCACTCTCCTCTTCGGATAGCGTTGAAAATTTTCAAGGAGGTTATATTGGATTTATCGACTACAATTATGCCAGTGCCCAACATATTGATTCAGCAACAAGAACCCAGCCTAATTTTTATATGGGTGAATATCAAACTTTTATTCACATCGAAAATCAACAATTAGTTTTCTGTAGCTTAGAAACTTGTGCAGAAGAATTTTTCACATTCGTACAGAATCTACTACATACAAATCAAGCACCAAGCACATTTAAACTCAACACGCTTTGTCAAGCGATGTGGACAAAACAAGACTATGCACAAGCTTTTACCCAAGTTCAAGAATATATTAAGGCTGGCGATTGCTATCAAATCAATTTGACACAAGAGTTCAGCGCAAAGGCACAAGGCTTACTTTTAGATACAGCTGAACATTTTTGGAAGCTGACTGATGCACCTTATTCAGGTTATTTAAAACTTGATGATTTTGAGTTACTGAGTTGTTCACCTGAATTATTTATTGATTTTAAAGCGGATCGTAAAATTATCACTAAGCCCATCAAAGGCACGATGCCGCGTTATGATGACCCTGTTTTAGATCAACAATCCAAAGATCGGTTAATTCATTCTCAAAAAGATCAGGCAGAAAATGTCATGATCGTTGATTTGTTACGTAATGATTTAAGTGTATATGCCGAAACAGGTTCAGTAAAAACACCTAAACTTTTCAATATTGAGTCTTTTAACCAAGTCCACCACATGGTGAGTGAAGTCACAGCAACATTAAAACCTGAAGTCAATCCATTTGATGTACTCTTAACGGCTTTACCAGGTGGCTCAATCACAGGCGCACCAAAAATTCGAGCAATGCAAATTATTGAAGAGTTAGAGTGTGCTCCGCGTGGTGCTTATTGTGGTTCTTTGGGATATTTTAATTTTGATGGTACAGGATCTTGGAATATTTTAATTCGTTCGATTCAAAAATATAAAAATGACATTTCATTATGGGCAGGTGGGGGAATCACCATTGCGTCTGACTGCGATGCTGAATATCAGGAATGTTTTGATAAAGTTTCCGCAATGCTTGATCTGCTCAATACTTGGTATCAGCCAGAAGACCAATACACGGAACGAAATTAACGAGCATGATTCACTCAATATAAATAAAATGGCTTTTGTTTCCCTATCAGCCATTTTATCTTCATCACGATCGCAAGGCGACATCCATGTCGACCACATGCAATAATTACAGTTAAGACAAGATATCCTGCTTTAAAGTATCAACAAGCCGTTGATTTTGCTCATCTGTACCTATCGTAATCCTTAAGAACTGGTTAATACGAGGCTTATTAAAATAACGGACAATAATCCCCCTTTCACGCAACGCCTGTGCAAGTTCACCAGCATCTTTAGACGGTAAAGATGCAAATATAAAATTCGCTTTAGATGGCAGCACTTTAAAGCCTATCGCTTCTAAGTCTGCAACCAGTTTGTCGCGACTGAGAATCACTTTTTGACATTGCGCTTCAAAGTATTCTTGATCTTCAAAAGACGCAACGGCAGCAGCAATGGCAAAACGATCAATCGGATAGGAGTTAAAACTATTTTTAACAGCTTCTAATGCTGCAATGAGATGTGGCTGTGCAATCGCAAATCCAACGCGTAGTCCCGCTAAAGAACGAGATTTTGAAGTCGTTTGACAGACCACTAAATTCTCATATTTTTCAACCAGCTGTACCGCAGATTCCGCTCCAAAGTCAACATAAGCCTCATCAATCACCACCACAACATCTGGATTGGATTGTAAAACTTCTTCAATAGCATCTAAACCCAATGCAATACTGGTGGGCGCATTTGGATTGGTAATAATAATTCCACCATTAGGCTGTTTATAATCATCCACCACGATTTCAAACTGCTCATTTAGAGGAATGATTTTTGTTTGAGCAGAAAGCCCAAAAAACTGACTATAAACAGGATAAAAACTATAGGTAATATCTGGATATAAAATAGGCTGATCTTGTACGAAAAAAGCCTTAAAAATATGGGCTAGAACTTCATCTGAACCGTTGCCGACAAAAACATTGGCAATATTGACATGCTGTTGTTGAGCAATTGCTTGTTTCAATGCAGTTGCATCGGGATCTGGATAAAGTCGTAATGCATCCGCGGAATTTTCCAAAACAGCTTCAACCGCTTCAACCACTTTCGGCGATGGCGGATAAGGGTTTTCATTGGTATTCAGTTTTAATAAATTTTGAATTTTAGGCTGTTCTCCCGGGACATACGGATCTAACTCACGTACCTCAGGACTCCAAAAACGCATTTGTTCAGGACGAATCTTTGACATTTTCTTATCTCTTATTTGCCTCATCTGCCTCTTACACCACTTTAAGTGCAACTCACTAAAAGCGCATTGAGAGAAGGTAATTCAAAGCTATCAAAATAAATGCCACAGACTCTGCATTCTACTTTAAATAGCTTCCTCTCTTTTGCTTTGAGAGGAATTTGCATTACATAATCAATGAGGTATTCAATTTAATTACTGGTAACGGTATCGTGCAGATCGTGCATGTGCATCCAAATCCTCTTGCTGAGCAAGAAGATCTGCTGTTTTAGCCAGTGGTTTAACCCCCTGCTCAGAACACATGATTAAACTTGAACGTTTCTGGAAGTCATAAACACCCAAAGGTGATGAAAAGCGTGCTGTGCCTGATGTTGGCAGTACATGGTTAGGACCTGCACAATAATCACCAATCGCTTCTGGTGTATAACGCCCCATAAAGATCGCACCTGCATGGCGAATACTTTCTGACATCATTTGCGCCTCATCCAAACACAACTCTAAATGTTCTGGCGCAACTTGATTAATTAAATCAATCGCTTCTTGGCGGTTTTTAACCAAAACTAAAGCTCCACGATTCGCAATCGATGTTCGCGCAATCTCTGCTTTTGGCAAAGCAGCCAAATGTGCTTCAATTGCCAGCTCCACATCATTTAAAAGCTGCTCATCCGGTGTGATAAAAATTGCCTGTGCAACAGCATCATGCTCTGCTTGTGACAATACATCCATCGCCAACCACTCTGGATTATTTTCACCTTCTGCATACACTAAAATTTCAGAAGGTCCAGCGATCATATCAATTCCCACTTGACCAAAAACCGCACGTTTTGCAGCGGCAACAAAACGATTGCCAGGTCCAGTGATTTTATCCACCTGTGGAATTGTTTCTGTACCATAAGCCAATGCCGCAACTGCTTGAGCACCTCCAATGGTAAATACACGATGTACTCCAGCCAGATATGCAGCAGCCAAGACCAAAGGGTTTAATTCACCATTCGGCGCAGGTACAACCATGATAATTTCTTGTACGCCAGCAACATGTGCAGGTATGGCATTCATCAGCACAGAAGATGGATAAGATGCCAAACCACCTGGAACATAAATCCCAACACGATCTAAAGGTGTTACTTTTTGACCCAAGGTATTGCCCAAATCATCAATATAAGTCCAACCTTCTTGTTTTTGTGCTTGATGAAATGAACGAATACGTTGTGCTGCCATTTCTAAGGCGTCACGAATTTCAACCGTTAACCCCTCAAATGCAGCTTTCAATTGGGTTTGTGACAGTTCTAGATCTGAAAATTGATGCGCTGGATGTCGATCGAACTGTTGAGTGAGTTTTAATACATGTGCATCGCCATGCTGACGCACATCTGCAATAATTTGGTCTACTGTTTTTAAAAGCTCAGGATCACTCACTGTTTCAAAAGCTAACAAGTCAGCAAAGACTTGTTTAAAGTTCTGCTCTTGAGTCGATAAACGTCGCATCAATTTACCCACAAGGTTGTTTAAGAAAGATTTAGTTTACCTTGTTTTGAACATCTTGTGGGCAAAGATCACATAGTCAATTTAACTTAGTTTGATAGGAAAGTCTGATGAGGAATACTGTTGATCATACAAAATCTGATTTAAGTACTCACATCTGGATAATCCCAGTCACTATCTGCCTGAATTAACCAATTCAATGCACCGTGTCTTTCAACAACAACCGATGAGTTTAGATTTGCAGGTGCTTGCTGTTGTTTTAAACGCGCATCCATACAAGCCCAATCATAACGATAAATTAAATCTGCCTGATCTAAAATTTCCTCAATCTCACGTAATTTCACTTTGCTCATAAAAGCATCAAATGTTTCACAGGAGGTCACCGCTTGAATCGCAAAATCACAATCAATAATATGATCAGGATAAGTGAGCTCATCCACGAGACCTAAAGCCCATAACAAGACCCAATAAGCTTCGTATTTCCAAACCATATTAACAACGTCTTGTTCAGATACATCACGCTTTAAAATCGCCTGCTCTTTTTTGGTCAATTCCGCTAAAACTTGCATTTTTTTTAAAATATCAAATACAAATTCCTGCGTTTCATCATCGTATTGATCATTGTTTAGATCACAAGCCACCTGAATGACCCATAAACAAGCAATCGCTCGTTTAGCAATCTCTTCAGCTGTACGCATTTGCGCTTCTTCCACAGATTCGATCACAGGTAAGTGATCAATATAGGGAATTGAATTTTGCTTAAGGATCTGTATAGATTGATTTTTACGTTGTTGAGGCGTTTTCATCTGAGCTTTTATATATGAATGACTATGATGTTTTATCATAAACCGTATTTAGGTTATGCCATAATTTGTTAAAAATTTGATTTTGATTATAAAAAATCACCACTCTAGTTTGAGTGGTGATTTTGATTATACATTGACTTGAGGATATTACTTTTGCTGTTCACGCTCTTCCACTGCTTTTTCAAGCTGTGCAAGTATAGGATTTAATAAAGTTTGCTTACGCTTAAAGCTTGCTTTATTCACAATCAAACGTGAAGACACTTTGCAAATTTCTTCCAAAGGTTCTAAACCATTGGCACGCAAAGTATTTCCTGTATCAACCACGTCTACAATGTAATCCCCTAAACCTACCAAAGGCGCCAACTCCATTGAGCCATAAAGTTTAATCACATCGACTTGCTCACCTAGGCTTGCATAGTATTGACGAGTTAAATTGACATATTTTGTGGCAATCTTTAAACGTCCTTTAGGACGTACCATGTCCACTTTACCTGCAGTCATTAACTTACAATTGGCAATTTTTAAATCTAATGGTTCATAGACATTTTGAGCGCCATGTTCCATTAGCACATCTTTACCTGCGACACCAATATCTGCTGCGCCATTTTCAACATAAGTTGGCACATCAGAAGCGCGTAAAATTAAAATACGAACTTGTTTATGTGTGGTTGGGAAGATTAACTTACGCGATTTATCAGGGTCTTCCAGTAAGTTAATTCCCGCAGTTTCAAGTAAAGGAAGCGTCTCTTTGAGAATACGTCCTTTACTCAATGCCAAAGTCAAACCATGATCAAAATTGCCCATAACGTCAAAATTTGGATCATCGTTTCTCATATCGCTCATTAACTTGTCTCGCTCACTCGCTTAATTTGGGCACCTAGACCTTGTAATTTTGCTTCAATATTCTCATAACCACGGTCAATATGATAAATACGATCAACAATGGTTTCGCCTTCAGCTGCCAAAGCAGCCAAAACTAAAGAAAATGAAGCACGCAGATCAGTTGCCATTACAGGTGCAGCAGATAGTTTTTCTACACCTGTCACAATAGCATCATTACCTTCAACCTGAATATTTGCACCCATCCGCGCTAATTCAGGGACATGCATAAAACGGTTTTCAAAAATCGTTTCAGAAATTGTTGCAAAGCCACGACCAATTGCATTTACAGCCATGATCTGTGCTTGCATGTCTGTTGGAAACTCTGGATGAGGTAAAGTACGGAAACTGACTGCTTTTGGACGTTTGCCCATCATATCAAGCTCAATCCAGTCTTCACCACGGGTGACTTCTGCACCCATTTCTTCAAATTTATCTAAAACAGATTCAAGCAAATTTGGATCAGTATGGGTGGTTTTTACTTTACCGCCAGTGATTGCCGCAGCAGCCAAATATGAACCAGTTTCAATACGATCAGCAACCACTGAATACTCACAACCGTGTAGGCTTTCAACACCTGTAACCACCAACGTGTCTGTATCCAAACCTTCGATTTTTGCGCCCATTTTAATCAGCATTTGCGCTAAATCTGTAATTTCAGGTTCGCGTGCAGCATTACGAATCGTCGTGACCCCATCAGCCAAAACAGCTGCGGTTAAAATATTTTCAGTTCCACCGACCGTCACCATATCAAAGATGACTTCACCACCTTTCAAACGTCCATCGACTTTGGCATGTACATAACCCGCTTCGACCTCAATTTGCGCACCTAAAGCTTCCAACGCTTTTAAATGCTGGTCTACAGGGCGTGAGCCAATCGCACAACCACCCGGAAGTGAGACTTTTGCACTACCATAGCGCGCTAATAATGGTCCAAGCACCAAAATTGATGCACGCATGGTTTTTACCAATTCATAAGGTGCAAATTGATTATCCAGAGTAGAGGTGTCCGCAATCACGGTTTCTCCCTCGTAACTCATGGTGACGCCAAGACCACCAATCAATTTAACCAAGGTACGGACATCTTTTAAATTTGGGACATTTCTTAAAGTAATTGGTGTGTCTGCAAGAATCATTGCAGCCAACAAAGGTAATGCCGCATTTTTTGCACCCGAAATACGTACTTCACCTTCGAGTTTTACACCGCCTTGAATGACAAATTTATCCATTGACGCTTAAGCTCCAAACATACTGGCTTTGCGCCATTCTTCTTTAGTCATCGCACGAATAGTGACCGCATGTACTTCACCACTAGCAATATAACTGTTAAGTGGTGCATAAACAGCTTGTTGACGAGGAACAGGACGTTTCCCTTCAAACTGATCATCGACAATACGGAGATCAAATTTACCTGCTTGTCCACTGACAGCAACTTCAGCATCAGGAAAAGCTGCTTTTAAGATTTCAGTGAGCTGTTCACTATTCATTGCATCGACCTCTTATTAGGACTAACAGTGTAAAAACTGGCTATTTTACTATAACTCACTAAAATAATTCATTAGCTGGTACAAAAAATATAGATAAAAAAAAGAGGTATTTTCAACCTCTTTCTAAAATGTTTAAAAATATTGAAGTTTAAGTCGCTAAAATATTCATCGGCTGATAATCCAGCTGCATTTTACGATGCTTATCTAATTGTCTTTTTAATTTATCGGTCAGCTTAGTAATGGCATTATACATATCATCCGCAGTTGCTTGCGCAAAAAGCTCGATCCCGGGCAAACGAACAATCGCTTCTGCGATATGATTTGCACTGCCTTTTTTTGATCTTTTATCTAATTGATGATCTTTACTTAATTTCACCTGCATACTGTTCACTTGATCGATATGCTTTGTCATCTGCGCGAATCTATCTCGAATATTTTCTTCTATTGCAGGTGTAATGGTTAAATGATGTCCACGAATTGTAATTTGCATAGCTTTATCCCTCTCCTTTTATAGGAATATGAAAGTCATAACCAAAACGATTTCATGACAGAATTCACCAAGGAAAAAACTGTGCTTAATATCATGCAATCATTTAAGTTACTCCAAAAGACAAACAAGCGATTCATTATTTCGTCATAATGAATCATTAGAATAGCCACACTTTAAAAACTAGATCAAGACTTTTCTGTCTGATGACGATGGAATATGTAACGATTCGCGATATTTTGCGACCGTACGTCGTGCAACATCGATCCCATCCTCTTTTAACAAATTAGCAATCGTATTATCAGACAATGGTTTACGAGGATTTTCATCCGCCACCAATTTTTTAATTTTGGCACGAATTGCTGTTGATGATGCTTCACCACCCGAAGTCGTTCCCACATGGCTTGAAAAGAAATATTTCAACTCAAACAAACCCAATGGTGTGAGTAAAAACTTATTCGTGGTGACTCGCGACACTGTTGATTCGTGTAATTCAACTTCTTCAGCCACATCTCTCAACACCAAAGGCTTCATACCTTCTGCACCAATTTCTAAAAATTCACGTTGATGCTGTACGATACAACTGGCGACTTTTAATAACGTTTTATGGCGCTCATCGACACTTTTGATAAAGTTTTTAGCTTCCAGCATTTGATTACGTAAATACTGATTCTCATCACTTTGATCTGCACGTTTGATCATGCCTGAATAAAAAGAGTTGATCCTCAACTTAGGCAAAACATCTGGATTCAGCTGAACATGCCAGTGATTATTCTTTTTGGAAACCACTACATCAGGAATTTGGTAATCTGATTCTTTTTGCTCAAACTCTGCCCCAGGATATGGCTTCATGGTTTTGAGCAATTCAATTGCTGATTTCAATGATTCAGCATTTAATCCAGTTTGCTTAATCAATTTATTGAGATCATTACTGACCAAAAGCTCATAATGTTTTAATAACATCAAGGCTTCTTTCCTAAACAAAGTCGTTATAGGGAGAGCTTCGATTTGCACAAAAAGACATTCTGCAAGATTTCGTGCTCCAATACCTATCGGTTCAAGCCGTTGAATATGCTTTAAGACAACCAAAACCTCGTCTTCTTCTACTTCAATGTCATAGTCCATTTGTTGTAGCAAATGTTGAACAGAACTGACTATTTCATCGATATCCGCCTCCAAAAAACCTTTTTCATCCAAGGCATCCACAATGCAATACGCAATTAACCTATCGACTGGGGAAAAATGCAACAAATTCACTTGTCCCAGCATATGCTCTTTTAATGATGCATTGGAATGGCGATTGTCTTCACGGTCTTCAAACTCTGGACGCTCAATTGCAGTAGATTGATGGGTATATACATCATCCCAATCGGTATCAACAGGTAACTCGTCAGGCAAATGATTGGCATTTAAAGCATCTGAAAGTTCATACTCTTGTTGTTCTTGTTGTGCACTTTCCAAACTTTCATGTGTTTCTTCTTCAACTTTTTCAAGCAAAGGATTACTGTCCAGTTGAATTTGAATTTCCTGTTCAAGTTCTAAGCTCGATAATTGTAGTAATCGAATGGCTTGTTGCAGTTGTGGCGTAAGCGACAACGAGTTTGCAACTTTTAATCCAACCGATAACTTCATATCTATACTTCCCACAGTGCTTTATTTCACTTTGTTTTGCTTTAGTAAATAAAGCAAAATTCATGCCTATTGATTTTTTATACCACAGTAACCATGGGACGACTAGCAAAAAAAATGAATAAATCACATAAAAATATTTATTATTTATAAGTTAAAGTTAAATTTTAAAAATGTATTATTTTTATGAATGACTTATCGAATAGTCACATATTGGTACTGGTGAAATAGCCATCAAATATCTAAATATAGTTTAAAAAACTATAAGCAAAAATAAATGAGCTTAGGGCTATTTATTTCAAAATATTTAAATAAAATAGGTTTCGCTTTGTGATACCAATCACATTTCTAGTTTTGCTAAATTTATTATTTTTATCCTTTACTTATTGGAATAGTGAGTATAAAAATAATGATATAAAGAAATATGATGGATCATTCTTTCAAGGAAAAGCATTGGCACGATAACTGCTTAATTTAAGGACAAGCACTATTGTAATGCCAAAATAATCATGTAATGGAGAACTCAAAATGACACAATCTACAAAAGCACTATCAAAAAAAGTATTCACCACTGCGCTTGGCGTACTTATGGCTGGTGGCGCTTTTTCACAAGTTCAAGCTGCTGATACTTTGGCAAAAATCAAGCAATCAGGAAAAGTCATCATTGGTTATCGTGAGTCTTCAGATCCAATTTCCTATGTTGTTGGTGGTAAACCAATGGGTTATGCGGTTGATATCTGTAACAACTTTGCCAACGAACTTAAAAAAACCCTTAAAATGCCTAACCTTAAAGTGGAATATAAGGCTGTTACTTCATCTACACGTATTCCAGAAATGCTGGCAGGCAATATTGATATGGAGTGTGGGACAACCACCAACTCTATTCAACGCCAACAACAAGTAAGCTTCTCTACCAACTACTATGCGACAGAAGTACGCATGGCAGTCAAAGCAAATGCACCAATTAAATCAATAGCAGATTTAAATGGTAAAGCTGTAGTGACAACACAAGGAACTACATCTGATAAATACATCAAAATGGGTGAAAAAGGTGAAAAGGTCAACGTAAACAACGTTTACGGTAAAGATCATTCTGATTCATTCGCAATGGTGGCATCAGGACGTGCAGCAGCATTTGTTATGGATGACAATATTCTTGCAGGTCTCATTGCGAAATCTTCAAATCCGAAAGACTTTAAAATCGTAGGTCCAGTGCTTTCTTCTGAGCCTTACGGCATTATGCTTCCTAAAGGTGATGCAGCATATAAAGCCATTGCAGATAAGACTGTCACTACAATGTGGAAAAATGGTCAAATGGCAGCTTTATATAAAAAGTGGTTCCAATCTCCAATTGCACCAAAGAATGTGAACTTAAATATGCCAATGAGTTCATCCTACTTAAAACTTAAAGCCAATCCTACAGACGCTGGCATTAATTAATTCCGTGCTCAAATCACAGTTTATAGATCAGGCTTAAATCAAGGTCTGGTCTATAAGTTTTTTACAAAATTAAAAATACAAAGGAGCACACATGTCAGTAGGCTCACTTAACTGGACAGCATATTGTCTCCCCTCAAATGAATATAGTTTGGATAAGGCTGCATGGGCTGAATCCGTCTGTAAAGCTATAGGTGGTGAAAGTTACTCTCCTGTTGCTGATGCACCAACATGGTTACAACTCTTAGGTTCAGGTGTCTGGACCATGGTTTGGACTGCGGTACTTGCATTTTTTATCGCTTTCCTGCTGGGTTCGTTAATCGGAATCTTGCGTACGATTCCCAACAAGCCACTTGCATTTATTGGCACATGTTATGTCGAACTGTTTCGAAATATTCCACTGATTGTCCAACTCTTTTTCTGGGCATTCGTTTTTCCTGAACTACTCCCACTCAGCCTCAGCACAGGCAGTGGTGAAATGGTACACGGTGGATGGTGGCAAAATATTCTCAATGACAATCCAGCCGCAGTTGGGGTTTTTGCATTAGGATTGTACACAGCAGCACGTATCGCAGAACAAGTCCGCTCAGGGATCAATACTGTTTCCAGAGGTCAAAAAAATGCAGCTTTTGCAATTGGTCTTACCCAAAGCCAAAGCTATCGTTATGTCATTCTTCCTGTTGCATATCGAATTGTATGGCCGACACTCACTTCCGAAGCAATGAATATTTTCAAAAACTCTGCCGTGCTGTATGCACTCAGTGTTTTAAATTTCTTTGCTTATACCAAAACGATGCGAGAAGAAACATCACAAGATATTGTGATTCTTATTCTTTCAACACCAGTCTATTTGGTCATTACCTACACCATTAAGCTTATTATGGCGTGGATTGAAAAAAGAATGGCTGTTCCTGGTCTTGGTTCAGGAGGTAAATAGTCATGGATTTTAGTATTTTACAAAATCACGATGTGATTCAAACACTGATTGCAGGGTTTAAGTTTACCGTTACTGTGACGATTTTATCTATTATTGGCGGGATTCTGATTGGCACGCCTTTAGCCATGATGCGTTTATCCGACAATAAAGTCGCCAGTAATTTTGCTAAAGCATATGTTGACTTTTTCCGTGGTGTTCCACTGATTCAGGTCATTTTTATTTTCTATTTTTTATTGCCTAAATTCTTTGAGTTTCAATCTGATACCTATTATGGACCACTCTTTTCCAGTGTCGTCACCTTTGCAATTTTTGAAGCTGCATTCTTTTCAGAAATTGTTCGTTCAGGTATTCAGTCTGTCTCAAAAGGTCAAGTCAATGCAGGTTATGCCTTAGGATTCACTTATGGACAAACTATGTCCAATGTCGTACTGCCTCAAGCATTTAGAAATATGTTACCTGTTATATTGACTCAATCTATCGTACTTTTCCAAGACGTCTCTTTGGTGTATGTGATCAGTGCGCCAGACTTCCTAGGCAATGCAAATACTTTAGCAAATACGTATGGTGCTGAAACCAAAGCAACCTTCTACCTGATTGTAGCAGTTGTTTACTTCTGTATCTCCTTTGCGCTTTCAAGACTTGTGAAGCGTTTACATCAAAAAATAGCAATAATTCGATAATTGGAGAATCAATATGCCAATGATAGAAATACAACATATCTCAAAATGGTATGGAGATTTTCAGGTTCTCACAGATTGCACCACATCCATTGAAAAAGGTGAAGTTGTGGTCGTTTGTGGACCATCTGGTTCTGGAAAATCCACACTGATTAAAACAGTCAATGCATTAGAACCTTTCCAAGAAGGCAATATTATTGTTGATGGAACAGCGCTCAAAGATTCAAAAACTGATCTGGCACAGTTTCGCTCTCGTGTTGGTATGGTATTCCAACACTTTGAATTGTTTCCGCATATGACCGTTTTAGACAATTTAGTCATTGGGCAAATCAAAGTATTGAAACGTTCTAAATCTGAAGCTGAGAAAAAAGCCTTACAATATTTAGATCGTGTCGGTTTAGCAGCACATAAGAACAAGTTTCCTGGACAACTGTCAGGTGGTCAGCAACAACGTGTTGCGATTGCCCGAGGTTTGTGTATGGATCCAGTATGTATGTTATTTGACGAACCAACTTCTGCACTTGATCCAGAAATGGTTGGCGAAGTTCTTGAAGTTATGAGTCAGCTGGCAAAAGAAGGGATGACCATGATGTGCGTAACTCATGAGATGGGCTTTGCGCGTAAAGTGTCAAGCCGAGTGATTTTCATGGATCAAGGTAAAATTTTAGAAGACTGTGCAACCAATGACTTCTTTAATAAACCAGATGAGCGTCATGAAAGAACCAAGTTCTTCTTAGACAAGATTTCAATGGTACATTGATATTTCGGCTTTAAAACAAAACCCCAATTAAAATTGGGGTTTTGTTTTTTTAACAAGAACAATAAATTATTAGGGTCTGTGGACAATTCGTCTATGTTTGCGACTAGGTGTGTTTTTTAAGCGATTCTAGGCACGAAATACGAAATTTAGTCATTCTAAATGAGTAGTTCGTAACGACGAAGCGACAAAAAACACGCTAGTCCCGAAGGGTTGTGGCTAAAATTATCTCAGGCTACGTTATGAAACTTAAAAATAGTCTCGCTATTCTCTTCATTTGATGCCTTGCCTGCTCAATTTTAACCTACAACGCAAGCCATTTATGAAATGTCCACAGCCCCTAAGGTTTTACTGTATTTTGAGTAAAGTTGGGCGATCTTGGTCCGTATAACAAGCCTTTTTGTTGGCTTAAATTAGGGGAATACAACTGCGAACTCACAACACCAGATAAGGCATAAGCTTTATCAGACAAGTGATTAGAAATCTGATCCACCACAGCGCCCACTAAAGCCCCTAGTAAACCTGCATTGCTATTATCATTGGATTGTTGAAGTCGCTCCTCACCTTGCCAAAGTAAAGTTCCAGATGCGAGGTCCACCAACTTTGCTTCTACAGCAACTGTCGAAACAGATTGAATCACCTGATACTTAGAACCATATTCGTTGACTTTGATATAAAGTGCAGCATCAGCCCCAAAAATCTCTTTTAACTTTTGAGGAGCAATTGCTTGCGCATCAAATCCATTGGTGACCCCATTCTCTTTAAACATGGTATCAACAACAGAAATGGGGAACACATAATAACCCGCCTCAGCAACTGGAAGTGCCACCGTTGACCAATATCCATAAGTTGCACGCGTATCAGGCGAGTTATTAATGGGTGGTAGTACCAAAATCGACTTAGGTTGATGCGCATGATATGCAGCCAAATCTCGGTTGTTTTTGGGTGCCACTGCGCAGCCAGTAAAAAGCATCGCGAAACAGCTCAAAATCAGCAATTGTTTCATTTTCTTCATGGCGTCTTAACCTCAACAGATCGAGTGGTCATTTTCTTAAGTAAACGATCCATCAATACTGTGGACTCAGGGTAAACTTGACGCTCCAATTCAAAGTACTCAATTGCACGTGGAGCATTATTGATATTTAAGTTTAATAAACCCAAATGTGCATATAAACCAGGCGGTACTGCTTCGTTTTTGGCTTTTGCTTTTTCAATATCTTTCTCAAGCAGCAAAATTTGCTGCTGAGGTGAAGTTTTTTCAGGAACGCTCAACATCAGGTAAGTTTGTTGAGGAAATCCTCCCCAACGATATAGAGACTTTGGTCCAGAAGCGCAGCCGACTAAACTTAAGGTCGCCAAGCAACTGATCAAGAATAAAACAATTTTCATGTGTTGATTCAAACCTATTGTGTTGACCACTTGTTGGTTTGGATATCATTCACAAGATTATTGACAGCTTCACGAACGGCCAAATCTAAAACCTTACCATTGAGTGTTGAATCATATGATGCGGTTGAACCAAAACCTAAAACTTCTCGTTCACTCAGCGCATATTCACCTGCACCCTGCACAGAATGTACAACTTCTGCAGTTTTTACATCCACCACATTGATATTGACTTTTGCATACGCAATTTGTGTCTTGCCACGACCAAGTAAACCAAATAATTGATGATCACCCACTTCTTTACGACCAAACTCAGAAACATCTCCAGTCAAAACAAAACGAGCGCCTTTAATCGACTGAGCAGCCTTACCAAATCCAGCTTCTTGTTGTAATTCAGAAAGATTATCTCGATTTAATACAGAAAAATATCCTGTTTGCTGTAAATGCGTTTCTAAAATTGTTTTTGCTTGACCACCTAAGCGATCAACATTGTCAGAAAAAATGCCGCGCATATAGCTTGAGCGATTATCAAACTTACCAATCGAGATGGGTGTTTTAACACCTGTATATTTCATCGTTGTCGTCGCAGCAGCCACTTGCGGTGCTTGAATCGTTTTTGAAGTTTCAGTGGTTGAACAAGCACTCAGAACTAACCCATTTAGGGCAGCAATAAATAATATTTTTTTCAAGGTTACATCTCTCTATGGTCAAAGCCATTATAATTTTCAAGCCAATTATAACAAGCAAATACTAAATTAACTATTTAATTTAATTAACAAAATAAAAGAACTTCAATAACAGGCGCTGTTTTTATAGAATAATCACTTGATTATTTCAATCCAAAAATCAACTTTAGCCCCAGTACAGTCATCACACCGCCAGCAGCTCGGTCAAATACTTTCTTAAATTTTAAATATACACGGCGTGGTCTTTCTGCTGACAATGCAACAGCAACCAAGGAGTACCACCCAACATCGATAAAGAAACACAAAATGGGTAAAACAAAATAATAATAGGTTGGAATTTCTTTAGGTAAAAGTGCGGTAAAAATACTCGCCAAAATAATGGCAATTTTAGGATTACTCAACTGTGTGATCAAACCCAAGCGATAAGCTTGTTGATAGCTCATACTAAACGAAGAGCCAGATGCTTGTTCCATTGGATCTTTGGCATGTTTTATAATTTTATAAGCCAGCCAAAGTAAATACAGCCCACCACAGAGTTTTAAAACTAAATAGGCAGATGGCACTGCCAGTAATATGGCTTGTAAGCCCATCACTGCAAGAAAGCCAAATAATGCTGCACCAGTTCCTGTACCCAATGCTGTAAATAATCCGTGTTTACGAGAAATCGCAATTGAATTTTTAGCGACATACACAAATGTAGGACCAGGACTAATTGCACCCAACATTAACGCTAGCGCAATAGAGCCTAAAATCAATAACGATTCCAAGAGTTACCTCGTCACAAAGAGTATTTAAAGAAGCTTATTTTAAGCCACAAGCGTTTTTTGAAGATACAAAAAAATTGATTATTTCACTATGAAGTTTTTCTATAGTTTAAAACCATATCGAATTCATCCACTTTGTTCTATACAGTTGTGAATTATTCTCAAATACAATAGCTTTGATTCATTTTAGAGCAAAAGCTCAATAAAAAATTATTTTTCAATAACTTGTATCATATCAAAAAATTAATAGATCGCGTTGAAATATTCTGAAAATCCATAAAACTGAAGATTTTGATCACAAAAAATAACTTTCCTTTTCACTCTTTTTTAAGCTATAAAAACCCATAATAAAACTATGGTTTTAATTTATACATCATCAAAATTTCATATTCAGGGGTAAAAATGAACAACTATAAACCTAATCATTTAGATGCTAAACAAGCACATCTTTGGATTGTTGGCGGTGGTATCGCAGGTATGGCAGCAGCTGCATTTGCGATCCGTGATGCCAAGGTTCCTGCTCAAAATATTCATATCCTAGAAGAACTGGATGTATCTGGTGGATCTATGGATGGTGCACACACACCCAATACATCTCAAGCATGGGTTACTCGCGGTGGACGTATGCTTACTGATGAAACTTATTTATGTTTATGGGATTTGTTTTCCAGTATTCCGTCTTTAGAAAATCCTGATATTTCTGTTCGTGAAGAGTGTCGTGAATTCAATGAGCAGATCAAAACTCATGCCCAAGCTCGCTTGATCAATGCACAACATGTTATCTCTGATGCATCTAAACTGGGTTTAAATACCTTACATCGTGCACAAATGTTACGTTTATTGGCATCAAAAGAAGAAAAAATTGGGAGTCGTCGTATAGATGAGTTCTTTGATGAAACCTTCTTTGAAACAAATTTCTGGCGTATGTGGCGTACAACATTCGCTTTCCAGAAATGGCACAGTGCAGCAGAACTGCGTCGCTATTTTCTACGCTTTATTCAAGAACTGCCCCGTATTCATACGCTCGCAGGCGTAAAAAGAACCAAATATAACCAATATGACTCAATGATTTTACCATTACAACGCTGGCTGGTAGAGCAAGGCGTCGATGTTCGTTTTGGACATTATGTAACTGATGCTGATTTCCAAACCGATAAGAAAACCTCAGAACGACGAGCGACACGCTTATATATCAACCTCCCTGAAGGTGCTGAGCAAATCGATTTAAAAGAAAATGATCTGGCTATATTTACTTTAGGTTCGATTACAGCTGATTCCCGTTATGGTGGGAATGATGATGTGCCAGCACTTATTCGTGATCGTCTTGATCATGGCTGGACATTGTGGGAAACCTTGGCAAAAAAAGCGCCTGACTTTGGTCGTCCAATGACTTTTTATGGCAACATCGATGAACATAAATGGGAATCTTTCACCCTCACCATGCATGATGATGTGCTGTTAAATCGCATTATTGAATATACCGGTAATCAACCTGGCACAGGCGCATTGATGACTTGGTTTGAGTCTGGTTGGCATTTGTCGATTGTTGTCCCAGCCCAACCACATTTTGCTGATTTACCTCAAGGCACATTTACACTTTGGGGCTATGGTTTCCAAATTGATCAAAATGGGGATTACATCAAAAAGCCGATGTCCCAAGCCACAGGCAATGAGATCCTTACTGAGCTGATTCAACAACTTGGTTTTGATGATATTCTCGAACATGTATTAGCGAATACCACAGTGACAACAGCAATGATGCCTTATGCATCAGCATTATTTGCTTGTCGCAAGTCTGGTGATCGCCCTCAAGTGATTCCTCAAGGTTCTAAAAACTTTGCCTTCTTGGGACAATTCGTTGAAATTGAAGATGATGTTGTTTTTACTGTTGAATATTCAGTTCGTGGTGCAATGCTCGCAATCTATGCATTTTTTGGCGTAGAACGTGAAATTCCCGATATTTATAATGGTTTACTTGATCCTAAAGTCGGATTAAAAGCATTAGAAACAGTCTTTCATTAAGTCAATTTAATTCAACCCATAGATCAACTTTGATCTGTGGGTTGAATATTTTCAAAATACGCTTCTATGGTTGTATTTCGGTTGATGTATCGCGAGCAGTTAAGCGGTAATCTTTTTCATATACTGGCATTCCTGCAATATGAATGGAGCGAACTTCAGTCTTGGTCGGTGTAGGAGGTTTTTTTTCACATCCAACTAACAACACCACCAATATTGCACTCAAACCCATGGATAGCTTTTTCATAGCATCTCCTCTACTTTTTGTTTTATTTATCCTTTGAGCATAACAGTTTTGATTAAAAATACAGCTTTTTTTATTTCAAATGTTTTCTATTGGTCTAAACACTTTATTCTTTACAAGGGTGTTTCAAGTAAGCAGTGATTTCTTCAGCGTTTTTATTGGCATAACGATAATTAAAACGTCCTTGTTCATCAAATTTCATATCACTAAAGTACTGCGAAGCATCCACCCATACAGATTCGGCTTAGGGATATTCATTAGGTTTTAATTGTATTTTATTGAGTGCTGTCGAGCGAAACATTTTCTGAAATATAATTGTAGGTGCATCTTTGAACTCAAATCGAGCAATACACTCCGACTTTTCATCTACCGCAACAACATCATCCAAGGCTTGAACTACACCATCTTTGGAGATAAACAAACTATGATGAAGATTGAAGGTATACCCATAACTTAAATGCAAAAAATCGTTGGTCTGATGTTCAAAATTTAAACCTCGTTCCCAATCCACAACCAAAGGTAGTCTGTAATCATCACCTTCATACAGCACAAAATCACAATGCTTATTGGCATCCTCATCACATGATTCTTGAATAACAGAAAACTGCCCAATGTTTGCCACAGTACGTTTAAATGTTTCAGCATGACTATTTACTGTGTAAAACATCAGGCTCAATATTATGATTAAACATCTTTTCATTGTTATTTTTGACATGGTGTATAAATCAAATTTTACTCAATACCAAATATACCGCTTCACTGGTGAATGTGCCATCCTTCTGAATTTGGTAATATTTGCGTACATGATCTGATATTGTAGATTGCAAATAGCGAATCGTGCTGATGCCATCTTCAGGTGTTTGCATCCGCTCTACCCAACTACGAAAATTTAACGCTAAACTTTGTTTCTCAATGATTTCGACTTTAAAGCCTGCCTGTTCCACAAAAGCCATCCATTCAGATAAATTATAGTTTCGGACATGGCTTGGATCTCGAATCATTTCAATGGTTTGAATAAAGGTATCTAAGACAGGATTGGAGTTACCAATAATATCAAACATGATCACTTTGCCATTCACACGCAATACTCGGTAAATTTCATGGAGTGCCTGCGTGATATTTTGCCAATGATGTGCAGAATAACGACTAATCACACAATCGAAATGCTCTGCAGGAAAATCCAATTGTTCTGCTGCACCAACCTGTCCAACCACATGATCAAATCCCTTTTGTTGCGATTGCGTGGTCACAAGATTGACCATTTCGGGAGTAATATCATAAGCAATTACTTGCTCTACAATGGGTGCAACTTGATAGCTCACATGCCCACCCCCACAACCTAAATCCAAGACCCGCTTAAAGTCATGCTGTTGGATTAAGTTTTGCATTTTTGCAAACTCGTCCCCCTGAGCATGTACAGCACTATTTAAATAAGCTTCTGATTTAGTTTGATATTGTTTTTGATTGATTTGATGTTGAGTGACCATAATAGATTCCTTTTGGTTGAATAAATCTACAATAGTCAACTTGATTCAAAAATAAAAATGATGCTTTTTAATAAAATTAATAACTTTATTTTATTAAACCTAACTCATAATGACCCGATAATCGGACTGACATGGGTTTTGAATAATGACATCTTGCACGCCCATTTCACCTTCAATTTTAATATTATAATTAAAAGAAAAATCGCTATTATCATTAAAATTTGCAGTGGTTGGATAACTGAATTGTTTGAATTGAGGCACTTTATTGTTGAGCACTAAACGGACTCGAAAATCAGGAACACTATAAAAAACCAAGGAATTTGGCATATTTTTTAAATTTGATTCATAGGTGACAAAACAGCTCTGTGAGGCATTCATAGCAAGAAAACTACCATAATCTTTTTGCTGGTTTTTATCATTCACCACCATAAGGTTATGATCACCACCCGTTGCTCCCATCAGGAAACCCATTAAGTTGGGATTAAACTGATAAACATGTGCGGTTTTACTCCATTGTTCTAGTAATACCTCACGCTTGCCTTTAGCATCATACAGTACATAATCACAGATATAATTTTCCTTAGCACATGATTCTGCTTTAATTTTCACCTTTCCTGCATGTCCCAAAATCTGACTTTGTTCAATATCAACTTCTACAGCAGCATTGTTTTGCGCAAAGATAGATGTCGTAGTGAAAACACCCAGTATACATACACAATTCTTTATTATTCTTGACATATCACTTTCCTAAAGTTCAAGCATTTTTAAATATAAACACATTCATGATGCTTGATTTTAAAATACTATTCTAATTTTTTAAACATTCTGAACTTTTCGATTTATAGTCTTTCCCCCAAGTTCGATAGCCTTGGGTATCAATATGGTAGCGGTTATTCCCATACACCCCTAGCCCCATTTTATAATTTTTGCCTTCCACTTTCCAAAAATGACACATTTTTTTAATCAATAATTCGCGATCTTTTTCAACCGTTTCTTTAGGAGACAATACGTGAAAATCTACCGCATAATTACTTAAATGCTTGCTCTTCCCTGCACCGCCAACACACTTATTTAATTCAGGTGCACGATAGATCGCTGTGATGGTATAGGTTTTAAAATATCCATTACGATTTAACTTTTCCACCAGTTGTAAACTACTCACCACGTTTTTCCAATAAGCTTTGGGAGGAACAGCAAAACGTTTGGGATAGCATTGTTCAGGCATATAGTTTCGAGTCGTGGTAAGTTCCATTAAGCTTGGCGGATGTTTTAGATACTGCGATATAAATTGATAATAATCTGCCAATAAATGAGGGTCTTGTTGGGCCTTCCAAACTTTGAATTGTTGTTCAATTTGTTGTTCTGATGTTTTTTTTGAAGACGATGAATGTTCAGCATTTTTTTCAGATGGTGTACAGCCATTCAAAGCCACCCAACTGATACAGCCCATAATGATGAATATTAATTTAGAATTTTTCACAATGACAGCACACGTATTGTTTTATTTTAAAAAATAAATAAATAAAAACTTGGATTTTGACTAGTTATGATTTGAATCACAAAGATATTCTAACCAATCCCATCCACAATAAGCGCTGACTTTACAAAAAATCACACAGATAATGATTTACAACGGACAAAAATGTCCGTTAAATATCACTATAAAATTAACTCTCTCTATCGCTATGCGTAAACGCCAACAACAGGCAGCACAAAATCGTGAGGATTTACTCGATGCTGCTCTCACAATTTTCCGCAAACAAGGGATACGTGCGCCTCTACAGTTAGTAATTGATCAAGCTGGAGTAGGCAGAGCCACTTTCTATCGCAACTTTCAGGATCGTCGAGAACTGGTGGTTGCGTTAATGGAACAAGCTCTGACTCGCTTAGATGAACGGGCAAAAAGTTTTTCCGAATATCCAGATGGTCTGATTCGTTTGATTCGTAATCATGTTGAGAATTTACCTTATCTGACCGCCTTAATGGAATATTGGCGTGTGATAGATCGTAATGATCCAGTGATGGTGGATATCTACCAACGGCGAGATGCGATTTTACAACCGTTGATTGACCAAGCAATTGCACATCAAATTTGCCGTCCTGATCTCACCCCAAAAGACTATGCACTGATTACAGGAATTTTGCGTGCTTCATTTCAAGGTCTCACTGATGAGGAACAGGTGCAACTTGCCACAAGAGCTGTTGATTTGCTGATTGATGGTATCAAGGCGTAATTGGGACTGCTATGGATAAATCACCACGTATACTTGAACCTGCACCCGATTGGACGCCTGAAGAACGTCCAACCTTACCCGGTTCGCCTGCTGTTATTGCACATCCAACTTATAAAAAACTGATTTATTTTTTTATTGGCTTATTTGTGGCAATTTCAGGAAGTTTAAGTAATGGATTTATTACCGCAAACCTCCCCCTGATTCAAGGTGAATATTCGCTCACTCCGTCAGAAGCTGCATGGATTCCTGCGGCTTATGTCATGGCAAATATCAGTTCCAACATGATTTTGTTTAAAGCAAGACAACAATATGGTCTACGGCTTTTTTCCGAAATCGGATTGGTCTTGTTTATCTGCGTTTTGGTTTTACATATTTTTGTTCATACGTTTGAAATGGCACTGTTTGTTCGTGTCATCAGTGGTCTGGTTGCTGCCCCACTCAGCTCACTGGGTATGTACTACATTATGCAAGCCTTTCGACGGGAAAATTTCGGACGTGGAATCTATCTCGCACTGGGCTTCCAACAGTTGGGCATTCCACTGGCTTGGATCATTTCTCCATCACTGGTCGATGTCAATGACTGGGTGGTGTTATATACCTTTGAGCTGGGTTTGGCGATCTGTTGTTTGGCGATGGTGGTCTCTTTAAAACTGCCGCGTAGTTTAAGAATTGAAGTATTTGAAAAGCAAGATTTTTTGACCTTTGCCCTATTAGCCCCAGGATTTGCCCTACTCTGTATCGTACTTAGCCAAGGTCCTATTCTTTGGTGGTTTGAAGTTAAATGGTTGGGTTATGCTCTCATTGCAGGATTTAGCTTAATTATTATTGGGCTAACCTATGAACATTACCGGGTTAATCCATTGATTATTACCCGTTGGCTGGGTTCAGCGAGCACATTAAAATTTGTTTTTGGTGCGTTGGCAATTCGTTTACTGATGTCAGAGCAAAGCTATGCTGCTGTGAATTTCTTAAAGACCATGGGCATGGGTCCAGATCAGTTCGTTACACTATATAGCGTGATTTTTTTAGGAATTGCTTCGGGGACTATTTTTAGTGCATTGACCTTTAAACGAGAACGAATTTCATGGCATCTGGTCGGTGCTGTGATTTTGGTCCTGATCGCTTGTGCTTTGGATTATCACCTGACCAGTGATGTGCGACCAGAAAACTTCTATCGTAGTCAGTTTATCGTGGGTTTTGCCAGTGGTATGTTTATTGGTCCTTTATTATTGACAGGATTTATCAGTGTCTTACAAAAAGGTCCAACGCATATGGTTACTTTTGTGGTGCTATTCTCAGCAACACAAAGTTTTGGTGGCTTAATTGGAAATTCGTTCTTTTCAACCTACCAACAATTGCGTACACAAAATTATCGTGCAGAAATCGTCAGTGATTTATCGCCAACAGACCCTTTAGCTGTACAGCGTCTTGCTTTGTATCAGCAATCTGCCAATAAATATACAATTGATCAAGCATTAGAACAGAATCAAGCTTATCGTAACCTTAACCAGATTGTGACACGTGAAGCTCAGGTACGCGCGTATAATGATGTGATTGCATTAAATGGAATATTTGCCATTTTACTGTTGATTTGGAGTAGTTTTAATATTACTTGGACACGTTACCAACTCAAAAAACAGCAACAAGCCCTCAATAGCAGTTAGACAACGCTCATGAGTTTTATCAATTCAATACCCTATGACGTCATTCTATGCATTAAAAATATTTGAGAACTCTTATGTCACAAGATCAAAAGCCAACAGAACCAGCAACGCCAGCACCTGCACAGCAGGCATCCGCAGCAGCTGTAACGCCACCGCCATCCAGTAAATTAATTCCTACCGCCAAAAGAACCTTATTGATTATGTTTTTGGTGTTGTTGGTCGGGATCGCGGTAATTATGCGTGCTTGGAAAATTGGTCCATTTGACAGTGCAATAGAGTCAACTGATAACAGCTATATCAAGGGTAAAACGACTGTTCTATCTTCGCAAATTAATGGTTATATCAAAGATGTCTTGGTCACTGACTTTGATCATGTTAAAAAAGGTCAGGCATTGATGCATATTGATACCACCACTTATGATCAAAAAGTTACTCAGGCTGAAGCAGGTGTTGACCAAGCCAATACAACTTTAGCCAATCAAAGCCAAGCGATTGAACAGCGCAAAGCTGATATTGTGGCGGCACAAGCCAAAGTGGAACAAGCCAAAGCAAGCTATGAGCTATCTACAGCACAACTTCGTCGTTATCAACAATTAGGCAACAGTGGTGCGACTTCTAAAACCGAACAGGACAAAGCCGCAGCAGATGTAAAAAACAATTTGGCATTATTAAAGCAGGCCGAGGCAAACGTTTTAGTCGCTCAAGAAGCCTTAAAAACAGCACAAGTTGCTGAATCAGGGCTCAAAGCACAAGTGACCAATGCCAAAGCACAATTTGACCAAGCCGTTACGACTAAAGACTATAGTGTAATTTCAGCGCCAATGGATGGGCAGTTAGGTGAAGTTACACCTCGTGTCGGACAATATGTTTCAGCAGGAACACAGTTAATGTATCTGATTCCACAACAAACATGGGTGATTGCCAACTTTAAAGAAACTCAAATCGCGGATATGCGTATTGGACAGAAGGCAAGCTTTACTGTGGATGCAATGAAGCATCAAAAATTTACTGGTCACGTTGAACAAATTTCGCCTGCTGCCGGTGCTGAATTTAGCGTATTGAAACCCGACAATACCACTGGAAACTTCACTAAAGTTGTACAGCGTATTTCAGTCAGGATTGCGATTGATCCAAATCAAAAAGGTCTAGAGTTTTTACGACCTGGAATGTCTGTAGTGACTTCTGTTGATACACAATCATAGTCAATAGAGATACTAAATACCGTTTTAGCAAGTATGTTTACTCAATTCTTTATTCCTCTGGGCAGATTTGGGTAAACTAGCCTGTAAATACACTTTCCTGTACTTAAAATGACGATGTTTGATCCTATTGCCCAAACAATTTCTGACCAGCACTTAAACTTAGCTTGTTCTGTGCAACTCACGGTCAGACGTCTTGATCAAATTCATCCAAATATTTCTGGCAATAAGTTTTTTAAACTTAAATATAATTTCGTTGAAGCTCAACGCCTTGGCTTTAAAAAAATTCTGACTTTTGGTGGTGCGTACTCTAATCATATTGCCGCCACAGCTTATGCAGCACAATTATTTGGCTTTAAAAGTATTGGAATCATTCGTGGTGAGGAATTAGCCAGTAAAACATATAATCCTACCCTCATGCTTGCTCAAAAAATGGGCATGGATTTTAAATTTGTTTCACGTGAAAATTACAAGCTAAAGCAAGATCCTGAATTTAATCAGCAACTCCAAGTTGAGTATCCCGATACCTATATTATTCCTGAAGGCGGTACAAATGCTTTGGCAATACAAGGTTGTCAGGAGATTTTAAAGCCTCAAGACGGCACTCAATATGATGTGATTTGCTGTGCTGTCGGTACAGGTGGAACAATTGCAGGCATTATTGAGCGCAGCGTGCCTGAACAACATATTCTCGGCTTCTCAGCTTTAAAAGGAGATTTTCTTAAACAAGAGATCCAACAGTGGACCCAGCGAATCAATTGGTCACTTACCGATGCATATTGTTGTGGTGGTTATGCCAAAACAACACCAGAACTACTCAGATTTATTCATAATTTTGAGCAAGAGTATCAATTACCATTGGAACATATTTATACAGGTAAAATGTTCTATGGGATATTTGATCTGATCTCTAAAGACTATTTTGTCGAAAACAGCAGAATTCTGTTGATTCATACTGGCGGTTTACAAGGGCGTCTCACAATATAATACACTAACAATTGTTCTGAAAAATTGCCTAAATTTGTCTATAATCCCCTGCTTGTCATTTTCATGAGTGTATTATGTCTTCGAACCAATACGATGTGGTAGTCCTTGGTGCAGGTGCTTCAGGGTTAATGCTTGCAGCCAAAGCTGCTGCACGTGGGCGTAAAGTGTTGGTCGTAGAGAAAGCCAATAAAGTCGGTAAAAAAATCCTCATGTCTGGTGGTGGAAAGTGTAATTTCACCAACCTTTATGTCGAACCTGACAATTTTATTTCACATAATCCGCATTTTGTTATTTCTGCCCTTAGTCGTTATACCAATTGGGATTTTATTGGTCTGGTTTGTGAATACGGTATCGACTATGAAGAACGTAAACACGGACAACTATTTACCCTGAGTGGCGCCAAAGAAATTTTAGCCATGCTACTCAAGGAATGTGAAAAAACTCATTTGGTTGACATCAAAACCAGTTGTGAAGTCAAAGCGGTAACGTGTAGTGCGCAAGATCATTTTCAGGTTGCAACCAATATAGGTTATTTTCAAGCTGAGTCTGTTGTGGTTGCTTCAGGTGGTTTATCTATACCCACTTTAGGAGGCTCAGGGATTGGCTATGAAATTGCTAAACAGTTTGGTCATCATATCTTTCCAACACGCGCTGGCTTAGTCCCCTTTACATTCTCAGATCAATTTAAAGAAGTGACCACACGTCTGAGTGGTAACGCGGTTGAAGCAACTCTATCCAACGATCTCAATAGTTTTACTGAAGCCTTATTGTTTACCCATCGCGGTTTAAGTGGTCCAAGTTCATTACAACTGTCCAACTACTGGAATGCAGGAGAAACATTTAATATCGATTTTTTACCAAATCTCGGATTATTTGATTTCTTCAAGGCAAAAAAACATACTCAGCCTAAAGTTTTGCTGAGAACATTATTGACTGAACACTTACCAAAAAGTGTGGTGATTGAATTACAAAATCTGGTTTGGTCAACATGGGCAGAAACAGCCATCGGACAACTCAGTGATGAAAAGCTTGAGCACATCGCCAAACAATTACATCAATTCGAGGTCAAACCTTCGGGTACAGAAGGTTATCGAACAGCTGAGGTGACTTTAGGTGGGGTAGATACTACTGAGGTTTCTTCCAAAACCATGGAAAGTAAAAAGCAAAAAGGTTTGTTTTTTATTGGTGAAGTCCTAGATGTCACTGGGCATCTCGGTGGGTTTAATTTTCAATGGGCATGGGCTTCAGCACATGCCGCATCTGAATATGTTTAATCCATCCTCACTCAAATTTATCCAATTATTCTAAATAGTCGGTTTTAAACAAAATAAGTTGATTTTGAATTTGCTGCTTCTGCGTAACACGCTGAATGGCTAAATCCATCTGATTCGGGCGATCTTTTTTTACAAATAAAGACTGATGAATTTTTTGTACAAAGTGGATTATTTTCATTTCTATTTCCTTTAAAAATGACTTTTATTCAGCTCGATTGGTGTTTTACTTCTTGCATATGAATGACTTAAATTTAGACAATAAATCAGCCGATGTCTATCTCTTTTCAAGAAAAACATCATATAAACAACTTAACACATGCCTAATCAATCACGGTTGGGATTTATTTTGAGATTCATCTTGTTTTTCAACATCATCCGCTTGTTGCTTCTTCGGTTTTGCAAAAACAAATTTATATGCACTTGCTAAAAAACCAACCGTAATACCTGCGATCACAATTGGAGCAATAAAATTATTTGGCTTTTTCTTAGACATCTCAATCTCCCTTATTTTTTGACCTTAGAATAAAAAATCGATCAAGCTTTAATCCTGATCGATCTTTGTAAGGATTTACATGTTAATTCGGGTCATCTTTATCCTCTTTAAATGAATCGGTTAAAGATTTATATTCATTTTCGATCGTAGGTGTATCCGCTGTGACTTGACTAGAGTCTGTTGCTGGAGGGACAACGGAATCTGTATTTTTCTGATTTAGAGGATTCGGTTGATTTGCTTGTTGTTTTGCTTTGTCAATCAAATCTGTTAAAACACGTTCAGCAGGTTGACGACCACCTAAACCGAATGCCAAAGCAAATGCTACAGCCACAGAACCTAAGGTTAAGCCAAATGCAAGATTGACAATAGAGTCTGCGATACCCATGGCTTTTAAGCCCATTGCAATCACTAAGCCCATGATCAATACACGAACAAGATTTCCTAACCATCGCGAGCTGTTATATTCTCCACGTTGTACAACATTTGCCACGATATTGGCCAACCAGAAACCAATAACCAATATCACTGCACCCAAGAGAATATTCGCACCAAAGTGAATGAACATCGAGATCAGACCACTGACCTGCTCAAAACCGAGTCGATTCGCAGCTTCTGAAACTGCAAACAACATAGTAAAGAACACGATCAAATATCCAATGATACAAGAAACTTTAGTTTCACCTAAAAAGCGTTGCACATCTAATTTAGCAGGAATTGAATCTACACCTGTTCCTGCAACAACTTCAGCAACCAAACGCCCCACAAAACGAGACACCACATAGGCAACGATTAAAATTAATCCCGCTGCAATAATATGTGGAATCGCATACATAATTTCACCGAGCATCATTGTTGCAGGTTGTGAAATTGCCTGTATACCTAAAGCTTCAAATGCCACGATTAAAGCAGTAATCATGACCACAGCAAAAACAAATGAACCTAAAAACTTAGATAAGCCCTGATCTGAGTTTTTAAATAGCCCCACTTTTTCAGCTTGGCTTTGTAAATTTAAGCTACTGATTAAGCCCTCTACGATCCCACGCACAATTTTTGCCAAAATATAACCGATAAAAATGATTACACCTGCAATGAAAATATTAGGTAAATAAGAGATGGCTTCATTCAACATAGATTGAACAGGAACCAATAATCCTTGTAAGCCTAAGATCGACAGAACAATCGGCAGGAACAACAATAAAATCAACCAGTAAACAATATCAGCAATGTTATGACTAATTGGGCTAACACCCACATCTGCACTTAGCTTTTCATCAAGTTGAGTACGATCTAAAGCTTTTTTTAGCCCAACCTTGACGAGGTTTGCTACAATCCAACCAATGAATCCTATTGCTACAGCAGCCAATAGTTGCGGGATAAACAATAAGAATTGTTGAATCATCAAACTGAATGGGCTACTCACACTGTTCAAATTCAGTACATTGAGCGCGCCAATGACAGCAATGACCATGACCACCCAGAAAATAATTCTGGAAAGGATACTTTCGATGTTTGAACGATGCCCTGTGGCAGAAGATAATTTCGAATTTGTTCCCAGTTTCTCTAGGATTTTTCTAAAACCTGCTGCGACAATTAATGCAATAATCCATCCGACAATCAGGATAGCTACAGCGGCTAAAATTGGGTGAAATTGATTCCAATAATACATGGCATCAAAATTCCCCTGAGTGTGTAAAATTTCATTCATTTTTATTCCCTCAAGTCATAGATTTATAACAATTTGAGTGTGCTCAAATGACTCCAAGCATCATTCTTATTTTCAACAGAAAGCGTGATGAACTACTCTTTTACTTTATAATTTGCTTATATAACGATCAATTTTTACTGCATAAATACAACAAAACAAAGCATAAATACTAAGCAGAATCAAAAAACCCTAGCTTGCTGACTAGGGTTTCTGCTTAATGTATAGTTTAAATTATTGATAAGTTTTAAATTAGAGCCAATCGGCCGCCATATAAATAAGCAATGATACGAGAAATAATCCCACAAGAATAAGCATATAAATTGGTAGGCGATTCTTATGTGTAATCTCTTCATTACTGGTTACGTAAGATGGTTTATTGAAATCGTGTCTCATGACATCCACCTCCATCAACTTGATGTATTTTTATACTATCAGTCTATTCATCAACTTTGTGTAAAATATTTTAAGTAAAAGTAAATTTTAATCTAAAGCGGTAAGAGACAGATAAATGGGCTATAATATGTACCCCCATTTTTGTTGACTATTGTATATATGGCATATCAACGACAAAGTGTCGCACTCGATTTAGACACCGATGTCACTCATCAATGCTTCTTACATACATCTAGAGATGATCATTTAATCGGAATCATTGAGTTTAGTAAGCCTAGCTATATTTTAAAGTGGGGAGATCTGGAATATTTCCGTAGACGTACTGATGAATTTTCAGTAATGCCCTTCCCTGAATGTATCAATGCCATGATCATTGATATTCGTAATATCAACTCCTTTCTTGACAATGAAGTTCCTATTATTCCTTGGCGCTTACTCGAAGAAGACTGTCCAATACGTCTGGTCGTGCCTCAAGATCGTTTAGAACATTATGCTGGTATTTTTGAACCCACTTGGCTGACCACTGATATTGAAGTCGCGATTCAGGAGTTACGTGAATTTATGGATATGTTTGTGCATTGATCTTTAGCTAGCACACCAGCAAACCTAATTTTCATTCTCAAACATTTTCGCCGCCATTCGTTTTGCTTGCGTTCCATAAAACCAATAAGTAATTAAAAAGAGCGGAACGGCAAGCAAAAGAAGCATAATAAGCATCGTGCTCAAAAATCGGATATTTTGCATATAGGCAATGAATGATAGCCAAATTTCAGGGTCGTTGCGAGAAAAAAACCAGACGCCCGCGAAAACGCCCAATATATTATAACTCCAGAAAATGAGCGTAAAACCTAGGGTTAAACTTCTACGTTCTTGATCGGTTGGTGCTCGACGTTGTTGTTTAAGAAAACGATACAATACAATAATCACGGCAAGTAAATAAGGTATCGCAGTAAATGCACCTGCAATCTCATTGGGTAAAATTGCCACCAATATGCCAGCAATCATTGTTAACACTAAACAAAGTAGAAAAAACCATAAAAAATATTTATTTAAAGAGACCATAGTGTCAACTTAAATTGCAATGAGACCGACATTATAAAATTTTTTAAATTTTTTTTCATTTTCTTGTCAACCAATCAGAAACTGTTGTCGTTATATAAGTATAAGGTCTGCAGCAACCAAGTTTATTGCACGGCATCCGCAGTTAAATTTGGAGACCTTAACTCCCCCAGAGAGACTAAAAACTTATGCTTCTTCAAGATTTAGAATAGCAGCCTGAATCTTTATAAACGAAGTATTTTGGCCGACGATTTACTCATCACTCGAATCGTCGGCTTTTGTTTTTTTACATTTGATCTTTTCTATGTCTTGTGTAAAAAATGGCGTGGAATTTATGAAAGTTGTTTGAGCTTAAGTTGTTGCGATACTTTTAAAATTGCCAAGAATCCTGCAACAGTAAAAGCCAACATCAATATCCCCATATTGAATAAGTGATTCCAGACTAAAAAATTCAACACCACACCACCCAATAAACCACAAGCAAACTGCATACTGCCCATAATTGCACTGGCTGTACCTGCTCTTGAACCTTGTTCTGACATCGCTAAAGCCATCGCATTAGGTCCTGTAAAACCGATCCCTGAAACTGTTAGGAACAAACCGAGCATCACCATTGTCAATGGTGCTTGTGCGATTAAACCAGTTCCCACAATAATTAATGCACCTGCAACCTGAATCAATCCCCCCATGGTTAAACGGCGGATCACTGAAAAACGATTGGCTAAACGTTTATTGATTGAAGACAGTAAAATAATACCAAAAGCATTAAAACCAAAAGCAATTGCGAACTGTTGTTGTGTTAAATGATAGCCATCCATCAATACCGCTGCAGCGGAGCTGATATAACAAAATAGCGCAGCCCCTGTAAAACAACCTGCCATCATTGGAAAGCGAAAACTTCGATCTTTAAAAATAGCAGCATATAAAATAAAAACCTGACTAAAATTCAGTTGAAGTCTACGTGATGGCGCTAAAGTTTCTTTAAATAAGAAATGAACACAGGCTAAGCAGATCAAACCAATTAAAAATAAAGCAACAAATACTGTTTGCCAGTGAAAGAAATACAGAATTCCAGCACCTATAGATGGCGCAAGAATAGGCGCTATTCCCATCACAATCATCATGCTGGCAAAAGCTTGAGCAGAACCTTGAACATCTAAACGATCTCGAATGGCTGCGCGTGCCATGACCACACCTACACAACCGCCCAAAGCCTGTAAAATTCGCGCAGCAATCAATGACCAATGATCAGGAGCTAAAACGCATAATAAGCTGGCAAAAGCGAATAAGGTCATACCAAAGTAAAGTGGCTTTTTACGACCTATGCGGTCGCTGATCGGACCATAGATCAATTGTCCCACAGCCAAACCCAAGAAATACGCAGGTAAAGTATTGGCAACTTGCTGGGTGGTGACATTAAAATCTTGCGCCATTTGTGGGAGTGCTGGCAAATACATATCGATAGATAAAGGACCTAACGAGGTAAATAGTGCCAAAAGCATAATCCAACCTGTTGAATACTGTTGACCAGCGTTTTTTTCAGACATAGATCGTTTATAATTTCATACTAAATATTGCGAACAAGTTTACACTGTCCATTGTAAGATGTGTCACAAAGATAAGTGAAAAATCACCTCAGCAATAAAACAAGCACCCCAGCAATAACACCGTATCGATTGAATAAGGATTTCCTTTGAACACATGGCTGTTAAAACTACGAAAAGCCACCTATAACACAAGTTTCATGTATAACTTGAGGATGGTCATCGCCTTTACAGGCACTGCTTTTGTCCCTTATTTGTTGGGTCAGCAGTTGATGACCATTCCATTGACCTTGGGTGTAGTTGCCGCAGGTCTGAGTGATATTGATGATCGCTTTTCGGTACGGATCATGAATTTGATTTATACCTATATCGGATTCTTTATCACTGCTGCCTCAGTGAGTTTGTTGTTCCCTTATCCTGTACTTTTTGCTTTAGGTTTAATTGTTTCTTGTATCGGATGGATTTTATTGGGTTCTTTGGGACGACGCTATGCCACCATTTCTTATGGCTGCTTGGTCGTTTCAGTTTATTCTATGCTTGGCGTTCATCTTTTTGAGCATTGGTATATCCAACCTAGTCTTTTAGTGATTGGGGCGATTTGGTACGGTCTCATTTCCACCATCAGTTTTTTGCTCTTCCCAGTACGTCAGGTCCAAGACAAGCTGTCCCAATGTTTTTCATCATTGGGTAATTTTCTTTTTTCCAAATCCAACTTATTTGATGTTGATATGACAGCGACCAGTTACCAAGACAGCATGATTAGCCTGTCCATGGAGAATGGTCAGTTGATTAGCATTTTTAACGATATGCGCACAGCGTTACTCACCCGTCTCAAAGGCGACCGTGGGCAACGTGATACACGGCGTAGCTTGCAATATTACTTTGTAGCGCAAGATATACATGAGCGTGCGGATTCAGCACACATTGATTATCAAAAACTGGCAAAAATGTTTGAACATAGTGATGTTTTATTTCGCTTTCAACGTATTTTGGCACTACAAGGCAAAGCATGTAAGGATTTAAGTGATAGCATTTTACATCGGACCACATACCAACATAATGCCCGCTTTGAATATGCTTTTAAAAATTTAAAACAGTCTTTAAATAAACTCAGAAAAGAAGAACACTATGACCTCATTTGGATCAACTCATTATTTGCACTTTATCAAAACTTAAAATCCATTGATGCCCAATTACAGAACTTAGAGACTGAACGTCATATTAAATATGATCAAAATAAAAATGTTGAACAACAACTGAAAGATGATGATTTAAAAGGCTGGGATGATATTGTTATCCGTATCAAACAAAATTTAACCCCTGAATCGGTCTTGTTTAGACATGCGATTCGGGTTTCTGTGGTTTTATTTATCGGTTACGTTTTTGTGCAATTGACCAATATTCAATATGGTTATTGGATCTTATTAACAGCACTTTTTGTCAGCCAACCAAATTTCAATGCCACCAAACGCCGCCTAAGATTACGTATCGTGGGGACACTCGGTGGCATTATTTTAGGTTATGCCATCTTATTCTTTGTACCTTCCATCGAAGGGCAACTGTTGTTGCTTGTGATAAGTGGTGTGTTATTTTTCGACCTCCGCAGTAAACAATACGCACAAGCTACAGCGTTCATTACCATCATGGCACTGATCAACTTTAACTTAGATGGGCTGGGCTTTGAAGCAGCTCTACCCCGTATGATTGATACAGTGATTGGGTGTGCCTTGGCATGGTTTGGCGTGAGCTTTATTTTTCCAGATTGGAGATTCCGTCGTTTGCCAAGAACCATTCAACGTTCTCTGGAAGCGCAATGTAATTATTTGGCTGATGTTGTTACTCAATATCATCAGGGACGTAACAACAGTTTGAACTATCGAATTGTTCGTCGAGCAGCCCACAATACAGATGCTGAAGTTGCATCATTGATTTCAACTTTAGCAACGGAACCAGATTTTGACCAAAGTCAAAAAACATTGGCTTTTGAGTTTTTATGCTTAAATCATACCTTCCTTAGTTATATCGCTGCATTGGGTGCACATCGTGAAAAAATCCAGGATCAGCAAGTTTTAAATCTACTGGATCAAGCTTTGGATGATATCCGTGGTGCCTTGTTACGGGATGAAATGCCTGATTTAACAGCACATAATATGCTGCAAGCGATTCGTACCCGTTTGGGGCAGTCAGAAGCAGATGACTCTAAGTCATTGATTATTCTTCAACAACTTTCATTAATGTTTAGTATCCTCAAACAATTGAGTAGCCTCAAACAAAATTTAAGCCATGCCCGTGACGATCAATCTACAGAATTAGCTTCTTTATAAAAGAGCGTAAAATTTGCCTAGATATTTGGTACAATAGGCGCACTAAATCTTGGGATTTAGTGCTAAACTCTGACTAGATTTACATACATTACTGACACTATGACTGCCAAGAATATTTACGCTTATACCTTACAACCAGTTCCATACGAAGTATCGGAAGCCGAACAACGTAGTGCTCAACTTGCGATTTGGCGCAGTACCAATAAAATTGGGACTAAAGCTTGGGCAATCATGGGTGTCGCTGTTGTCCTTTCAATCTTGGGTATTGCGTTAATTAAAAACTACTCGACCATTATTTTTTGGGTCATTCTTGCCTGTGTGGCGATTTATCTTTTAGTGCGCAAATTTGGGCTTGAATGGTATGTAAAACGTAAGATGAATGAGTTTCCAGTTCAAGAAATCAAAGGTGTCAAACTCGGTGTACAGCCAAGCGGTATCGTAATGCGTCAGCAAATGGGCGTACAAGAAGGTGTCGGTACGATTGGCTGGAAAGATGTTTATGAATGGTATAACACACCAGAATTTTTACTTGTGAATTTTAAAGTAAAAGGTCAGCAAGGTGCGTATATTTTACCTAAGCGTATGGACAGCAAAAATTTTCCATTCGAGACTTTACGCAAACATCTTAAAGAATCAGTCGGTGAAGCAAAAACACTGTAAACAGTAAAAACTTCACAAAACCTCCATCGTTGGAGGTTTTTTTACATTTATGATGACTATTTTAATAAAAATGATAATGAGAATAAATATTATCTGCAAAATTCATTATCTCTCCTAGATATTCAGCTATAATCTGTGATCAAACAATTCTTCCCTTTCCATCACCATGTTTAAAAAGACTTTTTTCCAAATACACTGGTTTTTAGGCATTACAGCGGGCTTGATCCTTTCGATTATGGGGGTTACTGGTGCAATCTATTCTTATGAACAACCGATTCAAAGATGGTTAAATCCAGACAGTTTTACTGTAAAAGTTGAAAATCATGCAAAGTTAACTCCTGCTGAAATTTATCAACATTTTCAAGTTCAAAATCCTGAAATGAAGATTAACAGTATCACTGTCGCCAAAGCACCTGAAGAAGCGTCAAATATTAATATTGTTAAAGAAGGTGCACGTAGAGGGTATACCATGATGGTTAACCCCTATACAGCAGAAATCTTGCCTGAAGTTAAAGGCAAAGATTTTTTCCAATTTATCCAGCAACTTCACCGTAATCTCACTGTAGGCGAAGTCGGCAAACAGATTACTGGTGCAAGTACATTGATGCTGATCTTCTTTGTACTCAGTGGCTTATATCTTCGCTGGCCAAAAAAACATTCTTTCAAACAATGGTTTGCAATAAAGCCTAAACTCAAAGGTCGTAATTTCCTTTGGGATTTGCATGCAGTGGTTGGAACTTGGGTTGTTATTTTCTATTTACTTCTAGCATGTACAGGGTTGTATTGGTCATATGACTGGTGGCGTGACGGGATGTTCAAGGTGATGGGCGTTGAAAGACCTCAACCCGAAATGCAAGCACCTCGCATGGGTGAAGGCAAAGGGCGCCAAAGCAATACCGCAGACCCGCAACCAACACGTACACCGTCCAATCTTTCAGCGCAAGGACGTGATCAACATCCGCGTGGTGGTCATCGAGAAGCGAATGAAGGGCTAAAACCTGAACAGATTCAACAAGTCCTAATACAAACATGGAATGGTTTTAACTCACAAATCAAACGTGATTATTCGACCCTAACAATTTCGATTCCTAAAAAAGCTGATGGTAAGGTCGAACTGACATTTGTTGATGCAATTCCTCAACACGAGCGCGCACGAAACAAAGCGATTTATGATTATCAAAAAGCTCAAATTGAAAAAGTTGATTTATATGAAGTTAAACCGCTGAATGAAAAAATCATGAGCAGTATGTTACCTGTTCATCGCGGTAGCTTTTTTGGTCCAGTGTTCCAATTCATCATTATGCTTGCCGCATTGGCAATGCCGTTGTTCTTTATCACGGGATGGATGTTGTACTTAAAACGTCGTAAACAAAAGAAATTAACCCTTGCGGCAAAACAATCTGGCTCAGCAATTCAAATTGATCCGGATGCAACTCCGTGGTTAATTGTTTATGCTTCACAGACAGGTGTATCTGAACAATTGGCATGGCGTACTTCTATCAGTCTACAAGAAGCACATCAACCCACTACAGTAAAATCTGCTCAACAGCTTTCTGAAGAAGATTTAAAACAAGCAAAACAAGTTTTATGGATTGCCAGCACTTATGGTACTGGTGAAGCACCTGATTTAGCATCACATTTTGAGAAGAAGTTAATGAGTAAATCATTAGATCTGTCTCATCTCAAATATGCCGTTTTAGCCTTAGGCTCGCAAGACTATCCTGAAACTTACTGTAGTTTTGGTCATCGTATAGATCACTGGTTAAAACAATCTGGCGCACAGCAATTATTTACGACCATCGAAGTGAATAATGGCAGCAATAGCGATATTCAACAATGGAATAAAGCTTTAATTCAAGCTACCAAACTTGACCTGCAAACCATGTCGATTGATAAAGTGTTTGATCAATGGCATTTGAGCAAACGAGAATTACTCAATCCAGAGAGCTTGGGCGCACCAGCTTTCAACATTGAACTTCATGCCTGTCATGAAACAGTCTGGCAAGCCGGTGATATTGCAGAAATACAAACTGGAAATAGCCTTGAGCGTATTCAACAATTTTTAGATAAATACCAAATTAATCCAGATACAGCTGTCGATTCACATGAGCAACAATCGATTAAAAATATCCTTTGGGATCGAGACTTAACTGTCGAAGTTGAGCCTTTTGCCAATATGGAGCATTTACTTGAACAGTTGCCTACCCTGCCTACTCGTGAGTACTCCATTGCCAGTATTCCAAGTCAGCAGGTATTACGTTTAGTAGTTCGTCAACAACGTGATGCTCAAGGTGAACTTGGTTTAGGTTCAGGCTGGTTGACCTCACACTTAAAATTGCGTGACAAAGTTGCGTTAAGAATTCGCAATAATGATTCATTCCATCTAATCACGGATAATCGCCCGATTATCTGTATTGGAAATGGAACAGGGATTGCAGGTTTAATGAGTTTAATCCATGCCCGTGTTCGCTTGGATTATACGGAAAACTGGTTAATTTTTGGTGAACGTCAGCAAGCACACGATTTCTTCTTCAAAGAGACTATTCAAGCTTGGCAAAATACAGCAATGCTACAACGAATCGACTTGGCTTTTTCCCGTGATCAAGCAGAAAAAGTCTATGTTCACCATAAACTGCGTGATCATGCTGATGAAGTTCGGAAATGGATTGCCAATGATGCCGTGATATATGTTTGCGGAAGCATTGAAGGTATGGCAAGCGATGTTGATCAAGCTTTGATTGATATTCTAGGGCAAGATACAGTTGAACAATTACGCCTAGATGGACGTTATCGACGTGATGTTTACTAAGCTACTTATAGCATCTAAACAGTTCTAAATAAGCCCATCAAACCGAGCATAATTGCTCGGTTTGTTTTTCACTAACCTCAATTGCTATAGATCGTTTACAATGTGCGCTGGATGACATTATTTATCACAGACCATGAACAAAAATAAATTATTGCGTTTAAGCCTATTCATTATCGGCTTATTATTATTTCTTGATGGCTTTATTTTGCTACTGTATAAAAAAATTCATTTAGGCACTCTCTTACCCTTATTGATTGGTTTGGGTTTTATCTGCACCGCCATATGGGGAAAGGTAATCCAACAATATCTGGCACATCACAGCAAACTTAAAAAACTCTGGCGTTTAGGCTGGTCTGTGTTTGGAATTTGGTTGATCAGTCTCATTGGCTTTTTTGGCTATATCCATTTTAAAACACAACAAAATCATGCTGAGAATGGTTTAGATGCAATCATTGTTTTAGGTAGTGGAATAACACAAGGTAAAGCGTCACCTACACTCGCCAAGCGCTTAGATCGCGCAGGGAATATTGCACAACAACAACCACAAACATCGATTATTGTAAGTGGTGGGAAAGATTTTGGTGAGATTAAAACTGAGGCTGAAATTATGTCCAACTACTTAGAGGAAAATTATAAGATTCAACCCCATAGAATTCTTCAAGAAAATAAAAGTACCAGTACAGATTTAAACCTCAAGAACAGCCAAGCTATTTTGCAGCAGCATGATTTGTCTTTAAATTCAAAAATTGCAATTGTCACCAGTGATTTCCATACGCTACGAGCAGCAGCGATTGCAAAAAAACAAGGTTATCGCAACTTCATCACGATTGGGGCCGAAACACCCTTGAGTACTCGATATAACGCATGGTTAAGAGAATATTTTGCATATATCAGCGGTTGGGTACTTGGAGAGTATTAAATTAAATACAACGCCATTCACTCCATCTATCAAGGATGTATCCGAATCTTGCGTGGTAAAGGGATTCGGGTTTGATCTCGAAAAAGCTCAGGTTGAGCTATGTAAAGCTGATATAAATAACTTTTTATGTCCAACAAGAACTTACGTCCTGACACCAAAATATTCTGCCCTTCAGGGGTTAAATTGATTGACAGCAAAGTATCATTTTGTTGAATAAAAGGAATCATTTGCTCGATAAAAGAAATAAAATTGACTTCCTGAACATCGAAACGGCTCCAGTTGTCTTTGACCAATAATTGCGCCAGACTCTTACTGTGCCATACCGCTACAGCTTGTTGTCCTGTAGGAGTTGCACATAAAGCCCAACCTTCATCATAAAGTGCAAAAACTTTAGCATCAGACACTATTTTTTCGATAAATGCCTTATATTGATCTGTCGCTTGAGCAGTATTTTTCTGTACCGAAGACGCAGCCTTGCGTTGATATGGATTTCGCATAAGATACTTATTTTTAAAATAATTATATAGATATTCTACACAAAATTTTAAAATAAATAAATAGAAGAAAGAAAACTTGGTGGGCGCTGACGGGATCGAACCGCCGACATTCTGCTTGTAAGGCAGACGCTCTACCAACTGAGCTAAGCGCCCTGAGGAGAATAAACAATGTTGCACTGCTTAAACTAAATGAGATGTAAAAAGAACAATCATTTTACATTTGGATATCTTAATCTCAGGATATCAAGATAAATGGCGCAGCGGACGGGACTCGAACCCGCGACCCTCGGCGTGACAGGCCGATATTCTAACCAACTGAACTACCGCTGCACTGTATATGGTGGGCGCTGACGGGATCGAACCGCCGACATTCTGCTTGTAAGGCAGACGCTCTACCAACTGAGCTAAGCGCCCTGAGTGAGGATCAACAGAGATCACCCTGTTTAAACTTCAAAAATGATGCATGGAACAAACGAAAACGTTATATCTAAACATCTCCACTTATCTTCACCTCAGGAATCAAGATAAATGGCGCAGCGGACGGGACTCGAACCCGCGACCCTCGGCGTGACAGGCCGATATTCTAACCAACTGAACTACCGCTGCACTAAATTCAACGTTAAAGCTTGGTGGGCGCTGACGGGATCGAACCGCCGACATTCTGCTTGTAAGGCAGACGCTCTACCAACTGAGCTAAGCGCCCTAAACGAGTCAATAAATAAAAATCTATCTACACTCTAATTAGGTTGTTACACCTGTTCACAATTTTTCTGTAAAGTGGCGCAGCGGACGGGACTCGAACCCGCGACCCTCGGCGTGACAGGCCGATATTCTAACCAACTGAACTACCGCTGCACTTCAACATATTATTGCGATGCAAACGATTCTTGAATTTAATGGCGCAGCGGACGGGACTCGAACCCGCGACCCTCGGCGTGACAGGCCGATATTCTAACCAACTGAACTACCGCTGCACTAAATTCAACGTTAAAGCTTGGTGGGCGCTGACGGGATCGAACCGCCGACATTCTGCTTGTAAGGCAGACGCTCTACCAACTGAGCTAAGCGCCCTAACGACTTCATCGTTTGTGAGGTGCATTATAGAGAATCTTTACTGTGTGTCAAACGCTTTTCTCTATGTTTTAAGTATTTTAGGCGTGAGTGATTAAAAAATAGATCATTTTAATTTAATTTATTCTTTTTTGTTTATTATTTATCTATTTATCAAATATCCATTCAACAACTATTATTGTCTTTGATTCGTAGGTTAAGTGATATTTCCAGTATTACAGCTTTATTGTATGACAACTTTAAAAACTCTTTTAGAGGATTGGGTATATTTAAAATCTACCCAATCACTGCTGGTCCTGCTGCTTGCCCGTTAAAACAGAACGAGGTTCAGGACGTAACCACAACCAGACTGCGACAATAAACATCGTGAGATCAGTGAAAATTTTAACGGCCAAAGGTGCATTGGTAAAGAGCATGATAATGCCACTGATCAACATCATGATACTGGCAATCCATTTCGCTTTACGTGGCACAGTACCATTCTCTCGCCATGCTCGAAGTGTTGCACCATATTTAGGATGATTCATTAACCATGCATCAACTTGAGGCCAACCTTTTGAGGCTGCCCATGCAGCTAAAATCAGAAAAACTGTGGTTGGCATTCCAGGTAATAATGCGCCAATAAATCCAAGCACAATAAATAACACCACCAATGTTCGCCAAAACAAAATTTTCATAGCTTCACTCAATCTACGCACAACCCAGTATAACGTTCAAATGATATACGCTGTATATTTTCAAACGGCACTGCTCATTTTATTTTAGAATCATGTTGTTCATTATTTCCGATACTCAACAAATTAAACTTGCATCTCGATAAGCTTCTTTGCTTGAATCACCACATTATGCTCTCTTTATTTAATCCTAAGTTTCAACCTGAGATGTGATGCAATGACAGATTATTTTGAACCCTGGTTGAAATATCAGCATCCGATTGTCCGCCAATTGGCTTTTTGCATTGCCAGTCCAAATATTATTCAAGCACTCCCTGATGAATTGCAGATTCACCATCATTTTGAATTACATAATACTGAGTTTTGGCAACAACAATTTCTCGCCTATCAAACACGTTTAGATGAATTGGACCAAAATCCAACAACATTAATTGAGTTTGTTCAACAACTCAAAAGTACGCGTTTAGGTTTACGTTTTGAATATTTGTTCTGGTTTTGGTTACAAGATGAAGCCAATCCACATTACCAACTGATTCAACATAGTATTCAAATCATTGAGGGAAAACATACAAAAGGAGAAATTGATTTTTTGGTGTTAAATCATCTAACCCAACAAATTGAGCATTGGGAAGTTGCTTTAAAATACTATTTAGGTGAAGCAGATTTACATTTAGCACGTTGGTATGGCTTAAATCGTAGTGATACTTTATTTCGTAAATTAAATCATTTCTCTGAAAAACAATTTCAATTTAGCCAAGTTTTAGATCGAAACATCGAAAAAAAATGCGCTGTACTCAAAGGACAATTGTATATCCCCTATTTTAGACACACAGCCCCACTCCCTTCATGGATTAATCAACAACGTAGATTGGGACAATGGGGACAGCACATTGAACAAGGTTTATATCGCTTACAGCGACATGAATGGATTTGTCCAGATTTGAAACAAAGTTCAACAACTGCTAAATGGTGGTGCAATGGCTTGTACCATGACCATCATACCCAGCAATTTTATATGTATCGCCAAGCACCTTTATTGTCTTCTCTTGACACAAAGACTTAATTATTCACGTTTTTCATACAGTGCTTTACGAATCCACTCATAAAAGCATAACGATATATTTCAAATAATTTCGTATAGTATAAATGTAATTAACGCGTGAAACACGGAGATAGTAATGAAAAAAATTTTAGCAGTTTCAATGTTATTCGCTTTTGTTTTGTCTGGCTGTAACACTTTTAAAGGTGTTGGTAAGGATGTGTCTAAAGCGGGGGATGCGGTTACGAATTCTGCAGAAAAAGTTGAAAATAAGATGTAATTCACAACCACCAAAATTTGATTTTTGGAAAGCCTTATCTGCCACAGATAAGGCTTTTTCATGCTTATTTAAAAGCTTTTAGACTTTCTCTGCTTTTGGGTTTTCATTCAGTTTTATCTTCCTCTATTATATTGTTCAATTTTCTTACTTGATCAATGTCCATGAATCGTTCGGATACCTTAGAACTCAGTTTACAGCTTCTTCGTCAACCCTCTGTGACACCTGTAGATCACAATTGCCAAAACATCATGGCAGATCGTTTGTCTGCAATTGGTTTTAATATTGAAAATATGCGTTTTGAAGATGTAGACAATCTTTGGGCAAGACGTGGAACTAGCTCGCCAGTTTTCTGCTTTGCAGGTCATACCGATGTTGTTCCAACAGGTCATTTAGATGCTTGGCAATCAGATCCATTTTTACCAGAAATCCGCGATGGTAAGCTCTATGGTCGCGGTAGTGCCGACATGAAAACAGCCTTGGCAGCAATGGTGGTTGCCTCTGAACGTTTTGTTAAAAACCACCCTGACCATAAGGGTTCTATTGCTTTTTTGATTACCTCTGATGAAGAAGGTCCTTCAATCAATGGTACTGTCAAAGTGGTCGAAACATTAGAAGCCCGTAATGAAAAAATGACATGGTGTCTGGTTGGTGAACCTTCAAGCACCTCTACCCTTGGTGACATCGTTAAAAATGGACGTCGTGGTTCATTGAATGCCGTCTTGACAGTAAAAGGTAAACAAGGTCATGTTGCCTATCCTCATTTGGCAATTAATCCGATTCATACCGCATCCAAAGCCTTAGCAGAACTTTGCGATACTGTTTGGGACAACGGCAATGAATACTTCCCAGCAACCTCGTTCCAAGTATCTAATATTCAAGCAGGTACAGGCGCAACCAATGTTGTTCCAGGTACAATGACAGTAACCTTTAATTTCCGTTACTCCACTGAAGTCACAGCAGATCAACTCAAAGCTCGTGTGCTAGAGATACTTGATCGCCATCAAGTGAGCTATGATATTGAATGGACACTTTCAGGTTTACCATTTTTGACACCTGTAGGTGAATTGGTGAATGCCGCACGAACTGCCATTAAAAACGTAACAGGTACCGACACCGAGCTTTCCACTAGTGGCGGTACTTCTGATGGACGTTTTATCGCTCCCACTGGCGCACAAGTACTTGAATTGGGCGTACTTAATGCAACCATCCACCAAGTTAATGAACACGTGAATATTGATGAACTAGAGCCATTGGCTGAAATTTATGAACAAATTTTGGTTGAGTTGCTTGCGTAACGCATTCAAACTGTTTGATCAAGATTTTAAACCATTTCAGCTTGTAACAAGAGGGTATGTGTAGATCATAGAATCATTCATTGAACATGATGCGCAAAGTTTGATTATTTGATTGACCCATAGACCATCATGATTGGTAACATCAAAAACCCACATCCTAAAACAAGCGATCCTAAAGCAGAGAGTCATGAGGTTGATCAAAACAGAATGACTCCGGATGGGGGGTATAACTGCCCCTCAACCGACAAAGTAACAAACAATTTAAACCGAGAACTGGCTAATAGGCACATCGTCAAAAAAACCATGATCTCATATGTTGAATAAGTTGCTAGAGAAACTGTTCATCAAGTTTAATTAACCTGAGTTCGATAAAAATTCTTGATGAAATATGATACTCGGAAACGTCATCCGCAGTTGTTTGAGGCAGAACTACTTTTATAAAGTATTGTTTCTGCGACTGATTGAATGTGTTGCTGGTGGTTGACGAGTTTTGCGGTGAGCAGCGATGACGCTGCGCAAGATGGTTGCCCTTGCGGAGCTTCGCTCCTCACCCCGAAAGAAAAGATACCGTCTCGAACGTCAAGTGAAATTATTCAAATTAAGTTGAAGATTTGGTTGCATCGAACTCACGTTAATTAAAGTGCTTCTCCAAATATCAAAATCCTGCCCTTTCATTGATCATGTTGATCAAAATCTAGAATCCTGTTTAAGCAATATCTGGTGCTATACCAGAAATATCACAATTGATGTTATTTAGCAGATAGACTATTGCAAAATGATATAGATAAAATGCTTGGACAGTAAAACGAATGCTTTAGTCAATCTATTGAAAAATGCATACAACAAAATATCATTTCTCTTGATCAATAAAATGAACGTTAAGAATACGTTGCTAGATGATATAAAGCTTTCAATGTCATATTTTACGCCTAAAGGTTAAATAGATTTGCAAGGATAGAAATCAAAATCTTTATCTTTATATGAATAATCAGGTGGTTTTGCTATATTTTGAAAAATAAAATTTAGCCCATCAATCAAACTACCAGATATTTAAAAATATTATAAAAACATCAATTTAGACTATATAAAAATTAGATTCTTCTAAAAATATAAACGCCCTATGAAGCTCATCGGGCGTTTATATAACATCACTGTCAACCTATTTTAAGGTCATTCATTATTTACTTTTCAAATGTGACATATCGAGCAACACATTAGCAGCCTCATTCACAAAAGTCTCTTCTTCAGGCAGCGCTGGACGTTGATTTGCTTTCATTTTAGCTCTGGACTCTGCCAATGCATCTAAACTGGCTTGATAGCTTTCCCAATTCGAATAAGGTTTCAAGCCTGTCGCAGCACGACGTTTGTTTTCAGCAGCTAAAGTTTTCATTTCAAGCGCAACCAACTCTGCTTTACGTTTATCAATATCCAAAGAAATACGTTTTTGATCTTTGGTTTCTTGAGCAATTGCTTTACGTGTTTCTAGATATTGAAATTGAGGGTCCTGACTTACACGCACCTTAGATTTTTGATCGAGTTGCGCCACATAAGGTTGAATTGAACCTTCACGCTTAAATGGTGCTGTTGGAATGGTATCCCATTTCAAAGCATTCTTCGCTTTACGCTCGCCGAACTCTTCATCATAGATGTCAACCAGTTTGATGTCAGGAATCACACCTTTATTTTGTGTACTTCCCCCCGTAACACGGTAGAACTTACGTTGCGTCAATGTTGCTTGACCATAAGCCAAACTATCCAACTGAACTTGTGCAGTTCCCTTGCCTGTGGTGGTACTTCCCAGAATCACGGCGCGGTCATAATCCTGAAGTGCGGCAGAATAAATTTCACTTGCGGATGCAGAAGCTAAATTCACCAATACAGCCAAAGGACCCGCATAGGTTTGTGCACCACCATCTGTGTCTTCAAACACGCTGACATTGCCATTACCATCACGAATTTGGACGACAGGTCCTTCTTTAATCACTTGCCCAATCATTTTGGCAACTTCTTCTAAAGAACCACCTGGGTTATTACGCAAGTCGATGATAATCCCTTCTACATTTTGAGCAGCCAGTGCTTTTAATGCTTTGTTGGTATCTTCAGATACAGAACGATATTCTGTACCTGCACGACGAGCACGATAGTTCAAGTAGAATGATGGAATTTCTAACACACCAAATTTATGTTTTTGCCCATCACGGTTGATTTCAACTGTACGTGAACGTACACCGGCATCTTCTTCTTGGATAACATCACGAGTAATGGTCACAACGCGAGCTTGGCTCATCGAAGCACCAGCGCCAAGTAATTTCACAGAAACTTTAGTTCCACGTTTACCACGAATCAAACCAACAATTTCAGAACTTGGCCAGCCAATCACATCAACCATTTTGTCGCCATCTTGGGCAACGCCAATAATCCGATCACCCGACTTCACTTGTCCTGTTTTGCTTGCAGGTCCGCCATCTACGATGGTTTCAATCTTCGTATAGTCTTCATTGCCACGTTCAGGGCGAATGGACACACCAATCCCCTCAAGTTGTAAGGTCGTTTGGCGATTCAACTCCATCGCATCAACAGGCGGGAAATAATTACTATGTGGATCATAGGTTAATGTCATTGCATTGAGGATACGTTCAAGCACATCATCGCTCTTGGTCCGACCGATTCGTTCCAATTGACGTGTATAACGTTTAGTTAAGGTCTGAACAGGCGTTAGATCTTCAGATGCAGCTAAATCTTGCCCGTTGGCAAGCGTTGGATCGTCTTTCAATGCTTTTTGTTTAGCTTGATCTTCTTGTTTTGCAATAGTGAGATTAATCAACTGCGAAACAAGCATTTTGCGCCAATAATTCTGTAATTCAGCTTTACTACCAAAAAATGCAGCTTTTTCACGGTCTGTATCGATAAATTCATTCGGCTGATTTAAGTTTTGTGTTTTTTTCAGTTCAGCCAATTCAAATTCATAAAACTCTTTTAAACGTGCACGATAATGTGCATGAATGGCAAAAGGTCCAGACAAATCGCCCGCTTTTAGTTTTGCACCTAACGTTGCGCCATATTGCTTTTTATATTGTTCAATTTCTGAAGCTAAAAATAACGTATGTTCAGGATCAAGACTATCAATATACATATCTAAAATACGATTGGATGTATTGGCATCTAAACGCATGTTTAAATAATGCTGACGATCAATTAATGTTGCCAATTGACGAGTCACAAGTGCTTGTTCTTGTGAAGGATGAAGCGATTGAGCAACGTTTGTAGCATTGGTTTCCGCCATTGCTTGATTGATGGTATGTGTGAAGAACAAACCACCTGTTGCAAGTGCTATAGCGCAAGCGAGAGTTTGAATTTTCATAAATTCTTAATATTTCCTTGGGTTTTCCAATTTCTCTATCGTTTTTCAATCTGAACTCAACAGTTTCAGCATCTTAAACGATTTTATCTGTGTGTGTTGTGTAGTTTTAGCATAATCTGTACTGAGTAAATGTAGCAAATCATTGCAGAAATCGGGTATTGTTTCCAAGTTTATATAAATACAACCGTGGATTCCTATGATCGGCGCATTGATGCTTGATATTGCAGGCACAGAACTTACTCAAGAAGATATTGAACTATTACGCGCTCCGCAAGTCGGTGGCATGATTTTATTTTCAAGGAATATAAAATCTCCTGCTCAAGTCCGTGCCCTCACTGACCATATGCGTAAAATTCGCCCAGACATTTTAATTGCAGTTGATCAAGAAGGTGGTCGTGTACAACGCTTAAAAAATGGTTTTACTTTGCTTCCAGCCATGGGGCATTTTGGTCAACTTTACTTAAGCCAACCTGAAAAAGCCATAGCATTGGCTGAGCAATGTGGCTGGTTGATGGCAATTGAAGTGCTTGCTGTTGGGATTGACTTTAGTTTCGCTCCTGTCTTGGATATCAATGACATCAGTGATGTAATTGGTGATCGTGCTTTTGCTAAAAATGTGCAAGACATTGTTCCATTGGCAAGTGCTTTTATGAAAGGGATGCAACGTGCTGGTATGGCAACCACGGGTAAACACTTTCCTGGGCATGGTTCGGTCAAAGCAGATTCACATGTGGCTGCGGCAATTGATCAACGAGATTACCAAGACATTTATGACAATGACATGCAGAGTTTCATCCAACTTCAGGGGCAATTGGATGCCCTCATGCCTGCTCATGTGATTTATGAAAAAGTTGACCCAAACCCTGCTGGATTTTCCGCTTATTGGATTCAAAAAGTATTACGTCAAACTTTAAAATTTGATGGTGTTCTCTTTTCAGATGACTTAAGTATGCAGGCTGCTTGTGTTGCTGGAGGCGCAGATGCTCGTATTCGTGCAGCACTCGAAGCGGGCTGTGATATGGGACTCGTTTGTAATAATCGTGAATCCGCATGTATTGCTTTGGCAGGTATTGAGAACTTACCATTACCAAACCAAACACGTTTAGCACGTATGCGCGGCAAAATTCCCAATATCATCATCGGTGAATCATTTGATTTAGGTGATGAATGGAAAACTGTCAAAAAAGTCATTGAAGAATTTAGAAATTCTCTTTAAAAAGATAGATAAAGTTCCTCCCACAACGCATAGCAGATTGTAGGGAGGGCATTTTAAGTTTATTAGTCTTGCGTTATGCTCGCTAAGATAACACGATGAATAGTGTGCAAATATTTTTCATTTTTCAGCGTGGCTTAAAAGGCACTGTAAAGTCCTATATGGAAATCAGGAAGAACGCATCAGGCAACCGTTGAATTTATAATTTGTGTTGCCATATTTAATGTCCCAATTAAAAAAATAACAGTTAAGGAAAACTATGTCAGACCAACAACTTTCTAAACATCGTCATATTTCATTTACCGCACATTATACAGGCTATATTTGGTATCAAATGGGGATTTCCCATCCTTTGCTTGCAACAGCGAAAGGCAAAAGACTGGCTATGATTGCACATCCCATCGAAAGTTGGGGCGAAAAATTTGTTGGTGGCAGTATGCGCACCACGTTAAAACAACGTCACACCATCTTGGATAATCGTTTACATCAATTGATTGAACAATTCCCTGATTTACAAGTACTTGAAATTGCTGCTGGATTATCTCCACGTGGATGGTGGTTTAGACAACAATACGCTCAAATCGATTATCGTGAATTAGATTTGCCAGAGATGGCAACAACCAAACAAGCAGCATTAAAACAGATAGATCCCGCCAGCCCAGCGGTTTTATCAGTCGACTTATTTACCCAGGACTTTCAAAATGCTTTCAAAGTTTTTGATCCTCAGAAACCCCTCGTTGTGATCAGTGAAGGTTTAATCAATTACTTTAACAAAGACCTTTTAAAACAATTGATCCAATCCATAGCAAATTATGGGCAAGGCTTTAAAGCTTTACACTATCTCACCGACCTATATCCTGAACCTGTCAAAAACAAATTGGCTGCCGTTATCTGGAACAGCAGCAAACTACTGAAATTGATGTCTAGAAGTGCCTTTACTTTTCATTTTATCTCTCCAGAACAAGTCAGACATTTTATCTCTGAAGCAGGTTTTAAAAAGGTTGAAGTGATTCAACCTCGCCTTTATTTCAATCCAGATCATCAACAAAATCCTGAAGAACATCATGGCGACTTAGTGTGGGTGATTGATGCACAATTATAAAAAGTGTGAAATAAAATAAAAAAAACCAGTTCACATTCAACTGGTTTTTTATTGCCTCATTAAGCTAAAGCGGTATCTTCAACCCTATAGGTTTGGGCTTGAGTTTGGCGAGTGATAAAGCGTAACAAACGATCTGCATTTTCAAAACTACCATGTTTAAATAGTGCACGAACACCATCTTCACAAGTTTCAAAAATTAGACACTCAATTGCAAATTCGCCCTCATCATCACTCAGATTCAATGCCAAATCTCGAGTATGTTCATTCACAAAACTCAAATCAGGCAGATGATCAAGATCCATTAAAAGTCCAAAATAATTTAAATCAACAATGTGAACGGGAATCACTTTATTAGAATGACGATGCGTTAATTGACGTTGTGGATCAAGCACATGAATCCGAGCCTCACCACGACGTTCAATATTGTGCATTTGCTCGCGTGTTAAATTGATAATTCCATCCAATCCCTGAATAGATTTCCCTTGCAAATAGGTCGTAAATAAATTCATGGTTTCTTTACGGCGTTGTAATTGTGGCACATGATCCGCATTGGCAATCATGGCAAATTGCATATCTGGGCATTGCAAAGCAAAATGAGCATTTTCATGGGGCAGTGTAAAACTGTCATACTGACCGCATGCCACCAGTGTATTTACACGTGGAACAGGAACGTGGCTCAAACGTAATAAACGATTGCAGTTGATTTCATAACGTTCTTGTTCTGTATTTGAAAACTCAGCCATTTGCTTAAAGAACAATCTTTTCGCGGTAGGCGACATTCGAGTTTTATCGAGTTTGGCATGATTGACCAAATAAAGAATAACGGCTTGACCAAATTCATCCATCCGTTGCTCTTTCATCAACATTAAAGACTCTTCCAATAACATGCGCCAACTCTTACGAGTTTCCTGCATGACGCCCATTAAGATCATCTTTTCAACAAGTTCTGGACGTTGGTCAACAAAAAAGGAAGCGATCACCGATCCTAGGGAAATACCAACAACAGCAACTTTTTGGATATTCACGATATCTAGCCACTGACCCAACATACGTGAAAGATCAGGCAGTTCCAAAGTACCCGCAGATAGACCAGAATCGATATTGGTAATTTGCTGATTCGCGCCCATAGAGGGTAGATCAATGAGAATGACTGGACCACTTTCAAAGAATTGCTCAACACAATATTTATAGGAGTTAAAATTTTGAAATGCCCCTCCTACAATCACAATCGGGGTATTGTGAATAGTTCGTGCATCAGCAATCGCCATATACTCAACTTTCCAACCATCGATCCAAGTTGTCCTGGGTTCCTGTTTGAAACTATTTTTATGGTATATGTCGAAAAAACCAAAGCTTGATAAAGATTGGTGTGATTCTGTGTCCATTTGGATAATGGAATTCATATCCTTCCTCCATCCTTGCTTTATTCTTTTAATATGCAAGATTTCGACCCGCATTATTCTTTCAAATTTGTGATACGTATATGTTCTGTATCACATCAATGTCCTTATTGTTTCATTCTTACAGATGTGTGATTTATACGCAATCGCTAAATTGACCGTCTGTCCAGTTTAAATGGCAAAAACATTGCAAGATATTTAGTGGCTATGCGCGGGGTAAATAAGTTTATTTCAATGAAATACTTCCTTGCCTTTGCTTAGACTGCTACTATCAAAGGGAAATTTTTAAACGATCAAATAAACTGCTATGCAAGATTCAATTGAACAGTATATGCAAACTGTAGGAATTCAAGCCCGTCAAGCCGCTGGTGCTTTGGCAGGTGCGACTACACTTGTAAAAAATAATGCCTTATCTGCTATTTATACTGCTTTGGAAAATAGTGAACCGCAAATCTTAGCTGCTAACCAAATTGACATGACCAAAGGTCGTGACAACAATTTAGATAGCGCTTTACTTGATCGTTTAGAACTTAACCCCACACGCTTCAAAGGCATGTTACAAGGCTTAAAAGATGTAATAGGTCTTGTAGATCCAATTGGTGAAATTACTGATTTGGCTTTTCGTCCAACAGGAATTCAAATCGGTAAAATGCGCGTGCCTTTAGGTGTCGTTGGTATGATCTATGAATCACGTCCAAATGTAACCCTTGAAGCAGCGTCATTAGCACTTAAATCAGGCAATGCCATCATTCTACGCGGCGGTTCTGAAGCACTGAATTCAAATCAGGCAATTGCTCAAGCCATTCAACACGGCTTAAAAGCAGCAGGATTACCTGAAACGTGTGTACAGGTCATCAATACATCTGATCGTGCAGCAGTTGGTCAGTTGATCACGATGTCTGAATATGTCGATGTCATCGTACCACGTGGTGGGAAAGGTCTGATTGAACGTATTAGCAATGAAGCAACAATCCCTGTGATTAAACACTTGGATGGTAATTGTCACGTGTTTGTTGAAGCTCAGGCAGACCTTCACAAAGCACTGCCAATCGCATTAAATGCGAAAACACATCGTTATGGTGTATGCAATGCCATGGAAACTTTATTGGTCGATGAAAACATCGCGGAAGAATTTTTACCTCGTATTGCCGAGCTCTATGCGGAAAAACAGGTTGAATTACGTGGTTGTATCAAAGTTCAAAAGATCTTAGGCAATATCGTAAAACCGGCAAGTGAAGAAGATTGGTATGAAGAATATCTTGGTCCAATTTTGGCAGTAAAAATTGTGACAGGGATTGAAGAAGCCATTCAACATATCAATAAATATGGTTCGCATCATACCGATGCGATCATCACTGAAAACTTCAGTTTGGCACGCCAATTCTTAACACGAGTAGACTCTAGTTCAGTGATGGTCAATGCTTCTACGCGTTTTGCAGATGGTTTTGAATATGGTTTAGGCGCTGAAATCGGTATTTCAACCGATAAAATCCATGCTCGCGGTCCAGTTGGACTCGAAGGCTTAACTTCACAAAAATGGATTGTATTGGGTGACGGTCAAATTCGTCATTAATCGAATTTTTGAAACTTTAAACACTCAGCGTTGTGTCCTACAGCGCTGAGTTTTTTTACAAGTTTTGTCTAAAGATTAGGGACAACTTCTTGTGCAGTAACATCTCTATAGCCAAACCGTCTGATTATTCGTACAAGTGATATGATTTCAATCATTTATTCCCCAGTAAAACTTATATCTTTATATACCAATTTTTATAAGCTTTAGGTGATTCGTTTATTTTGCTCATTGAATCATAGATGGTCTTGCTATCGTGAGGTATCGTCATCACAAACCTGTTTAATCTGAGTTCGATAAACGTTTTATAAATGATCAAGCTGAATCTTTAAAAAAACATCCCTAAGCTTTGTTTCGCAAGAAAGCCTACCATCAATAATAATGACAAAACCCACAGATCCGCTTTATGCTCAGACAGATTAATTGCTAGACAAGGATATAAGTTTGTTTACAAGAAACTGCACAATGCAGATAGATTAAAATAAAGATGAATGATAGTTTTTAATAATCAACTGATAAATATTAAATATTAATCAATATCAGGTCGATAGTCCGAAAGTCTAATCACCTAAAGTCTATCTAGGACAAAAAAACTACACATGGTACAACATCACTACTGATCTAATTGGCCCTATAAATAAAGCGTAATCAGATCAATCAGGATGACTTTTTCAAATTACAATTTCGGGTATTAAAACGTGTCTACATCAGTATTAGTAATTAACTGCGGATCTTCATCAATCAAATATGCGCTTGTTTCTGAACGTCGTGAAGATCGGATCTTTGGTTTAGCAGAAAACCTTGGCTCTGCTGATGCACGTATTAAAGGGATCACTGCGGGCAATCAGCCACTTGAACTCTCCATTCCACATGCAGACCATGAAAAAGCTCTTGAAACCATCTTGAGTCGTTTATCACAATATCAACCGAAGGCAATTGGTCATCGTGTTGTTCACGGTGGTACATTGACCAAAGCAGAATTGCTTACACCTGAAATTGTAGAAAAAATTCGTGAAGCAACACCTTTAGCTCCACTACATAACCCTGCTCACCTAGTCGGTATTGATGCCACAATGCGTCTATTCCCAGAACTACCGCAGGTGGCTGTATTTGATACTGCATTCCATCAAACCATGCCTGCACATGCTTATCGTTATGCATTGCCAAAATTTCTTTATACCCAACACAATGTTCGTCGTTATGGTTTTCACGGTACTAGCCATGCCTATGTTTCTGAACGTGGTTCTGAACTTGCTGGTAGCTATAAACATGGTGGTTGGTTAACTGCACATTTGGGTAATGGTAGCTCGACATGCGCAATTTGGAATGGTCAAAGTGTAGATACTTCAATGGGACTTACGCCACTTGAAGGTGTGGTGATGGGGACACGTAGTGGTGATGTAGATCCAAGTATTCATAGCTTCCTCGCGTCTAATCTAGGCTGGGATATTTATAAAATTGATAAAATGCTGAATAGCCAATCAGGTTTGCTCGGCTTATCTGATCTTTCTAACGATATGCGTACTTTGATTGAAGCTTCGGAACAAGGCAACGAAGATGCCACTTTAGCCATAGAAGTATTCTGTTATCGTTTAGCAAAATCACTCGCGGCATTAAGTTGTGGCTTACCGCGTATCGATGGTTTATTCTTCACAGGTGGTATTGGCGAGAATTCAGCATATATTCGTGAAAAAACCGTGTCATACCTACCACACTTCGGTTTTAACTTAAGCAAAGAACAAAATGATGGTCTAAAACGTGGTACTGAAGGTCGTATCGATGCAGGAACAGGTCCGCAAATTTGGGTTGTTCCTACGGATGAAGAAGGTCGTATTGCCAAAGAAACGGTACATGTGGTTGAGCATGAGGTACAACAGGCTGCAAAAAAGCCTGAATCAGATGTTACGACAGCTTAAACTGTCGTTAACAATAATCTGTGCCAAGATGATCCGTTGTAAGATCATGAAATTCTTAAAAGCATGATCTACAACAAAGTAAAAAATTATACATTTCAGAGTTCCTGTAATCTTTGAATAAAAGGCATACAATCATGTCGCTAATTACAGAAACTCTAAGTATTTGACTCAAATGTATCGATGAATAAAGATTTTGCGTCAAATAGTGTATTCTGCTTTGTGATCTTCTCTGTATATACAAATTTCAATCTTTTAATTTATTAAAGAATAGTCTATGAAAACAATTCTGTTGGTTCCAACTGGGGAAGGTGTCGGATTAACTTCTGCATGCCTAGGCTTAGTTTATGCTTTGGAATGCCAAGGTGTTAAAGCAGGCTTCGTCAAGCCATTTTCACAAGAATTACAAGCAGAACCAGATCGCACAACAGCTCTGTATCGCCATATTTCAAAATTAGACACTGTTGAACCGATTACTTATGCAAAAATTACTCAACAGTTAAATGATGGCGAAACTGATGAGCTTTTAGAAGAAGCAGTGAGTTTACAACGTCAAGTGGCTAAATCACATGACATTATTATTGTCGAAGGTTTAGTCCCGACAGCGCGTGATGCTTTTGCCAGTGATCTGAATGCTTCTTTGGCACAAGCACTAGATGCAAAAGTTATCTTTGTCAGCAATGCCGACATCAATCGACCTGAATACACTGCAGAAAAAGTCGAAGCACAATTACGTAACTTTGGAGGTGCTTCATCTACGCGTAATGCAGGTGTATTGTTTATGCGTACACGTGGCTTACCAGAGGAATCTGCTCAAATTCCAGTGACCATTGACCCAAGTCTACGTTTAATCTCTGATACCGAAAAATTCAAAACTGAAATTCAAAAAACACATGCTCACATTGGCTCAGCAGCTTTTCCAATCATTGGATTGGTGCCTTTCAGTGATACCTTGAGTGTACCCCGCATCTCTGATCTCGCAAAACAGATTCAGGCAACATGGATTAATCAAGGTAAAGCCAGCACACGCCGTGTTTTGCACAGCAGTTTGATTGCTTCAAACATTGAGCATGAATTACAAAAGTTTGTTGCTGGTGAATTAATTATCAGTGCATCTGATCGTATTGATGTCCTGTTGGCAAGTAGCTTAGCCACCAGCAATGGTATTCCACTTGCAGGTTTAGTTCTTACTGAACATCATGAACCTAATCCATTGGTTTTAGAGTTCTGCCAATCTGCAATTAAAAATGGCTTACCGATTTTACACACACCACTCAGTACCTTTGAAACTGCGCAACAATTGGCAAATCTAGGGAATGAAATTCCTGTAGATGATACAGAGCGAGCAGATCAAGTTACTCGTTTCGTTTCTAGTCATATCGATCAAGACTGGTTACTTCAAATCCTCAATGGTGATTATAAACCTCGCCTCTCTCCTTCTGCATTCCGTCATGAATTGGTGCAAAAATCAATTGCAGCAAAAAAACGTATTGTACTTCCAGAGGGTGATGAACCACGTACCATTCAGGCAGCAGCCATTTGCCAATCTCGTGGAATTGCACAATGTGTATTGTTAGCAAAACCTGAAGCTGTTTTTGATGTGGCCAAAGCCCGCAACATCGAATTACCCGCTGATTTAGAAATTATTGACCCTGACCTTATTCGTGAAAACTATGTCGCGCAAATGGTTGAACTGCGTAAAGGTAAACTCAATGAATTGCAGGCACGTGAACAACTTCAAGACACTGTAGTGTTAGGGACGATGATGTTGGCATTAGATCAAGTGGATGGCTTGGTATCAGGTGCAGTACATACTACAGCCAATACTGTTCGCCCCGCTTTCCAACTGATTAAAACAGCCCCTGAATACTCTTTAGTATCCTCAATCTTCTTTATGCTCTTGCCTGATGAAGTGTATGTGTACGGAGATTGTGCGATTAATCCAGATCCAGATGCTGAACAACTGGCAGAGATTGCGATTCAGTCAGCAGATTCAGCAAAAGCTTTTGGTATTGACCCACGTATTGCGATGATTTCCTATTCGACTGGGACTTCAGGCGCTGGTGCAGAAGTGGAGAAAGTGGCTAAAGCAACCGAAATTGCCAAACAACGTCGCCCAGATTTGTTGATTGATGGACCATTACAATATGATGCTGCGTCTGTGGAAAGTGTGGGGCGTTCTAAAGCACCAGACTCTCAGGTTGCAGGTCGTGCCAATGTCTTTATTTTCCCTGATCTCAATACAGGAAATACCACCTATAAAGCAGTTCAGCGCTCAGCCAATGTGGTGAGTGTTGGTCCTATGTTGCAAGGTTTGAACAAACCTGTGAATGACTTGTCCCGTGGTGCATTGGTTGATGATATTGTATTTACCATAGCATTGACGGCGATTCAATCAGAACAACAAGCAATGCAATAAGCTTTTTATACAGATAAAAAACCCACTCAAATTATTTGCGTGGGTTTTTATTTTGTTGTTTCTATAACTCACCCAGCTCTGTGCCCAATACCATAATTCAAATCAATATAAGGCACATAGCAAGTTATTTCACAGGACTTAGAAATAATAATTCACACGGAACAGATAGTTTCTTGGTGTCCCTGGCATAGAATCTGAACGCCAATATTCTTTATCAGTGAGATTATTCACAGCAAATGTTGCACCCCATTTATCATCTTTATAACCTACTGCTGCATCGACACGAGTCCAGTCTGGCATTTTTATTAAATTTTTATCAGTAGTATAATAAGAGCCTACATAAGTCGCACCCACTTCACCATACCATTTCTCTGTTGGTAAATAACGTACAAATAGGTTGCCCGTATTTTCAGAAATTTTTTTGAGCTTTTTACCTTTTAAAATATCTTCATCTTTTACACCAGTACGACTATCACTTTTCCATTTAGCATCGGTATAACCATAGCCGCCTCGTACATAAAGATTATCCAAGACTTGACCAATAAAACTAAACTCTACACCTTGCGATTGTTGCTTCTGCCCTACTTCCCAATCATTTGGTCTGTTCACAGAGTCAGGCTGGTAACGTATGTTATTTTTAGTAATATCGAATACAGAAAGCTGGGTATTTAAACGACCATCCAACCAATCACTTTTTACCCCAATCTCATATTGCTCATTATATTGCGGTTCAGCATCGTATGTACTTGGACTTACCGTTGTACTCACCAATAACAATCCTCGACCACCATAAGGAGAGAAACTTTTACTATAAGAGGTATAAAAACTTTGACTCTCAACTGGTTGCCAAACAAAACCAATATTTGGGCTTAAACTATCATCCCGATATGAACGTTTACGCTGATTACGAACATCATTGGTCGCAAAATCATAACTATCGTAACGAACACCTAACATCATTTTATATTTTTCATTAAATGAAATTAGGTCTTGTAAGAAGAAGCTTAAAGAGCTTGCATCAGTTTTACTGTGAGAGGTTTCTGCTGGACGAGAACCATTGAGCTTAGACCAACCATCAGATAAATAACTATCAGACGTATCAAATGGATTGACATAACGATAATAGAGTCCAGCACTGCTACCACTTGAATAATTCCCTAAAATTGGTTCTCGTTTTTCATTTGACCAATCACTACCAAACATAATTTTATGATCTAAAAAACCTGTTTTGAATTGACCTGTAATGTCAAAGGTATTCATCAATGTTTTATTGGTGGTTTGCTGCCAAGCATAGTTTTGACGGATTTTTCCTTGCCAGTCGCATTTTTTTCCATCATTTTGTAACCCTGCTGCTGAACACCATGTACCGCTAAAGAAGTTATCAAAATCTTGAAAAGATTCACGATGACTCAATGCCCAATGAAATTTCCAATTTGGTGCAAATTCATATTTCAGATCAGTTCTAAATGACTTGGTTTCATCAACAATATTATCATTTGTACCTGCAAAGCCCGTTTTAATTGAAACCCCTGATGGCAACTCATTATAGACTGGACCACGATCAGGCGTTCTGTTTAAACTGTCATAAGTATATTCAGTCGTCCAAAGTAATTTTTCGTCATCACTACGATAGGTCAAACTTGGAGATAACATTTCCTGATTAAAACCTATTCCCGAGCGGAAGCTATTGGTATCTGACTTTTCACCGACTAAACGCACAGCCCAGTTGTCATTAAGTACCTTATTGAAATCAATGACTCCACCAACGTTATCATAAGACCCAACATAAGCACCAATTGAACTTTTTGAGTCAAAATTGGCAACTTTGGTCACCATATTAATCACGCCACCGCCTGAACTTCGTCCATAGAGCACAGAAGCTGGTCCTTTGAGTATTTCAATACGTTCAACATTGGCGGTACTGCGTCGGTATTGTCCGCTTTCACGAATCCCATCACGATAGATATCATTCTCATCGGCATTGAATCCACGAATAGTGATTCCATCATTTCTCGTGTCATAACTGGTCGAAACACCAGGAGTTCCCTGTAACATCACGCTTAAATCATTTGCGCCATACAACTTATATTTAGACACATCAATCGTATCTACAGTTTGAGGAATATCTTTCTTATCCAAACCATTTCGCGTCACACTGGCCTGTTTATAGTCCACATAGGTTTTAATGGGGTCACCATCTGCCATTGCTTCAATCACAATGGTGGGAAGTGTTGCTGTATTGGTTTTTTGTTCTTGTTTAACTGTATCAGAATCAGAAAATGCCTGAGTGGAAACAAACAGGCATCCCGTTGATAGCATCATGAGTGTTAAGCTTTTTTTGACAAAACGCATTGCATCCCCAAAAAATCGTAATGATAATAATTATCATTATAATACAATTCTTCATAATTTTTTACATAAATATATCAATCTCTGCACATAAATGACCATTTCCTCTTTATTTGAACATATTTTTCTTGAAATAAACTAATAACAATCTTAAGCTCGAACTAAATAATTATAAAAAATATCTATAAAATTCAAAAAAATAATTAAAATATTTTTACACTATAAATGTGATATTTATCACATTTATAATTATTTAACTATTTTATTTAATTGATTAAATGAACACCAATTATTTCCTTTGCACCAACCAAACTGTATGTCCCGTACAATTAGGGTCTTCTAGGACCTTATTAATTACTTTAAAGCCGTAGTTATGGAATAATTGGATATATTCTTCTGGCGATAAACTGGCATGATATAGAGGTTCTCCAAACAGATCTCCAATTTGCTCTCCAAATACAGGTCCACTGGTAAACATTAAAACCGTCCCCTGTGTCGCAAAACGATCAAATCGTTGAAACATTGCCCTTTGCCACTCAGGTGATAAATGGAAAAAACTATCCCAAGCTAAAATCCCCTGAAACTTTTCAATCAGTTCAACTGTGCGCATATCTGCTTGAATCCAAGTACAGTTTGGAAACAAATCTTCAGGAAAATTCTCTCGCGCCATATCCAGCATTTCTTCTGAACTGTCTACACCCGTCACATTATGGCTTTGCTCAATCAAATAAGCCGCTATGGGTTGTCCTGAACCGCAACCTAAGTCCAGTATATTTGAGTGTTGTGGGAGTAATTTTAAAAACCGATCTAACCATACTTTCTCATATAAACAAGACCCTCTTAATGCAGTCCATGCATAGGCTTTATTGTTATAAATTTCAATAATATTATCTGCAAGATGAGTATGCTTTCCCATAACGCTTCTGTGCCCATTGCAAGCTTTTATTCTATCATCAGTATAAAGTTTTTAGCCCAAATAAAATAATAAAACTTTAGCCTAAAAATCCATCAAAGCCACCACAAAACAAGCAATATCACGTATAATTCAGCCCGCTAGCTAACAGCCCGCTCAAGAGATTTTTGATATGACAACTATTATCAAACAAGATGACTTGATCACATCGGTCAAGGACGCGCTTCAGTTTATTTCGTACTATCATCCACAAGACTTTATCCAAGCGATGAGCCGTGCTTATGATCGTGAAGAGAACCAAGCTGCAAAGGATGCAATTGCACAAATCTTAATTAACTCACGTATGTGTGCAGAAGGTCATCGTCCAATCTGTCAAGATACTGGTATTGTTAACGTATTTGTTGACGTGGGCTTAGATGTTAAATTTGATTTAACCATGAGCTTAGATGATGCGATCAATGAAGGTGTACGCCAAGGTTATTTAGAAAACACCAACGTACTTCGTGCTTCAGTTTTAGCAGATCCAGCTTTTGGTCGCAAAAATACCAAAGACAATACACCTGCTGTAATTCACTACAAACTCGTTCCAGGCAATAAAGTCGATATTACTGTCGCAGCGAAAGGTGGTGGTTCAGAGAATAAATCTAAACTGGCAATGTTAAATCCTTCTGACTCGATCGTAGACTGGGTGCTTAAAACTGTACCAACGATGGGTGCAGGTTGGTGCCCTCCTGGTATGCTCGGTATCGGTATTGGTGGTACTGCTGAAAAAGCCATGATGCTTGCAAAAGAATCACTCATGGAAGAAATCAATATGGACGAATTACTTCGCCGCGGTCCACAGAACCAGATCGAAGAACTTCGTATTGAAATCTTTGAAAAAGTGAATGCTTTAGGTATTGGTGCTCAAGGTCTTGGTGGTTTGACGACTGTTCTTGATATTAAGATTAAAGACTATCCTTGTCATGCTGCTGGTAAGCCAGTCGGTATGATTCCAAACTGCGCTGCAACTCGTCATGCTCATTTCCAATTAGACGGTTCGGGTATTGCACATATTCAAGCACCTTTACTTTCAGATTATCCAGAAGTGACTTGGGATACTTCAACATCTAAACGTGTTGATTTAGACAATATCACACAAGAAGAAATGAACTCGTGGCAACCGGGCGATACATTATTATTAAATGGTACCATCTATACAGGTCGTGATGCTGCGCATAAACGTATGGTGGATATGCTCAATAAAGGCGAACAGTTACCTGTAGATCTAAAAGGTAAATTCATTTACTACGTAGGACCTGTAGATCCTGTAGGTGATGAAGTTGTAGGTCCTGCAGGTCCAACAACAGCAACACGTATGGATAAGTTTACACGTCAAGTCCTTGAAGCAACTGGCTTGTTCGGTATGATCGGTAAAGCGGATCGTGGTCCTGCTGCTGTTGAAGCGATCAAAGACAATAAAGCAACTTATTTAATGGCTGTTGGTGGTGCTGCTTATTTAGTATCTAAAGCCATTCGTGAAGCTGAAGTTGTCGCATTTGCTGACCTAGGTATGGAAGCAATTTACAAATTCAAAGTACAAGATATGCCTGTATCCGTCGCTGTTGATGTAAATGGTACTTCTGTTCATGCAACTGCACCAAAAATTTGGCAAGCAAAAATTGGCAAAATTCCAGTTGTTGATGCTGCAAATTAATCTGCATAAAAGCTGAAATTAAGCTTGAGCATCACTTGAAAAGCACTCTATGATTAGGGTGCTTTTTATTTTGAGTCAGGTCATGAACTTTATAAAATATATTATTTTTTCTGTATTATTGTTATTCTCGATCTCTATACAAAGCTTTGCCTCAAATACAGAAAGTGAATCCCTTGATCGACTCACACAGGGTATCATTGGCAATCAAATATGGCGTCTTCAAGCGAATGAAGACGCAAAGCGTATTTATCAAAATCAAGCAGAAAATTTAATTAAAAATGGGATAAGTACGATACAACTCACGGATAACGAAAAACAAATCATCCCAGAAATTGTCGCGGTTTATCAATCAATGACGAAAGATATTCTTCGAGATCCACAATTTATCAGTCAAACCAAGCAAATTATTTTAGAATCGTTAAGCCCTCAAGAAATTGAAGCACTTTATCAGCATGACACAACGCCAAGCCAAGCACTGTACACAAAACTTGCAAATGTTGACACGAAAATATTCATAGAAAGCAATGCTGCGATTCATAAAGCAATTAATGATCCTCAATTTATTCAGCAATATCGCAATAAAATTGGAGAAATTATTCAACAACTACATCGGTTAGAGGATAATAAATAAAGGAAAACTCATGAAAATTAAACAGTTCGCTTTAACTTTAAGTTTATGCTGTATGACAGTGTCAAGCTTTGCATCTCCAGCAACAGATAAAAGCGTAGACAAATTAATGCAACTTTCCAATATCACCGAGATATTCAAACAAAGTACTCGAGATATGCAGCCCTATTTTGATGAGCAAGCTGAAGATCTTGTTCGGCAAGTGACTGGCGCTCAGACACTCAACATTGATCAACAAAATGCGGCACTGCAAATTAGTGCTCTCTATACCGATGTTCAACAAAAAATGATTACAGATCCTGAATATCTTGCTCTATTCAAATCACTTTTTAAAAAAACCTTTACTGAAGAAGAAATCCAAGCCAATATTGCGTTCCTCAGCACACCTTTAGGGCAATCGATCAATCAGAAAATGAATCTATTGATGACTGAAGTCATGCAAGAAACCACTAAATTCTCACAGAAGCAAATGCTTAAAGCAGAAAATCAAAAAGTGATTAAAGATAAAATGGAAGCCATTTTAAAACCTATACTGCAAACCCAATAAAGCTTTATATTGTTTTCGAATGTGGGTAACACCTTTGTCGTATAAATAACAACGTGATCCTATAGGTATATTATGAAATTATTACAACATTTAGTGCTGCTTGGCTCATGTCTAACTGCCAATTTTGCTTTTGCAGCACAAGCATCTGATCAACAAGTACAACAATTGTTAAAAGTGATGAACATTGATCAACTTTTACAAGAAACGATGCAACAGATCCGTCCTCAATTAGATCAGCAGGCTTATCAAATCATTAAAATGTCCGTAAACAAGGAACAATTAAGTCCACAAGAACAAATTGTTGCCAATGAATTGGCAGATAAAATGTATGCTCAAAGTCAGAAAACAGTGTCTTGGGAACAAATTAAACCACTTTATCTCAAAATTTATAAAGACGTTTTCAATGCGGAAGAAGTACAAGCACAAATCGACTTTTATTCGAGTGCTGTGGGGCAATCTATACTTAAAAAGTCTCCACAAATTGCTCAAGAAACGATGAAGATGATGAATACTCAACTTAGCAATATCCTTCAAAATACCGAACAAGATTTTAAAGAGATAAATAAGAAACTTGCTGAATTAAAAAAAGCAACGAATACCCCTTAAACATTAAAAAAGAGAGCTTCGCTCTCTTTTTTAATCTGAATACTTAAAAGCTTACCAAGTCGTTGGATTCCAAAGCTTAAAGCGTTGCCCCAAGTGCACATCATCACTCACCTTATATGGGGCACCTTTAATTTTCTCTTGCGGTTTAATCACACGCCCATCCGCCGTCACCTCTGCCACAAAGTTCAACCCAGGTGTTTTAAGTTGCGTCATGGCAATTTCTTTTAAGCCCTGTCGGGTTGGCATTTGCATCAATGGTCCAACACGTAATAGCCCTGCCTCACCGTTTGGTCCACCACGGAATTTTTCTTCCTCATATTTGACAAAATATTGCCCACCCGCCTCTACTGAGAAATAGGCAACTTTAGGCTTTTGAAAATGAAAAACTGTTAAAGGGCGACTTAGACTTAATTTATAATCACCTTCAGCAAGTTCAATCCAATAGTAGTGATTGCTGATTAAACTCGGAATCCGCTTACCATTTAAAAAGAAATTGGTGGGAATGATTTCTTGTCTGTTCCAGCGACTATCTGGACGATAAAAATAAATCACAGCAGCTTGAGGATTCTGTGGCTTCACCAAATGAAAGTATTGACCGGGTTTTTGATTGACCCAAGAACCTACAGAAAAAGATTTCACTTTATATTGATCAAGCTTTTCATGAACCAATGATTGTTCTTTTTTAAAATCAATAGGATCTAAAGTCGAAACAACTTTGGTTGATTGCTGTTCTACAGATTGATGACTCTGACAAGCTGCTAATCCACAACTCATCAAAACAACGAGACCGATGTAACGCATGATTTTCCCTCACCGCGTATTTTTTATTTTCATTCTTAAGAAACAATATTCTGCACAGTGAGCTTAACATTACAATGACAATTTAAAAATAAAAAAACGTGTAAATAGTCAAGCTACTTACACGTTTCAGATAAGATGCAAAAGTAATATTGAGTAAAATCTAACATTTAAGCCGATTTACTGTCTAAAACCTTTAGATCTACTTTTTCAACCTCATTGCTTTCTTGCTTAGGTTGCCGTTCAGGTTTGAACTCAGGCACAGCTTTATCATTGATCACTGCTTCATTGATAATGACTGTACCAATATCAGAGCGACTTGGTAAATCATACATCGTCTCAAGTAGAACGTTTTCCAAAATAGAACGCAAACCACGCGCACCTGTATTACGCTCTAAAGCCTTTTTCGCAATCGCACGTAATGCCGAGTCTTCAAAGAGAAGATCAACATTTTCCATTTCAAATAAATATTGATATTGGCGTGTTAAAGCATTTTTAGGCTCAGTCAGAATCTGCATTAATGCTTCTTCATCAAGCTCTTCTAAAGTTGCGATCACAGGTAAACGACCAATAAACTCTGGAATTAAACCAAATTTCACTAAGTCAGCTGCTTCAACTTGACGGAATAATTCAGAAACTTTTTTAGTGTCATCCTTATTCTTCACATCCGCAGTAAAGCCAATTCCACCTTTCTCTTGACGTTGTTGTACCACTTTTTCAAGACCAGAGAATGCACCACCACAAATGAACAAGATATTTGCAGTATCAACTTGAATAAACTCTTGCTGTGGATGTTTACGTCCACCTTGAGGCGGAATGGATGCAACTGTACCCTCAATCATTTTTAACAATGCTTGTTGTACACCTTCACCAGAGACATCACGCGTAATTGATGGGTTTTCAGATTTACGGGTAATCTTGTCAATTTCGTCAATGTAGATAATACCCTTTTGTGCCTTCTCTACATCGTAATCTGCTTTTTGCAACAGCTTTTGAATAATGTTTTCAACATCTTCACCAACATAACCAGCTTCAGTCAATGTTGTCGCGTCCGCCATTGCAAAAGGTACATCAAGTAAACGAGCTAAAGTTTGCGCAAGCAAGGTTTTACCTGAACCTGTTGGTCCGATCAGCAAAATATTACTTTTTGCAATTTCAACTGCATCTTTAGGTTTATGTCCAGTTTGAGAAACTTTCAAACGTTTGTAATGGTTATATACAGCCACTGAAAGCGTTTTCTTCGCAGTATCTTGACCAATCACATATTGATCCAATGCCGCACGAATTTCATGAGGCTTAGGCAATGGGCGTGATGCCCAATCGCCAGTTTCCACTTGCTGACTCGTTTGCACTAAGTCTAGACACACATCCACACATTCATTACAAATATATGCGTCCTCGCCTGCAATCAGCTTACCGACTTCAGACTGCGTTTTACCGCAAAATGAACAATGCTTTTGTCCTTGAGGAAGATCGGACATTTTCACTCCAAATTCTTAAATCATATCTATAAATGCTTAGTTTTGAGGTCGTTTACTTAATACCTGATCCACTAAACCATATTCTTTTGCTTGCTGCGCGGTCATGAAATTATCCCGATCTGTATCTTTGGCAACAGTTTCGTAATCCTGACCACTATGTTCAGCCATTAAACGGTTTAAACGTTCTTTGATAAATAGAATCTCACGTGCGTGGATTTCAATATCCGATGCCTGACCACGGAAACCACCTAGTGGTTGGTGAATCATCACACGAGCATTTTCCAAGCAATAACGTTTACCCTGCGCACCTGCATTCAATAAGAACGCACCCATTGATGCAGCCTGCCCCATACAATATGTCACCACATCAGGTTTAATAAATTGCATGGTATCGTAAATTGCCATACCTGCAGTGACAGAACCGCCTGGTGAATTGATATATAAATGGATATCTTTATCTGGGTTTTCAGCTTCTAAAAACAACATTTGTGCAACAATAAGATTTGCCATGTTGTCTTCAACTTCACCCGTTAAAAAAATCACACGTTCACGTAAAAGACGCGAAAAAATATCGAAAGAACGCTCACCACGTGAAGATTGTTCTACGACTACTGGCACTAAAGCGCTTTCAATTGATGGAACATACATACGTTATTTATTCCTGAATTTTTGTTACGTCACTCATGTTCACAATATGAGGGATAATTGCTGAAAATGCAAAATATTCCCAACTAAATATCCGATATTTTTTGCATAAGTATTGTGAACAGATTAACTAAGCCAATGTTTAAACTCATAAAAAAGGCGCCAAAGCGCCTTTTTCAACATCAAACAACTTAGCCTTGTTGGCGTGCTTGTTGCTCTTTTAACAAATCTTGATAGCTTACAGCTTCATCTGTCACTTTAGCGCTAGCCAAGATGTGGTCAACCACTTGATCTTCTAACACAACGCCTTCAATTTGAGCACGTTGTTGCTTGTCAGTTTTGAAATATTCAATCACTTCAGCTGGATCTTCATAAGAAGAAGCCATATCTTCGATATAAGCATCAACACGTGCTTGATCTACTTCAAGTTTAGCATCAGCCAATACTTTACTCACAAGTACGCCAAGCTTCACTGATTTCTCAGCTTGCTCTTTGAACAACTCATCTGGAAGCATACTGCTGTCAAATGCTTTTGCACCTTGAGCACCAAACTGTTGAGTAAATTGTTGAATCATTTGTTGACGTTGACGGTCAATTTCTTGAGCCAACATAGACTCAGGAACTTCAACTTCGTTTGCAGCAACAAGTGCATCAAAAGTTGCACCTTTCACTTGGTTACGCAAACCATTTTTCACTTCACGTTCCATGTTCTTGCGAACGTCAGCTTTTAATTTTTCAACGCCTTCTTCTTCAGTTAAACCAAAGATTTTAAGGAATTCAGCATCAATTTCAGGAAGTTTTTGCTTTTCAACAAGTTTAACTGTGATTTTGAATTGCGCAGCTTTACCAGCCAAGTTTTCAGCTTGATAATCTTCTGGGAAAGTAACATCAATTACTTTCTCTTCGCCTTTCTTCATACCAACGATACCGTCTTCGAAGCCAGGGATCATACGACCAGAACCTAAAACAAGTTTAAAGTCTTCAGCAGCACCGCCTTCAAACTTTTCACCGTCTACAGTACCTTCAAAGTCGAAAGTCACTTGCATGTCTTTCTTCGCCATGCCTTTAGTTTCAGTCCACTCAGCACGTTGCTTTTGAAGGTTTTCAAGCATTACGTCAACATCTTTGTCTGTAACTTCAGACGATTTACGAGATACTTCTAGACCATCAAATTTAACTTCAACTTCAGGATAAACCTCAACAGTTGCTTGATAAACTAAAGCATCATCTTTGTTTTCAACTTTGTCGATGTTTGGCATACCAACAGCATTGATTTTTTCTTGTTGAATTGCTTCAAATACGGTGTCACGAATAATATCGTTGACAACTTCTTGATAAATACCCGCGCCATATTCACGACGTACAACATTTACAGGCACTTTACCTTGACGGAAGCCGTTAATCTTCACAGTTTTAGCAGTGCGTTTCAAGCGAGCTTCAAACTGCTCGTTAATACGGCTCGTCGGTACAGATACATTTAAACGACGGGCAACGCCCGAAACCGCTTCAGAAGTTACTTGCATGGCTTCCTCGATAGAATTTAATAATTACAGTTTTTCAAAAAGTGCCACATTATATGACAACATTTGAATATATACAAAACACCTGTGTAAATCATTTTATTTCAATGATTGTTTTAGTCTTTTACGCTCACTTTTTAAACAAAAAATTAAATCAATTCATTTCTCAGGATTAAATACATTTTGATGAATTTACCTAAATCTAAAATTTTATTTACACACGCTTCACTTTTTTTACATTTCGAAATATTTAGCGAGTATAAAAAAATTATTTTTTTCAATCCATTAACTCAAAAATAACAGCTAAATTTATTTATTTTTACTTCAAGTTTCTCTAATTCAATCGGCAAATACAATCACAAACTAATGCATAAAAAAATAAGAATTATTATTATTCGCATACAAATTTACACTACTCTTTGTGAGTTAAAGTATGTCATTTATCAAATCACGCAAAAAGATTGTTAGCACAGCAATCGCTTCATCACTTTCAGTTATTGCAACGTCAGCTATCGCTCAGGACGAAATCGCAAAACTACCAACAATTAAAGCACAAGCGACTGCAGAACAAAGTTTAAAAGTAGATCAGTCGGCTAATACAAAATTTGTTGCCCCACTTCTTGATACACCTAAGTCGGTATCAGTTATTTCAAAAAAACTTATTGAAGATACGCAAGTCACAACACTTGCCGATGCGCTTCGCACAGTTCCTGGGATTACTCTTGGTGCTGGTGAAGGCGGTAATCCAAATGGTGATCGTCCATTTATCCGTGGATATAACTCTGAAAGTTCAATGTATGTAGATGGGGTTCGTAATTCCACCTCACAAAACCGTGAAATGTTTGCTGTAGAGCAAGTTGAAGTAATCAAAGGTTCTGCATCATCATTGGGTGGTGCTGGCTCAGTCGGCGGTAGTGTCAATATGATTTCTAAAGTTGCTAAAAAAGGTGACTTTCTAGAAGGTTCTGTCGCTGGTGGTACAGACAATTATCAACGTATTACCCTAGATGGAAATAAAGATTTTGGTAATGGTATTGCTGCACGTGTTGCGGTAATGGGACATCACAACGAAAAAGCTGGGCAAGATAATGGCGCAGAATACAAACGTGCAGGGATCGCGCCTAGTATTACTTTCGGTTTAGATACTGCGACTCGTGCAACGTTAAGTTATTATTATTTAAAATCTGATGATACGCCTGATTCAGGTGTGCCGTATAATTATGATGCTTCTAAGAAAGCGACTGTTGGCAAGCCTGTCGATGTTAAGCAAGGCATTTATTATGGTTTGTTAGATCGCGATTTCCAAAAACAAGAAAACCAAATTGGTACCATTAAATTAGAACATGATTTAAACGATAACTTAACAATTACCAATACTGCCGTATATAACAAATCAACCAATGATTATCTTTGGACTCAACCCGATGATTCAAAAGGTAATGTATTAAATGACAAAGTCTGGCGTCGTATCAACTCACGTATTACTGATACGGATATTTTCACAGATCAACTTGCATTGACTGGTAAATTTAATACTGGTGCAATTAAACATAAGTTTAATGTTGGTGCAGAATATAGTGATCAAAAATCAGACAAAGGTAGCTATACAACCACTTATCCAGGTTATACAGGTACTACAACTGGTGGTTTCAACAGCGATTGTAAAATCAATGATGCATGGTGTACCTCTTTAACAAATCCTAATTCGAAAGAAGAATGGTTAGGTTCAGCAGTTGCTAATCGTAATACCACTACCACTACAACTAAAGTTACATCAGTTTATTTACTTGACAATATTGAATTTAATCCACAATGGCTACTTGACCTAGGTGTTCGTTGGGACAAATTTGACACTGAACAAGTGACGAATGCAACAGGCGCTAAACTAGAAAATAATAAAGACTTTTTTACTTACCAAGCTGGTTTGACATATAAACCTATGAAAAATGGTTCAATTTATGCAAGCTATGCAACATCAGCTAACCCAGTGGGGGTTGATGGTGGTGATGGTTCAGAAGCAATCGGTCAAGCTTACATGGATTTAAAACCAGAAGAAGCGCGTACATATGAGCTTGGTACAAAATGGGATTTCCTCGATGAACGCTTAAACTTGACTGCAGCAGTATTCCGTACTGAAAAACAAAATACCCGTATTCAATTAGATGCTGGCACCTATACCAATGGTGGTGAAAGTAAAGTTGATGGTATTGAGCTTACTGCAACAGGTAAAATCACGGACAAATGGGATATTACTGCGGGATATTCTTATCTAGACAGCGAAATGACAAACCCAGGACCATCGTGTACTCGTGCAGGTGTTTGTACCTTCCCTAACCCAGCCAAAGGCAAACAACTACCAAATGTACCTAAAAACAGCGCAACACTTTGGACAACATACCAAGTGCTTCCACAGTTAACTGTTGGTGCAGGTGCTTTAGCGATGGATAAAGTTTACGGCGATGCTGCCAATACTAAATTTGTTCCAGGCTATGTTCGCTACGATGCAATGGCACGTTATAACGTTAACAAAAATGTTGATCTACAATTAAATCTAAACAACCTTTCAGATAAACGTTATTTCACCAAAGCCTATGCATCACACTATGCAACAGAGGCTGAAGGTCGTAATGCAGTATTGTCGATCAACTTTAAATATTAATAGTTAATACTTTAAAAATTAAATTGAAATGGCTCCTTTTCATAGGGGGCCATTTTTTTCGTATAATTTAGCTTGTTATTCCTTCAATTAAAGATAAACCTCACTGTTATTAATTCTTACTAAAAAATTATCCTATAATTTCCAATAGTTATTTTTTACCAATCATTAAAAATACACTATATTTCAGCAATATGATCAAATTCAATCAATCATATCTTCTATAGCTTTCTTTAATTATATTGAATGAATTAAACAGTTTTTCCGTATGAATAATTATTTACACACATTGTTAATGAAAATAATTATCATTAGAATTCGCAATATTGATTACACACCTTAACAATTTCTCCATTATTGCGACATAAAAGTCTTTGCGCAGTAGTGGATAAGTTCAATATGATCTGCGATGGATGCAAAAATGGCTCGAAAGTATTCTGTAAAAAACAAAAAAGTGAAAACAGTTGCATTGGCAATTGCTTTACCCAATTTAGCGTTTGCTGCTGCTGAGGAAACTCCTACCCAACTTCCAACAATTCAGGCACGTGCAGAACAAAATGCATCCTATTTAGCACCTAAAACTTCCTCGACCAAACGGACAGAAACGGTTTTAGATACAGCTAAGACAGTACAAGTGATCACTGAAAAAGCACTTAAAGATCAAGGTTTACTTTCATTGCAGCAGGCATTAGCAACGACCCCAGGTATAAGTTTCGGTGCGGGTGAAGGTGGTGGTGGTTATGGAGATAAAATCAATCTGCGCGGATACGACGCAACCTACAACACCACGGTTGATGGTTTACGAGACGCAGCCTTAACCAACCGTTCAGATTTATTCAACTATGAAGCTGTTGAAGTCATCAAAGGCGCAAACTCTGTTGAAAACGGCGTAGGTCAAATTAGTGGTGGTGTCAATTTAGTTTCAAAAACGCCTAAAAACCGTGATAGCAATGAAATCACATTGGGATTCGGTTCAGACAATTATAAACGCTTTACTGGTGATTTTAATAAAGTTGTAGATGAAGATTTAGCATTCCGCCTAAACGTTATGGGGCATCAAAACACTTATGCTGGTCGTGATGAAGAAATGAAGCGCTGGGGAATTGCCCCTTCGGTTACATTTGGCATAAGTGATACGACCAAAGCAACATTATCTTACCTTTATCAAAAAGATGAAAATGATCCACAATACGGTGTGCCTTACTATAATGGCAAACCGGTCAAAGGGATTTCAGATAAAAACAGCTATGGTTATCGCAATCTAGATCAACAAGATATTGAAAATCAAGTTGTCACATTCAAAGTAGAAAGCGAAATCAGCCCTAACGCAAAACTCAACTCAATCACCCGTTATAGTGATATTGAACAAAAAGCGACTGTATCTGCACCACAGGGTACCTTCTGCTTAGCAGATGGTACATCACCAACAGCGATTACAAATACAAATCAAACAGGTTATAAGAATTGTAGTGTGACTTCTGGTTCAACGACCATTACAGTACCAAATGGTTCTTATTATATTTCTGGTCCCCGTGGCTATTATCGAGATACCCACAATAAACAATTTGCCAATGACACCAATATCAATATGCAATTTAAAACAGGAATCATTGATCATGCTGTTGTCGCTGGTGTAGGTTTTAGTCGTGAAGACTATTCAATTACAACAGCTGGGTATTTATATAATTCAAATGGTTCATCTGCTGGTAGTTCCATTACAACGCCGCTTTACATGAATGTATATAATCCAGATAACTTTTGGCATGGTCCAACAAACTTCCGTAAAACAGGTGTAGCTGAAGGCTATTTAAATGTTTATTCCGCGTATGTATTTGACACTTTAAAGTTCGGTGAACAATGGTTACTCAACCTTGGTGTACGTAATGACTATACTGACGGTCAATATCGTTCAGACACTGTTTCTACAACTACAGCAGCCGTAACTCGTGGTCAAAACTACAAACAGTCTGATAATTTAATTTCCTATAATGCTGGCTTAACGTTTAAGCCAACGCCTGCAACCAGTCTGTATTTGTCTTATGCCAATGCTCAAAAGCCTGTACAAAACACTGCAAGTGGTGGATGTTCTCAAACCATTACCAATAATGCAATCACAGCAAACTCTTGTAGTACTGATCCTGAAAATGCTGTTGCCTATGAAGTTGGTGCGAAGTGGCAAGCAAATCCTAACTTCTTAATTTCTGCCGCAGTATTCCGCAATGAACAGGATAAAGTCCGTGTAACCAATGATATACCGGGACAGCCTGATGCAAAATTAGATGGTAAAAACTATGTGCAGGGTGTTGAGTTTGGTTTAGCCGGTGAAATAACACCTAAATGGAACATCACAGCAAGTGCAGCCTATATGGAGGGTAAATATGATCAAACCAAAGTCAATGGTTCACCCAATATTGATTTTCAAAAAGGCGATAAGTTAGTCAATGTTCCGAAAGTTTCAGGTAGCTTATGGACCACTTATCAACTTAATGATCAATGGCAAGCTGGATACGGTTTAACCTATCAAGGTGAAATGTATTTAAGCACACGTTCAGCGACAAATAATCTTGTACAACAGATCAAATCTGATGATTATTTGATTCACAATGCCTCTGTGACATATAGCTACAACAAAGATTTAAGTTTCCAATTATTGGGACAAAACTTAAGTGATGAAAAGTACTATACCCATATTCGTAACAATGGTTGGGCGATGCCAGGTGAAGGTCGTAAAGGTGTATTTAACATTAACTATAAATTCTAAGATGTAGACAAACTATGTTAAAATTCAGCGTCTGATTGATCAGGCGCTGTTTCTTTTTGGGGAAGAAAATCATGATTTTACACATTCCAAATTTACTGAATATGGATGAGCTGAATCATTGTCGCCAAACACTTTCTCAAGCTGAGTGGATAGATGGTAAAGTAACCACAGGTTATCAATCCGCACATTTAAAAAATAATTTACAACTTTCACAAGATTCCCAAGAAGCCTTAGAGTTAGGTCAAATCATTCAACATGCTGCTAATTCAAATCCACTTTTTTTTAGTGCTGCTCTTCCAAAAACATTTTTACCACCACTATTTAATTGTTACCAACATGGTGGCAACTTTGGCATGCATGTTGACAATGCTATCCGTCGACACCCTCAACTTAATCAATACTTAAGAACAGATATTTCATGTACTGTTTTTCTGACAAATCTTGATGAATATGAAGGTGGAGAACTGATAATCGAGGATACTTTTGGAACACAAGAGGTAAAACTTCCTGCAGGCGATGCAATTGTCTACCCTGCCACGAGTTTACATCGCGTCAACCCTGTCACTAAGGGTGCTCGTATTGCTTCTTTCTTTTGGGCACAAAGCTTTGTTTCCTCAGATGCTCAACGGCGAATTTTGTTCGATCTTGATCAGAATATTCAGAAATTAACCATAAAACTTTCTGCTACACATGAGCAAGTAATTAGTTTAACTGGGATTTATCACAATTTATTACGTGAATGGAGTGATTTATAAGTTTTAGCCAACAAGTCATTATTGTGATGAAAATGTTTTGCATAAATTTGGACAGTCAATAAATGATTAAAAACATCCTCCCCCCTCTCACACAAATTCCCCCCCATTTACAGACTATTGCTGATTATGAAAAGCAGGCTGAACAGCATTTAGCTGAAAATACTTGGCACTACCTTCAAGGTGGGGCGATGGATGAACAAAGTGTCAGAGACAACTTAGAACAATTTAAAAAAATTCAACTCATCCCCAGATTACTGAATGACCTCACCCAAGGTTCAACGCAATGTGAAATTTTAGGCGAAGTATTCCCTCATCCAATCTTTCTTGCACCCATCGGACATCAGCAATTGTTTCATCCAGACGGTGAGGCAGCAACAGCCCTAGCTGCTGAGGTTCTCGGAAGTAATATGCTACTCAGCACATTTACCAACACCGATATGCGCTTGATCAAGAAAGAAAATCCATTTAAATGGTTTCAACTGTATTGGCAAGGTGATCGTGAAAAATCGTTGGCTTTGGTGCGTTTAGCAGAACAACAAAACTTTAAAGCGATTGTGATCACCGTGGACTCACCACATACAGGTATTCGTGATCGTGAACGTCGTGTGAATTTTCAATTGCCCGAAGGAATGCAACACCCACACACACCTACACATATTCCTCTGCCAGAAATCTCAGCAGATCAACATCCAGTTTTTCAGGGCTTAATGCAAATTGCACCGACATGGGCAGATATTGAATTTATGATTGCTCAAACTTCTTTACCTGTGATTTTAAAAGGGGTTCTACATCCGCTTGATGCACAAAAAGCTGTCGTAAGTGGTGTACAAGGACTGATCGTCTCCAATCATGGTGGACGTGTACTCAATAGTGCCATTTCACCACTCAAAGCACTGGAACAAATTCGTAAGGTCGTACCGAATGACTTCCCCCTACTTTTGGATGGGGGTATTCGTCGTGGTACCGATGTTTTTAAAGCGTTGGCTTTAGGTGCAAATGCGGTGCTGATCGGACGACCTGCAATCTATGGATTGTCTGTTGCAGGTGCTTTAGGGGTTGCACATGTGCTTAAAATTTTAAAGGAAGAATTTGAAATTACCATGGCATTAATGGGAACAGCTCGCATAAATGAAATCAATCAAGAATATATTTTTCAAGATTAAGCCATTCAAAGGAAATTTTTCTCTCAACTGATATTTTTTATGCAAATTAAGGAAATTATTTCCAAGACAACTGTTTTAGAATTAATCTCAAGTTAAACCATTTGCAAGTATTCAGTGTTTAAATTTATATCGTGATATCCACGTATAATTTTTTGAAATTTACATTATTTTCACCATAAAAATACTTGTAAATTGAACAGATAGACACAATCTATATCGGTAGTAAGTTGCCTTTACCCAAGAAGCGAGCAACGACAACTACACAAGGAGTTCCCTCATGATGTTGGCTGATCCAAGTAAAAAATACCGTCGCATGTACCAGCGTGTAGACTTGCCTGACCGTCAGTGGCCAAACAACGAAATCAATAAAGCGCCTATTTGGATGAGTACCGACCTCCGTGATGGTAACCAAGCAATTTTTGAACCGATGAACATTGAACAGAAATTCAAAATGTTCCAAATGTTGGTCAAAATTGGCTTTAAACATATTGAAATTGGTTTTCCTTCAGCATCTCAGATTGATTTTGATTTCACACGCAAATTGATTGAGGAAGGTCATATTCCAGATGACGTCTATATCGAAGTTTTAGTACAAGCTCGTGATCACTTGATTGCACGTACCTTTGAATCATTGCAAGGGGCTAAACGTGCTATTGTTCACATCTATAACTCAAACTCGCCAACCTTCCGTAAGAAAGTGTTGAATGTCGATGTGAATGGTGCCAAACAATTGGCAATCAATGCTGCAACCAAAGTTAAAGAATATGCTGCAAAACAGCCTGAAACCGAATTCATTTTTCAATACAGCCCAGAATGCTTTACTGCGACTGAATTAGAAGTCGCAAAAGATGTCTGTGATGCCGTAACCGAAATTTGGGAAGCAGCTCCGAACAATAAAGTTATTTTAAACTTGCCTGCGACTGTGGAAGTATCTGGTCCTCATGTCTACGCAGATCAAATTGAATGGATGCATCGTAATTTAGCCCGTCGTGATGGAGTGATCATTTCTGTACACTGCCACAATGACCGTGGATGTGGTATTGCTGCGTCTGAATTGGCGATCATGGCAGGTGCTGATCGGGTCGAAGGTTGTGTATTTGGAAACGGCGAACGTACAGGTAATGTTGACGTTGCTGCAATTGCCTTGAATATGTATACCCAAGGCGTTGCTTGCGAATTAGATTTTTCTAATATTAATGAAATTATCGCCACTATTGAAGAATGTACAGGTTTACCAGTCCATCCACGACACCCATATGCAGGCGATTTAGTCTTTACTGCATTCTCTGGCTCACACCAAGATGCAATTAAAAAAGGCTTTGAGTTCCAAAAAGACGAAGAAATTTGGGATATGCCTTATTTACCGATCGACCCTAAAGACTTAGGTCGTGATTATGATGCGGTTATCCGAGTCAACTCACAGTCGGGTAAAGGCGGTATTGCATACTTATTAGAATCAAACTACAACGTTGTATTACCACGTCGCTTGCAAATTGAATTCTCGCAAATTGTTCAGCAAGTTGCCGATGAAGAAGGTGTCGAAGTTTCAGCGCAGCAAATATGGACTTTGTTTAAAGACACTTATGTTTCTGCAAAAGATGCTCATTATTCAGCGAAAAACTACAGACTTTCAGACGAAAATGGCAATCAGGTCATTGAGCTTGAGGTAGTCGTGAATGGAGAAAGTCAGCGTTTACGTGGTGAAGGCAATGGTCCAATTTCAGCGATTTTAAATGCACTTCAATTACCAATTGATGTTTTGAACTATGAAGAACGTAGTATCAGCTCTGGTGCACATGCCAAAGCCTTGGCATTAATTGAACTTCAAGTTCAAGGCACAGGTAAGTCAGCATTTGGTGCTGGTGTACATGACAACATTGTGACTTCATCTATTGAGGCAATAATTGCAGCGACCAATCGTTTAATTGATCAAGGGGTACTCAGCACAGATCAAGTGATCGCAGCTGCTGTATAAGCTATATCAATTAAATGACTTTAGAAAGGATACCCCTGAGTGGTATCCTTTCTTTTATCTATTGATATTGATTGATATTACACATCATGACGCAGGGATAAGTTAAAAGTGCTTTGACCATTCATTTCATCTAAATGCGATTTGGATCAACTCAATATCGATCAGCAACTATTCACAAAATATGTTTTTTGATATTGTCATTAATTGTGCAATAAAATTTGAGCAAAATTAAAGTATTGGCTGAATGATCATCATTTAAGGCATTAAAACCTAGTGGTTAAACCTAGACTAAAGTCATGTGCAGTTGAAAAATGACTTTCGTATCATTCGTTTATTCGCAATAATGATGATGTCGTTGTGAGTAACATCAATTTATTCTGCTACCTAAAATTTTAAGGTGAATATTTCCAGTGTCTTTTCCAGCTGATTCAGTGGGGCTTGTGACTCCACAAAAGTTTGAATTCGAAGAACCGTTAGAACTTGAATGTGGTCGAGTGTTGCCACGCTATGAAATCATGGTGGAAACGTATGGTGAGTTGAATGCTGACAAATCAAATGCCATTCTCATTTGTCATGCACTTTCAGGACATCATCATGCTGCGGGTTACCATCATGACGATGATAAAAAAGCTGGCTGGTGGGATGCATGTATTGGACCTGGAAAAGCCATTGATACCTCAAAATTCTTTGTGGTCGCCTTAAATAATATTGGTGGTTGTAGTGGTTCAACAGGACCGACATCGCCTAACCCTGAAAATGAAAATCGCCCATATGGTCCTGACTTTCCTTTAGTGACTGTGCGTGACTGGGTAAAAACTCAAGCACTTCTCTCTGATCGTTTAGGAATCCAAGTTTGGTATTCAATTATTGGTGGCTCATTGGGTGGCATGCAAGCTTTACAATGGTCTGTTGATTATCCTGACCGTTTACAGAAATGCGTCATTATTGCCAGTGCACCTAAACTTTCAGCACAAAATATTGCATTTAACGAAGTTGCTCGTCAGTCCATTTTGTCTGATCCTGATTTTCACAATGGTCGTTATCTGGAGTTAGATAGTTATCCAAAGCGTGGCTTAATTTTGGCGCGTATGGTTGGACACATTACCTATCTTTCAGAAGAAGCCATGAAACAGAAATTTGGTCGTGATTTAAAATCTGGCAAATTTATGTATGGTTTTGATGTAGAGTTCCAAGTCGAAAGCTATTTACGTTATCAAGGTGAACAATTCAGTCGTAACTTTGATGCCAATACTTATTTGATCATGACCAAAGCCTTGGATTATTTTGATCCTTCACGTGAGTACCAACAATCTTTAACCAAAGCTTTGTCCAATACCAAATGTCGCTTTTTAGTGGTGTCATTTACCACGGATTGGCGTTTTAGCCCAGAACGCTCTCAAGAAATCGTCAATGCCTTGATTACCAATCAAAAACCAGTGAGCTACTTAGATATTGATGCTGAACAGGGGCATGATTCTTTTCTGTTCCCAATTCCATTGTACGTCAAATCCTTACGTGCATTTTTAGGTGGTACTGAACACCTCAATTCAACACCTAAGGAGGCTTTGTAATGCGTATTGACCAACAATTGGCTGAAAAATGGATCAATCCTGGTGCAAGTGTGCTCGATTTAGGTTGTGGCGATGGTGAATTATTGTCACAAATGAGCAAAAAACAGCAAATTCATGCTTATGGATTAGAAATTGATCAAGAAAAGATTGCAATTGCGGTCAGCAAAGGGTTAAATATTATACAACAAGACTTAAACCTCGGTTTGGGACGCTTTGCTGACCAGTCTTTTGACTACGTCGTAATGGCACAAGCTTTGCAAGCTGTAGATGCACCTGATGTGCTTCTGCGCGATATGGTGCGTGTGGGGAAACAAGCAATTATTACGTTTCCTAATTTTGCGTATTGGAAGACACGTTCATTCCTTGCGCTGAAAGGAAAGATGCCTGTTTCTGATGCCTTACCGTATATGTGGTACAATACACCTAATATCCACTTATGCACTTTTCGCGATTTTGAAGCCTTATGTGCTGAAAATCAGATTCAAATTATTGATCGACTCGCTGTAAATGGGAACCAACAAGGGAGCTTTTTAAGTAAAGCTGTCCCAAATTTGTTCGGCGAAGTCGCTATTTATCGAGTGAGCGCTCTATGAAGAAATTATTATTAGGCAGTACATTATTTTTTGGGCTGCTCAGTATTCAAGCCCATGCGGACTATGTACCGCAGCAACAACAATCTGTTTCAGCGATGGCAGCTCAGTATGCACATATGAATGTTTCAGATTTACAAAAAGCAGCGAAAGCTGGACAACCAGCAGCACAATTTTATTTAGCAACACATTTCCAAGCCGGTACTGGTGGTGTATCTAAAGATCTTAAACAAGCATTTACATGGTTTAAAGCGGCAGCTGACCAAGGTATTTCTGCAGCTCAGTTAAATGTAGGTCGTATGTATGCTGACGGTTTAGGTGTTGCTAAAAATGAAACATCTGCACGCCAATACTTTGAAAAGGCAGCAAGCCACGGTGACAACCGTGCGAGCTTTAACCTTGCAGTCATGGAAGAACAAAAGAAAAACTATATGGGTGCGTACCAATGGTATGAACTTTCTACACGCGATGGCATGTTAGACAATAAAGTGATCAATATGTCTCAAAGTAAAAAAACGGCTTTGGCTGCAAACTTGACTCAAGATCAAATTCGTACTGCAACACAACGTGCAGATCAATGGATTCAAGCTCAATAAGCTTGAAAATATTTTAAAGCACCTTCGGGTGCTTTTTTTATGCAACAACGAGTAGATACAAATGACACATATGGTTCAACATTTTCATAACACACGAATTTTAATTATTCCTCAAAATGAGGCTACAACGTATTCATTGCATAATATCAATGACCTGTTGAGTTTGGCATTTGCTGAAAATATAGCGCTGATTGCATTGCCTGTAACATCTATAGAAAAGTGCTTTTTTCAATTGAAAAATAGAATTGCAGGCGAATTCATCCAAAAATTTGTCAATTATAAAATCCGTTTAGCCTTTGTAGGAAATATTGAAAAATATACCCATAACATTAAGGTACTCACAGATTTTGTTTATGAATCAAATCATGGAAAGGCATGCTGGTTTATAGAAAACTATGCTGAATTGGAACATAAACTCAAACAAGAATTAAAAAACTAGTTTAAGTGGCTAACACTTCGTGCATAACAAGGCTCATTTCAATCAGCACTGATTATCAGACTTTTAAATATTTCAATAGGAGTTCAACATAATGCAAGAAACGCTCGCTCAATTAATCCAATTTGAATGCCAATTACATCATTCTGAGCGACGGAACCATAAAATATTGGATCAGCGCTTGCACCCCGATTTCAAAGAAATCACTAAATCAGGTCGGATCATAAAAAAAAGCCAAATGCTTGAAGCACTTTTAAATGATCTGGACACAGATATGATTCATGCACAAGACTTCGAACTACAGCAACTCTCTGCTCATAGTGCTTTGTTGACTTACCTCAGCTATCAAGTCGATACCAATACTCAAGTAAAATACAATTCAGCTTTACGTGCTTCGATCTGGGTAATGAATGATCAGCAAGTATGGCAAATGATTTTTCATCAAGGTACGCTTTTGCATTTGTCCGCTGAGTCAGATTCTTCTATACATGGAAAAATATGAATAAGAAAAAATATTATGCTTCACATCGTCAAATGCTTCCACTGGCAATTTTTACTGGTATTTTTGCCTGCCCATTTTGGTACGCTACCCTACTTCTCATTATTGAACTGTTTGAATTTAAGAATGGTGTTAAAAGTCTTTATTTAATTTTTGTCATTGCATTATTGGCAAGTTTTTCATATTTCTTGAGTCGAAAAGCAGTTTTACTATTTAAAAATCAATCCCCTATTCTGGTTTTGACTCAGGATAAAATCCGAACCATCGAATTCAAAGGCAGAAGTGTCATTAAGAAAGAAGTTTTGTTGCGTGATATTGCTCAAATAGAACTCAAAAAAACATTCTTGGATCGTCATTATTATTTACGCTTGATCATGAAAGACCAAAGTATCCAAAAACTCAATCTAAGCTCAGGGCTGATGCGTAATGATGACATCGTTGAGCTTAAGCAAGCGCTAGACTATTAAATCCCTCCTCGCGCAAAACAGCGCTAATCATCAAATTTAGCCACATTTTAATTCACTGATTCAGTTAAAATAGCATCATTTTAACTTTCTGAGTTTGGATCATGTCATCTAAAGATTGGTTATCCCAAGGAACTCTGGTACTTGCCAGTAATAATAAAGGCAAAATTGCTGAGTTTGAAAAACTGTTTGCTGAATTGGCTTTACCTGTTGACGTGATTCCTCAAGGTCAGTTGAATATCGAAGATGCGATTGAAGATGGCTTAAGCTTTATTGAAAATGCAATTATCAAAGCACGTCATGCCAGCCGTATTTCAGGCAAACCTGCAATTGCAGATGATTCTGGGATTTGTGTTCCTGTATTAGGTGGTGCGCCAGGAATTTACTCAGCACGTTATGCAGGTGAACACGGCGATGATGCAGCAAATAATGCAAAACTACTCGAAAACCTCAAACCGTTGCGAAAAGAGAATCAAGTGATCGAAGCCATGTTTGTCTGTGTATTAGCATTAGTTGAGCATGCGGATGATCCTTTACCACAGATTTTCCAAGGTATCTGGCAAGGTGAGGTGCTAGAACAAGCCCGTGGTGAAAATGGTTTTGGTTATGATCCACTGTTCTGGTTACCAGAGCTGGGGATTTCTAGTGCAGAAATGAGCAAACAAGACAAAAATAAAATAAGTCATCGTGGTCAAGCGATGCAATTATTTAAAGCCAGTTTGAAATAAAAATTACCTTTGAAAATTCCTCCCCTACTTTAAAATGAGGGAGGAATAAAATTTATAGGCGCACAAAGAAATCATGAGGCTTTTCAAAGCCTTCCAAATTAACAAAAATAAAGAATTAGAACGATAAAAAATGAATCAACACACCATATAAGACACATATCACACAACTGACTATTGTTCCTGAAGCAATATACTTTGCTGAAATACCCGTTCCTTGATAGTGCGTTTCTAAAGCCACAATATTGGCAGCTGGAGGTAAACAAAATAGTAAGAACATCACACCGATATAGTCATGAATTTGTGGAACTGGTAAAAAGAAATACGCCAAGCTACATAAGATCATCCCACAAAACAGTTTCAGTATTGCCAGTCGAGCACTGATCAATAAGTCGTCCACATGCACTTTGGTTTTTCTTAACCACATCCCCAATACACACATCCCGGTAAAGCTCATACTCCACTTAGAGGCGTTATATATCCAATCTACCCATTGCTGGGTTTGAAAGTGTTGTACCTCAAAACAACGTAAAAGTCCTGCAATGATTAAAGCAATCACGGGCGGTGATTGAAGCACTTTTTTAAACAGTAATACTTTAGATTGAGACGCTGAGCTTACAGAGGTCACAGCCCATGAGTTGCCAAAAATCGAAACACCGATATAAAGCGGAATCATGGCCATACTATGCTCAGCACCAAAAATTGCTAAAGCGATTGGAAAGCCTAACCATGCCATATTGGTATAACTAAAACATAGCGATGCCAAACGATCTTTCGAGCGTTTTAAGTAAACAAAGAAAAGGATAAAGCACGAGAAAAAGGCAAATAGAATTAAAGCAATACTGCCCGATTTATAAAAAACCATATTGTAGATGATGACAATCGGGATAAAGACACGTGCCAGCAATAAAGACATCATCGTCTTTAAATTCATTGAAAATTTGCTATTCGCCAGTATTAACCCACAAATAAATGACAGAACTGGAAATAACAAAGCCACAATATACCCCTTATTCTCAAATCATGATCATACTAGCACTTTCCAAAATCGATAGTGTTTAACATCGCAAAATATTTCAAAAATATTTTCTGTCTTTAAATTGAAATATTAATGTCACTTTTCTGTCACGGATAACTGTTGTTATAGCTCTAAATAAAATAGGAGTTAAAACTATGGCTGGATTATCGATTTGGCATGTACTTATTTTTGCAATCGTGGTGATTTTACTATTTGGTACATCGAAACTGAAAAATTTAGGTAAAGACGTTGGCGGTGCAGTAAAAGATTTTAAGAAATCAATCAAAGATGAAGAAGCGACCCAAGCTTCAATCACTGAAACTCGTACATTAGAGCATCAAACGACCAATACTGATGTGAACTCTACTGTAAAACACTAATCGGTGAGGCGTAGATCATGTTAGATGTTGGATTTTCAGAACTGTTAGTTTTCGGGATCATTGCGCTTTTGGTATTGGGACCCGATAAGCTTCCTGAAGCTGCTCGTTTTGCTGCCAAATGGTACAGTAAATTTAAACGGGCGATCACAAGTGTCCAAAATGATATCGATCGTGAGTTACGTCTTTCTGAGTTTAGAGAGCAAATGCAGCAAGAGATGCAGAAGATTCAAGAACTTGAACAAAAAATGCAAGCTCAGATGCAAGAGCTACAACAACAAAAAATTGCGATAGAACAAGAAACCCATGCTGAACAGCTAGGTCAAAAAAATCTTTTAGCAACATACCATTACTATAAACTAGATACTCAGGTTCCTTCTATTTATATGTTAAATCATGGATTAAATCAGCAAAGTTGCATGATGCCAGCTCCACAAATTGTTCCCATCGAGATGGTCACAACACCACAACTTAAGGTAGCCGTATGACGGATTCACTCGCGCCTCAGGTACAAGACAGCGCATCGACAGAACGTCCCCCTTTAGATGCAATGCCGATTACACAACATCTCATGGTGTTGCGTAAGCATCTATTTAAAATTGTGGGTGCATTGATTCTGATCTTTTTTTGTTTATTGCCTTTTGCCAATAAAACTTATATTGCTCTATCAGAACCATTAAGAAAGCAATTGCCTGCAACATCAACCATGATTGCAACGGATGTCACTGCAACATTTATGGCACCATTTAAGTTGAATTTTTTTATTGCACTGATGCTCGCTATGCCCTTTATTATTTATCAACTTTGGGCATTTATTAAACCAGCACTGTACGAAAAAGAAAAGAATCTAGCATTTCCACTCTTATTTGGCAGCATTATTCTGTTTTATTCGGGTATCGCATTTGCTTATTTCGTTGCTTTACCCTCAATTTTACACTTTTTCATCAGCGTCTCTCCTGAAACAGTTGCACCGATGACGGATATTAATAGCTATCTAAGTTTCTGCTTAAAGCTGTTCTTGGTCTTTGGTCTAACCTTTGAAATTCCAATTATTACTTTAGTTTTGATTCTTATTGGCTTCGTAACCACGAAGACATTGGCTGAAAAACGTCGTTTTATTGTGGTCGGCTGCTTCTTTGTCTCGATGTTTATTACTCCACCAGACGCAATATCAATGATTATGTTAGCCATTCCAATGTGGATGTTATTTGAACTCGGCTTGTTACTCGGTAAAATGATCGAAAAGCGCAAAACTGCAGATGTCTAAATCATAAAAATAAGAAAATATTCAACACTCAAATGGCTTTTAAAAGCCATTTTTTTATTCTCAAAATTTCTCTGACCATCTCCCCCTCAACAATTAAAAGATAAATCACCTAATTTTTATTACTCATATTTAAAATAATTTGATTAAAACTTAGTGAATATTAATATTTTACACCGAATAAATTCTCACTATTAAATATAGATCATAAATTTGATGTATAAATTAACAACAAATTACTCAACATTTATCTCTTTGTGACATTCCTATTACCTTCTTAAATTAATATTAAATTTAACCAATATTAAATATAAAAGTAAGAGAGTTTACATATTAGTTCGCTATGTTTTTAAGCTGAATCAAAATCACATTTCATCTAAAGTTAAAGCCATAGGGAATCTTATGACAGACCTCACGCCATATCATGAAGATCAAGAGTTAGATAACAATACTTCGAATAACATTCATTTCCGTGACATTTTAGAACAACGGATTTCTCGTCGTAGTTTAATTACCAAAACAGCCAGTGGTGCAGCAGCATTAGCTTTAGCATCTAGCTTGACAGGTTGTAATGATGACGATAACAACCCTTCAAATACAGATAGTTCGGTAAAAAAACCAGAAAAACTCAGCTTTACACCTGTTGCAAAAAATCTGAATGATATCGTTACTGTTCCAGCAGGCTACGAAGCTACAGTGCTTTATGCACTCGGAGATCCACTGACACAAAACCTTGCTGAATGGGATGACAACAACGTTCCTTCAGGTGTAAGTTTCACTGCACGATCAGGGGATTGTCATGATGGGATGAGCTATTTTGGTTTAAATTCCAATACAGCTAAATATGATGCAAAAGCATCAAATAGTGGTTTACTGGTAATGAACCATGAATACATCAACCAAACTTTTTTACATCCTAAAGGTGCAACAAGAGTCAATGGTCGTCGTCCAGAAGATGAAGTTATTCGTGAAATGAACGCACACGGCGTATCCATTATCGAATTAAAAAAAGATGCAAGTTCTCAAAAAGTGGATATTGTTAAAAGTTCACCATTTAATCGCCGTATTACCGCATCTACAGTGATGGATTTTGCGGGCATTGTTGCAGGTTCAGATTTAATTAAAACCAAATATTCACCGTCGGCAAAGCAAACACGTGGTACGCATAACAACTGTGGTAATGGTTATACACCATGGGGAACCTACCTCACCACAGAAGAAAACTTCATTGGTTATTTTGTACGCAACAAAGGGGATGATACAAAGCGGACTGCTTCAGAAATCATTGCACTCAATCGCTATGGCTTAAAAGATGGTGCAAGTTCTCGTTATGGCTGGGAAACAGCAATTGGTGCAATCGAAAGTCAAGATTTATATGATCGTTGGAATTCGTCTATTACCGCAGAGACTGCTGACAAAGATTATCGTAACAGTGCCAATACTTTTGGTTGGATCGTAGAAATTGACCCATTTGATAGTCGTTCAAACCCAGTAAAACGGACATCATTAGGTCGTTTTGCGCATGAGGATTGTCGTGCCAGTCGTTTAATCGAAGGCGAAAATTTGACTTTCTATATGGGTGATGATTCACGTGGCGAATACATTTATAAATTCGTATCGGATGCCAAATGGGATGCCAAAGATGTCAATGGCGGTTATCGCGCTGGTGATAAGTATATGAACAGTGGCAAACTTTATGTAGCGCAGTTCAACAATGATGGTACGGGCAAATGGATTGAGTTGGCATATGGAAAAAATGGTTTAAATGATACCAATACGGTGTATCCATTTAAATCTCAAGCGGATGTCACAACATTTGCACGACTTGCTGGTGATGCCGTCAAAGCGACTAAAATGGATCGTCCAGAATGGGTTGCAGTAAATCCTGAAAATGGTGAGGTCTATGTCACGCTTACGAACAACTCAAATCGTGGTACAACACATGCTTTAGATGCCGCCAACCCGAGAAACTATAGTGATCCTGAAGGCGGTAAAGGCAACGTCAATGGTCATATTATCCGCTTCCATGAGAAAGATAATAAAACCACAGCAGAAAGCTTCACTTGGGATATTTATCTATTTGGCGCTGAAGCAAAAATGGCGAGCAACATTAACCTTTCTGCGTTGAATGATAATAATGATTTGTCTTCACCAGATGGCATGTGGTTTGACCCTCGTGGTGTTCTTTGGATTCAAACCGATGATGGTGCCTATACAGATACAACCAACTGTATGATGCTTGCCGCATTGCCAGGTAAAGTCGGTGATGGTGCAAAAGCTATTACCTCAGCGGGACAAGAAACCATTGTTGGCAAGCAAGTGACCGATGAGAATCTGCGTCGTTTCCTTACAGGTCCGAAACAATGTGAAATTACGGGTGTGACCATGACACCGGACTACAAAGCGATTTTCATCAATGTTCAACATCCTGGTGAAGACTCACCAAGCTTTGATAAACCTTCAAGTCACTGGCCTGCATCACAAAAGGATGCGAATAATAAAGTTGCTCGTCCACGTTCAGCAACCGTCGTGATCACACGCAAAGATGGTGGTGTGATTGCAGGTTAAATAAGTATTATGCTTTTAAAGCCATGCAGCTTTAGTTTTGCATGGCTTTTTATCTTTCAATATTACACTTAATTTCGACCAGTTCCCCCAAATGCTCACCTTGTTGCGTTTTTTCAATCCAGTCCAGCGCTGAGAGACCAATTCTTAAAAAATTTGAACAACGTGTGCCATAGACTGGACTTTGTATAAATGTTGAAGACAATAATGCTTCCATCTCTGCATTGATCCCTGTATTTGGAAGTAAATCTGGAATAACTTTGCGCTCATCCTCCAAAATATCCCAAACTGCATGCTGTAAATCTGATTCAAGAATAGAAGTGACTTGTAGCATAGGTAAAAATTCTTGGGTAAATCGTTTACGCAAATGCTTGGTTTTCTCCCAATCATCAGACATCAATCCATTGGAAACCACAAATACGCCTTGCGATAAAACTTGTGGGGCTTCACCACGATTACTCATATACACAGCTTGATGTTGATCACCTACAAATAGATTAAAACCCGCATAGTCTCGCTGCCGTTGTTCAAGTGCTTGGGCAAAACGGATAGGTGTTTGCTCAGATTTTAAAAAATTTTGAACCAAATCTCCGCGCGTGGTGGGATAAGTCTGTTTATCTGCTCCATCGCGATAATTGGTCACAATCGCCCATCGCCCCTGTGGAGTAACGCCCATCCATGTTCCACCCGACTGTAAATCTTGTCCTGCAATTATTCCGTGTTCTGACCACTGTTGTAATTGAGTACTCGGACGATGATAGAATTCATCGCGATTGGAGATCAAACATACAGGTAAGTCATCTAAAACCTGCCAAGCCAACGCCACAATACACATAAAGCACATTCCATGAAGTTTACACATTGAATGTACAACATTTTTAATATCTTTCAGCTAAAATCTGTGCAAAATAGAAAATCAAGGATTAGGAATGCTCACCTACCCGAATATTGACCCGGTTGCAATATCACTGGGTCCAGTCAAAGTTCATTGGTATGGACTCATGTACCTTTTGGCATTTTTATGTGCCTGGGGACTTGCCAACTACCGTGCCAAACAACGCGATCACTGGAATGCCGAAATGGTTTCCGATCTAGTATTCTATGGTGCACTTGGTGTCGTCTTGGGTGGTCGTATTGGCTATGTCTTATTCTATGAGTTTGATAAATTCTTAGCAGACCCAATCTGGCTTTTTAAAGTTTGGACAGGCGGTATGAGTTTCCATGGTGGATTCCTTGGGGTAATGATTGCCATGCTGTTATGGTGTCATAAGTATAAAAAGACTTGGTTTGAAACACTTGATTTTATTGCACCTTGTGTACCAACAGGCTTAATGTTTGGTCGTATTGGTAATTTTATTGGTGGTGAATTGTATGGACGTCAAGTCTCTGATCCTAACTTTGCCTTAGGGATGATTTTTCCAACTGACCCATTACATTTAGTTCGCCATCCTTCACAAATTTATCAAGCATTATGTGAAGGTTTATTGCTGTTCCTTATTCTTTGGTTCTACAGTGCCAAACCTCGTCCACGTTATGCAGTTTCTGCAATCTTCTTAATGGGTTATGGTTGTGCGCGTTTCTTTATGGAATTTTTCCGCGAACCAGATGCAGATCAGGGCTATATCTTGTTTGGTTGGATGACCAAAGGTCAAATCCTTTCATTTCCAATGATCCTTGCGGGGTTATGGCTGATTTGGTATGCGTACCAAAAGAAAATCTTTGATTGGGGTCCACAAAAAAACACTTAAGCATTTATGTTTAAGTTTTAAAAGGTGAAGCGATGCTTCACCTTTTTTATGCTAAATTAGAAAGGTCCAATTTTAATGAAATTACTATGCTTGAATTTTGGTTTGATCCTAAAGTCTCAATCACCAAGAAATTAATTTTCTTCATCTTATCCGCAATACTCAGTATTGGATTATATTGGTATCAACCTTTAACTATCGATAATATTTTGCTTTTTGCAGGCACAGGACTTATTTTTTTGATCTGTCGTTACTGTAAAATTCATTTTGCTGCGAAAAATCCAACTGGACTATTCTATCGTTTATTGACATGGATTCCCTTAGCTTTGCTCTTGGTCTTGATTTTCAAAAATATGAATCAGGGTGAAATTTTAATTCCGGGCGCACAAGGCATCGGCTTTATGGTTTTGGCAGTATGTATTTTTTCCCCGTTGTCATTACTCAATAAAAACACTCCACAGCAAGTATCAAAATAATGTTAGATTTTTGGTATTCCTCACGTTGCACACGTGAAATTAAATTAATCAGCTCAGTTTTGACCTGTGCACTCATTTATTATTGCGCTTCAATTGAAAAGTTAAGCCCTATTTTCACAGTCGTGTGCTTATTATTGGGCGTATTGATTCATATTTTGTTCCAATTGCACTTAAAACTTTCCACAACACATCCATATGCTCAGGGATTTAAAATTCTTTTTTCTATTTTCCCAATTTTCGCTTTGTTGCTGATTTTGTTTTTATTGCCACCATCGCATAAATTATGGATATCAATTCAAGCGGTGGGTTTTACTGCATTGGGTATTTTGAGAAAAGTGGGCGAATCAACTAAGCTTCAAGACGATAATATTCATATGTCACATTGGGATCTTTATAAACATCATAACTACGTTGTCTGAAATCAGAAACCCATTGTGTACCTGTAAAGCCGGCGATATGCCCATAGCGATGACGGCTTGTACTGTTGATGATATAAATATCACCTTCTTGCGGATTATCAAAATCTGGGCGGATTTGTTTATAACCAATTTCTGTCAGAGTTGAACCCCAATCTGATGCTGCTACAGGATGATCAGAAAAACGGGCACCTGCTGACTCTAATGCAATCCGCACATATCTTGCACAACGATGTGCTGTAGTGCTTCGTGACATGCTAACGAGTTTTTCGGTGAATTTACCAATATCGATTAAACTTTCTTTCTTGAACGCTTCAGTTTGATTTTTAAAATTTTCAAAGGCTTTGCTTTTTAGGTATTCTTCTGGTCGAAAATTATTATTTTGATTTTCCGATCGAATCTGAATATGAACCGTGGGATTCACGTATTCATTCATATTAACATTGTGGTCGTAAATCATGTACTGTCCTCAAACTGCCCTTTTGAATTGATTCAAACCACCTTGTTTAAACCAATAACAACTTTTCACAAGCCATGAATACTAATCAGCAAATCTTAAAATGTAGACTTAAAACATGTAAAAAAATATGTAAGTGTTAATAAATCTCATTTGTCTGCTTTCAACTTACTGAAACTTTTGAGATTACCTTAAAAACAGACAGGGTTTGTTTGGTTAAAAAATAAGCATAAATAATTTTATTAGCTGTAGCGGTAAAACTTTTTCTTAATCTAATCAACATATTAAACTGTCAATTTGGTCACATTTTTTGTTTTTTATTGGCGCTAAAACTAAATCATTAATATCGCTATTTATCTCAAAGCTGATGCAAAGGACATCAGCTTGGTCGCTCACCAAAAAATACTTAATAACAATCCCAATTGTAAACAACTTTAGAAAAATCTCTTTTGGCAAGATCATCAGGGTGGATAAAGAAATTGCCTACTCCAGAATCACCCCACATGATATCTACTTCACCTGCATCATCTGTATCAATTTGCAGTAATAGCACATAGTCTTGAATCGACTCATTGTATTCACGTGGATCAGTTTGAGTAAAAAATGGGTATCCACCTAAACGATGCCCACTCGCTGAAATAACTTCGGTATATTCATCACAGAACTCCTCCTCATCATCTCGGTCATAAGGGTCTGTCACTTTTTCAGCAAAATCAAAGTTATTCATATCGATATAACTTTCAGATTTCTCAAACTGAATCGCGGCTTGACCTGCAATCGGGCTATAAATATCATCTCCATCAAAACTTGGAAAATTTGTTTGCAAATTTGCAGAATCATGTTCAACGCTGTCATGAAAGATGATTTTAAAACCATCTTGCTTTTGCTGATCATCAAAATCCATTCCATATAAGTCATCATGTGGATTGATAAAAAATTGCAAGATCCCAGACTGGGGATAAATATTATTTTCTGGTAATTCAGCAAAATTGATTTGCGCCAATAATTGTAAATTTTCACCTTCTGAGCTTTGCGGATATTGCTGCGCTAAATGTAAATAAGGATGTCCGCCAACTTTACTCTGCCAAATTTCTAAATGCTCAGCAGGCAGTAATGATATTTCGATGCTGTCTTTTTTAGTTGCCGCAATTTGTTGTTTATACGCTTGTAAAGCAGCTGGAAGTTCATTCAAATTTATACTCATTTTCAAATTCTCTAAATATTCGATTAAAGTCACAAACAGAAAAATATTCTTTGTTAAAAACAAAGCCAGATTAGTATAAACTCTGAGACTATTCGAAAGTATTACGAATGGGTAATGGTGCGACATAATCTGTCATTTGTATCATCCCCCTTCCCAAATTGGAACTTCTATGAAAGCGTATTTAGACCTTCTACAACATATCCTAGACAATGGCGGTGACAAAGGTGATCGTACAGGTACAGGTACTCGTTCTGTATTCGGTCATCAAATGCGTTTTGACTTGTCTAAGGGCTTCCCTTTACTTACCACTAAAAAAGTTCATTTCCGCTCAATCGTGATTGAATTATTGTGGTTCTTAAAAGGTGACACCAATGTTCAATATCTAAAAGACAATAAAGTGTCGATTTGGGATGAATGGTCTACTGCGGAACAAACTGCCCGTTTTGGTCGTCCTGAAGGTGAACTTGGTCCTGTTTATGGTCATCAATGGCGTAATTTTGGGGCAACTCAAAAAGAAAATGGTTTATTTGAAAATGATGGTTTTGATCAGATCAGTTGGTTAATTAATGAAATTAAGACCAATCCAAACTCACGTCGCTTAATTGTATCAGGTTGGAATCCAAAAGAAGCAGGCAAAGTTGCTTTACCGCCATGTCACACTTTATTTCAGTTCTTCGTTCAAGATGGAAAACTGTCTTGCCAACTGTATCAACGTAGTGCTGATGTCTTCTTGGGTGTTCCTTTCAATATTGCCAGTTATGCATTACTGACTCATATGATTGCACAAGTTTGTGGTCTAGGCGTAGGAGACTTTGTTTGGACTGGCGGTGATACACATTTGTATGTGAACCATTTTGAACAGGCAAAATTACAATTGACCCGTGAACCTTTGCCATTATGTCAGCTCAAACTTAACCCTGCGATTCAAGATATTTTTGATTTCAAATTTGAAGATATTGAAATTGTGGGTTATGAATCCCATGCTGCGATTAAAGCTCCAGTTGCTGTGTAATTTTTAATAATCCAATTTGTGATTTTGCTCCCTTTTTCAAGGAGGAAAATCATGGAATGGATGACGAAGTGGATTAAGTATGACATTTAAAAATTTTGAAATTGTTCATGTGGTTGCCATGGATCAACAACACTGCATTGGTAAAGCAAATGATCTTCCTTGGCATATCTCGGCAGACCTAAAACATTTCAAAGAAATTACCCAAGGTGGCGTGGTTGTCATGGGTCGTAAAACACTTGAATCAATGGGACGCGCACTACCAAAGCGTGTAAATTGGGTCATTACACGTGATTCAGATTGGCAGTTTGAGGGTGTAAAAACAGCCAACAGTATTGAATCTGCTTTGGAACAAGCCATTCCTGATGTTTTGGCTTCAGAAAAACCAACCAGCATCTTTATTATTGGTGGTGGTGAAATTTTCAAGCAAACGATTCATATTACAGATCGACTTGAACTGACTCATATTGATCTTGATGTTCAAGGTGATGCACATTATCCAGAAATTCCTCAAGAATTTAAGAAAGTCGCCAGCGAGTCACATGTTGACGACAAAACAGCTATTGCTTTTGAATTTGCAACATATAGAAAATAGCACTGAACTTTATTAATAAAAATAGCTGCTTATGGATAGCTTAAAAACGAAACCAATGCTACACAGATTAGGAATGGGTTTACTCCATTCCTTATTTAGCCTATTTGTTGTCATGACGAGTATTTGGTTTTGTCTTGCCATTTGGATTCAACAACCTTTAGGTCAAATCTTTAGCTATTTTATTATTATCCTATGGGCGATTTTTGCGCTGAGCATTCTTGGAATTTATTTCACCAAGAATCTATTTACTCGAAAAATTGACAGTTTGATTTATTTGGTTGCATTTCTTCTGAGCTTGGTTTGGTATTTTAATATCCCCGCTAAACAAGACCGTGAATGGAGTCCTGAAGTTTCCAGAATTTTTAGCTATGAAAAGCAAGGTCAACTGGTCACAATTCATAATGTTCGAAATTTCGATTGGCGCACAACCGATCAATATGATGAGCGATGGGAAACACGAACGTATAATTTAGATGATATTACAGGTGTAAATATCATCACCTCATATTGGATGGGACCACAAATTGCGCATACCTTAGTGAGTTTTAATTTTTCAAATCAACGACCTTTAGTTTTCTCAATCGAAATTCGTAAAGAAAAAAATGAAAGTTTTTCTGCGATAGGTGGTTTCTTTAGACAGTTTGAGCTAAGCCTCATTGCCGCAGATGAAAAAGATATTGTCTATACACGAAGCAATATCCGAGGTGAACAAGTTTATTTTTTCCCTGTTCGATTACCAAAGGCTGAAAGCCAAGCATTATTTGAAGAATACTTATCTAAATCTGCAGATTTAGCCAAGCATCCAAAATGGTATAACACCCTAACCAGCAACTGCACAACTTTGGTTTTTGATATGGTTCAAGCCATTTCAGCTCAAAAACTTCCAACAGACTATCGTTTAATTGCTTCTGGATATTTACCCAATTATTTGTACGATCTAGGTGCTCTAAATCATCAGTGGTCTATGCATGAATGGTACGAAAAAGCCCATGTGAATCCCAGAACTGATGAATATGCACATTTTAAATATCAAAATAGTGCTAATTTTTCTAAGGTTCTCCGTTTAGGTTTACCAGAAGAATATGCGAAATAATATGTAACGGTGTTTAAATTAATCCAGTGATATACTTCATTTCTATTGATATAAAATTATGACAAGATTAGGGAGAACACTTATGTTCAAAGCCATTATTGCAGCGACAATAATAACATCAACACTTTTTGCAACTGGATGTACCTCAACACCAAGTAGCACCCAGCAAGCACAAAACCTCAGTTTATTGCAAAATAAAAATTGGACCCTCACATATATTGGTGCAACAGAATATAAGGCTGACCCAAGCTCACGTAAGGCTCCCAGTATTCAATTTGGTTCAGATTTACGTGTAAGTGGCAGTGATGGCTGTAATCGCATCATGGGACAATATGCATTAAAAGGACAACATATCACGATCGGGCAATTGGCTTCGACCAAAATGCTTTGTCCAAGCAGCATGCAAATCGCCACCCAATATACTGAAGCATTAAGCAAAGCTCAGGGCTTTCAAGTCTATGACAAGACCTTAAAGTTAGTCGATCAACATGGTAATCGTGTTTTGCAGTTTACGACACCTTAAACTTTAAAAAACTAATAACATAGATTGGCTAAAAGTTTAAGCATTTAGACTTTTAGCTTTTTTAGCTTCATCCAACTTTAAATCAGTAATCAGTAAAAAATAAAGACAATAATTTTACTACACACGCAAACGAATAATTCGACTTACAATAGTGCTGATTTAAAATTGAGAATATTTAAATGAAAGTTGTTGGTCTGATCTTAATCTCTTGCCTATTTTTATCTGCATGTAGTTCAATGAATGTAAGACCCACTGTTGGCGTGAGTATGGGTACATCCGTAAAATAAAAAACAGCGCAGAAGCGCTGTTTTTTTAAATTAATTCAGACTATTTATAATTTGAACAGCTAGAAATATCTGTTCCATAGGGACTAACACGATCAGGTCTATATTTACCATTTAAATTATCAACATCATCTTCCGCAACAGATGGCATAAAAGATAAAGCCGTTTTGTTATCTTTCGTTGATACAATTGTTGAAGCTGTTAAATTAACTCGTAACCAATTTGAATAGTTTCGATTGTACCTAATTCTGAATGCAAATTTACCTTGTGAATCAGTAACAAAGCTACCCTTTGTATTCAATATGGAGCCATCCGCTGCCAGGATAGAAATAGGATTTGGGAATTCTGTACTTGGACACTGAACATAAGTAACTACACGCTTAGCAACCTTATTTTCGTAAACTGTATAATCACGTGACCAATCAAGATAACTATACCAATCCCAAATTCCAGAACCATCTTGACCATAGGTATAATCACGCACCCACTTAAACTCACCTTTGTAAAAACTGTCTAAATCTAAAGAAATACTAATCTTTTGATTTGGAATAGGATTACCCGCCGTATCAACTACAGTCGCAGAAAAATCTTTATAATAATTGGTATCATCACCAACAATTTTTAAAATCTGTTCATTATGGGCAACTGTGATAAATGCGGATTGCATAGAAACTGTAAGTAATAAGTTTTCAGAATAAACTGGGGCTGGAGCAACAGCACTTTCAGTTGAAGCCTGAATTTCAACGCCCCCACCTAATGTTTGAGCAGAACCAGCAGTATAAATAACTGTAGCACGTCCCGCAGAATCGGTGATAGCAGATGGCTGAGAAATACGACCACTGAGCGAAGTATCTTTCAGAGTTTTAAAGTTAACTTTTATGTTTGGAATTGGTGTACCATTTTGATCCTTTACCAATGCAATAACTTTAGTATTAGCTCCTGGAGCCAAAACACTTGCCTCGGATTGAATTGAAATAGTTTTTGGAACGCCGGCACTCACTTGTTGTGAGATATAAATTACATTGTTGCCAAACTGTGCAGAAATTGTCGCGATAGCTGCAATTGCTCCATTTAGAACAGTTGTAGCATCACCAACCCACTGCCCATTTTCTTGACGAATATTTGTGATTGCAGCTGTTGGAGTTACAGTGCCATTTGTTGTCTCAAAGCTTACTGTCTTCCCTTGCAATTCAGTTTGTGTAAGAGCTGAAACCTTAACCGTAATATTCTTATTTACACCAACACCAACAGGATTACTATCTGAGACTGCTTGAATTACTTTATTGGCAATATTAGCAGTTAAAATAATACCACCTGAGGAAAGTAAATTTGAAACTGTTTGATTTTGTCCTTCTACCGCAATTTTAGCTATTAGCTCCAACTTTTGATTCGTCGAATTTCGAACAGTAACATACGGTATTTTGAAAATAGCATTTCCACTGACATCAGTCGGGATAGCTGAAAAAACCTCTTCACCCGATGCATTAACAAGTGAAGCTTTTGCACCAACCAATGCTTTTCCTGCAGCATCAACTGCAGTTACAGTAACAGTGCCAATTTGGTCTTGTTCAAGTAGACTAACATCAGAAGATATCGCTACAACTGTACCATTTACAGGTATTGTAAGTTCTTGTTTCACTTTTCCAGATGTAATAACGATGGTAATTGTTCGATTCATCTTAAAATTTAAATTTGAACTCGCTGACAGTACAACATTAGTTGTTACAATACCTTTGTCATCACTCGGTAAATTTCCCTGGGTGCTTAAGCTTGCACCAGAATTAGCAGCATCAACAATTTCAATTTTGACATTAGCCTTTGGAATAATTGCACCATTCTTATCTAATGTCCTAATTGTTAAAGTTAAACTATCATCAGTTCCAGCATTCAAACTTGCTTTACTTTGCCCTACAGACAAAAGTTCAGCTGAAGTCAGAGCTATTTCTGTGCCACCGCCATTATTACCATTATTTGAGCCGCTATTATTACCATCATAATAACCGCCACCGCCACCACAACTTGCTAACAAAATTGAAATTGCTATAGCACTTAACTTGCCAGTAACCTTCTTAGTGTCCATAATTTTACTCAACGTAAGAGTCCCCAAAAAATTGTTGTAGATTATTTTGAGTGCTATGTAACCATAGATATTTATATGTGTAAATACGCTATTTCAAAATGTTTTTTAATGTAATTTTTATTATTTAAAATCAGGTTTATACAATGTACGACATCATTATCATTGGTGCAGGAACAGCAGGCATCAGCGCATATAAAGAAGCAATTAAATATACCTCCAACCTATTGATAATTAACAAAGGACCTTGGGATACTACCTGTGTTCGAGTCGGATGCATGCCAAGTAAAGTTTTAATTTCAACAGCCAATCAAATGCATGATATTCAACACGCGGATGAAGTTGCCTTAAGTGTTCAATCAGAAATTAATACAGATCGAGTGATGCAACATGTCCAAAATTTACGTGATCGCTTTGCACGAGCAACACTGAAAGATGTAGAAAGCTGGGAAGAGAAACATAAAATTGATGGTGAAGCTAAGTTTATAAATGCCCATACAGTTGAGGTCAATGGTCAACGATATCAAGCAAAGTCATTTATTTTGGCTGTCGGTTCAACACCAACCTACGACAAAGATTGGAAAAAGAATATTGGGAATAAACTCATCACATCCGATGAAGTCTTTGAACTTAAAACGCTACCTAAATCAATTGCAGTAATTGGGAGTGGCGTAATTGCTATTGAATTAGCCCAAGCCATGCATCGTTTAGGCGTGAATACGACTATTTTTGCTAGAAGTAAAAAAGTTGGTGTATTGACCAGCCCAAGTTTACAAGCAATTGCGCAAACAACACTTTCAAAAGAGCTGGATATTAAATTCGAGATTTTACCCAACTCAATTGAAGACACAGAGCTTGGGGTTGCAGTTTCATTTATAGAAAATGATGAAACCAATACAATACAGGTAGATTATGTTTTAACGGCAACAGGTCGAAGTTCAAATTTATCAACTCTTGCGTTAGAAAATATAGATGCTTCATTTTCAGATTTAAAAAATCTACCTATTCATAAAAACTCAAAACAACTCGCTAATTTTCCAATATTTATTGTTGGAGATGCATTTACACAAACGCCATTACAACATGAAGCAGCGCATGAAGGGAGGAATGTTGTTTCAAGCTGTTTAAATTTCCCAAAAATTCAAGATTTAAATACGCTGGCACCGCTGGGTATTGTCTTCTGTAGCCCTGAAATGGGAATGGTCGGTCAAAATTATGCTGCACTGTCTAAATCAAATATAGAATTTATTACAGGATTCGTTTCTTATGAAAAACAAGGGCGAGCATTAGTTTTAGGAAAAAATAAAGGTGCAATTGAAGTTTATGTGGATAAAAAAACCAGAAAGTTGCTTGGTGCTGAGCTTTTTGTTGAATCTGCAGAACATATGGCACATTTACTGTCTTGGATGATCGCTGAAGATCTCACTATCGATGAAATATTAAGCAAGCCTTTCTATCACCCCACATTGGAAGAAGGCATAAGAACAGCTTTAAAACATGCAAGACGACAATTAAATTTGAGATAAAAATTCCTTTCAGTTAAAAGCTCTACCACAAGGTAGCGCTTTTATTTCTATTCTTAATTTTTTCTCATTTCTATCTTTTTCTTTTCTTTATTATTTTCTTTGATTTACGCATAAAAAAACACCCTCAACATTTTAGTTGAGGGTGTTTTAAGAATTAAAAGCTGGC